>NZ_BAAATE010000014.1:0-88556 GCF_039533245.1 Nonomuraea recticatena | reverse complement strand
CATTTCGTTCTGTGAGCCAAGGAGTTGGAGATGGCAATTGTCTTCCTAAGACCGCTTGGCCTCCGACTTCGCGCTCCTTCGATCAGCACGCCACCTGCCGAGGAGACGTTCAGACGGCGCAGCTCACCGTCTCCACCACCGTCGTGCAGGCCTCCAGGCCGGCTTCCTCGGGCAGCACGCCGAGGCCTGGCTCGGCGGGAACCGCCAGTTCGCCGCCGTCGAGCACGAACGGGCGGGTGATGTCGCGGTGGTAGTACCGCTCGGTGGCGGAGATGTCGCCCGGCAGCGTGAATCCGGGAAGGCTGGCCAGCGCCAGGTTGGCCGCCCGGCCCAGGCCTGTCTCCAGCATGCCGCCGCACCAGACCGGCACACCGTTCGCCTGGGCGAGGTCATGGATGCGGCGCGCCTCCAGGTAGCCGCCCACGCGGCCGGGCTTGATGTTGATGATCGAGCAGGCGCCCCTTCTGATGGCCTCGGCCGCGTCGCGCGCGCTGGTGATGCTCTCGTCCAGGCAGACCGGCGTGTCCATGCGGGCGGCCAGCGCCGCGTGCGCGTGCAGGTCGTCAGGGGCGAAGGGCTGCTCGACCAGCGCGAGCCCGAAGGCGTCGAGTTTCGCCAGGTGCCTGAGGTCACCCGGCTCGTAGGCGGTGTTGGCGTCGACGGTGAGCATCACATCGGCGCCGAACGTCTCGCGCACCGCCCTGATCGGCTCGAGGTCCCAGCCGGGCTCGATCTTCAGCTTGATCCTGGCGTAACCGGCGCTCAGGTGCCGGTCGACCGTGTCCAGCAGCGCGTCGACGGTCTCGGCGATGCCCACGGAGACGCCCACGCGCACGCGCTGCCGTACCCCTCCCAGGTGGGCGGCCAGGCTCGTGCGGCGGGCCCGCAGCCAGCAGTCCAGCACCGCCATCTCCACGGCCGCCTTGGCCATCGGGTGCCCGCGCAGATGCCGCAGCGCGGGACCGACCGCCGCCGGATCCAGCTCGAGCGGGGCCAGCGCGGGGAGCATGAACCGCCTGATCGCGTCGGCGGCCCCTGCGAGGTGTTCGGGGCTGTAGGTCGGCTCGTCCTCGGCCGCGCACTCGCCCCAGCCCTCGCCCTCGTCGGTGAGCACCCGCACGAGCAGCGCGGTGCGAACCGTCTGCGTGCCGAGTGAGGTGCGGAACGGGCTGACCAGCGGCAGCGCGACCTGGCGCAGTTCGACGGCGTCGAGCTTCACGCGGCACCCCCGCGGGCGAGCAGGTACCAGCCGGAGCGGGTGAACCCGGTGACCCGGTATCCCTGGCCGAGCGCGCCGCCGAGCCCGCTCGCCAGCGCCGCCCGCCACCTCCTGGCCGCGGCGGGGTCCGTCGTGCGCAGCGCCTCGACGTCCGCCGGGGTGGCGCACCGCAGCAGCGGCGCTCCCTCGGCGTCCCTCACGGCCCCCGTCTCGTCCACCACGACCACGGCCTCGCGCTCGGGAACCGGCGGGGGAGCGGCCTGCTCGATCGGCCAGGTGACGAAGAGCCGGTCGGAGGGCCCGCCGTCGTTGATGCCGTCGCTCATCGGCCCGTAGAAATCGGGCAGGTAGGCGCCGACCTCGGCGCCCAGGCGGGTCAGGTTGAAGAAGGCGTTGCGCCGGACCAGCGGGTCGAAGGTCCAGGAGACGGCCACGAGCCCGTGCTCGGCCGCCCAGTCCCGCTGGTGTTCCTTGAGCGCCCGGCCCACGCCACGTCCGCGCGCCTTCTCGGCGACGCCCGCGACGTGCGAGTGCAGGCTGTGGCCGGCCGCCAGGAACCCCGTCGCCACCCCGACGAGTTCCTCGTCGAGGAAGGCGCCGCCCACGTACCCGCCGGTGTGGGCGAACGCGCACAGCAGGTCGAGGGCTATCGGCGGGTCGTCACCGCGTCTGGTTCCCCAGATCTCGCGGAGCAGTCGGTCGGCACGCCGCAGCGCCCCGATGCCGTGGAGGGAACGGATGGTGAGGTGTTCGGCCATGGGCATCAGCATCGCGGCGCGCGTCGTCCGGGGCGTTGGCGTCCACGCCGAACTTCATCGGCTCTGCTTTGTGGCGGCGTTCAGCCTGAGCTGGAGGGCGAGCGCCAGCCGCGTGTCCGGATCGTCCAGCGCGATCAGCTCGCCGATCCTGCGCAGCCGGTACCGCAGCGTGTTGGGGTGCAACGACAGCAGCTCGGCCGCGCGGGGCACGTCGTAGTGGGCGCCGATCCAGACGTTCAGGCTGTGCACGTAGTGGGTGCCGTGCCTGGCGTCGTGCGCGGCGACCAGCGCCAGAGGCTCGCCGGACAGGGAGGGTTTCGGCCGCAGGGCGGCCTCCACGTCCATGAGGAACAGCGCCGCCGACAGCTCCTCGTGCGACCCGGCCAGCTCCTGGGCGAACGGCCCGCAGACCGCGCGCAGCGCCTCTTCCGCCTGGCGCGCCCCGGCGGGCTCGGCGGCGACGGAGGCCACGGTACGGCCGATGCCGGCCCGCCAGCCGCCGCCCAGCCGCTCGCTCACCCTGGCCAGCGTGTCCACGATGATGCGGCGCAGCAATGTCGCGGACGCCTCGGCCGCGACGATCGCATGGGCGCGGCCGTCGACCACGCCGGTCGCGGCCCTGATCCGGTAGGCCACGAACGCGGTGCGCAGCAGGTCGGCGGCGTGCGTCGCGGCGAAGGCGTCGGCCGAGCCCGCGTAGGGGCCCAGCGTCACGACCGTCACCGGCTCGCGCGGCAGCAGGCCGAAGGAGGTGGCCAGCTCGTCGACCGCGCCGATGCCGCGCAGTAGCCAGCCCAGGCACTCGTCGCGCCTGCGCCGCGCCTCGTCGGCGGCCAGGTTGATGCGCGCCAGGTGCGGCGCCGCGGCGGTGGCCGCCTCCTCGAGGACCGCGGCGGCGTCGTGGGCCAGCGGCTCCTCCGCCTGCACCGCCCAGATCGTGCCGAGCACCTCGCCGTGCGCCCGGACCGCGATGGCCAGACGGGGATAGAACTCACGCGGCTCGTGGCTCCAGACCACCCCGTCGGCGCGCAGCACGGCCGCGTACTCCTCGGCGTTGGTCGGGTGCTCGGGCACCCTGCGGCCCAGGATGCCCTCCCTTCGCAGCTCGTCGATGCGCTGGCCCTCGACCGTGGAGTAGGCCAGCACCCGCATCGCCAGATCCTCGATCGCCACCGCGCCACCCACCCGGACCGCCACCTCGTTGGCCAGCACGAACAGGTCGGCCGCCCGGGTGCCGCGTGGGTCCCCGGCAGGGGCGACCACCGCGAGCAGGGCGTCGATGAGTGTGTAGAGCTGTCCCCAGGACAGTTCGGGCGGCGCGGCGAGCAGCGCCGTGCCCGCCGCCTTGGCCGCGGTGGCCAGCGCCTGCTCGTCGCAGGTGCCCGGCTTGACCACGACGACGGCCACGCCGCCCTCGCCCGCGCGGGCCAGGATCTCGGCCGACGGGCGGCCGGTCACCAGCAGGACCGCGCCGTCGAGCCCCGCCTGCGGCTCTTCGGGGTCGTAGATGACCGGGGTGCCCACCAGCGGCTCCCTGCCGTGCGGCAGCGCCAGCGGGCGCGCCAGGCCAGGGCCGAGGCTGTCGATCAGCACGCCGAGCGTGACCCGCCCGCGGGCCGTCACCGGGCGCCCCGCCTGAGCATCCGGCCGTGCCTGCCTCCGGTGAACTCCCCGTCGGCGACCACCTGGCGCCCTGCCATGAAGACGTGCTCGACCCCGGTGGGCCGCACGTCGGGGCTCTCGTAGGTGCCCGCGTGGCCGATCGTGACGGGGTCGAAGACACACAGGTCGGCGATCACCCCCGGACCCAGCCAGCCGCGCCCGGCCAGACCGAACTGGGCGGCGACGGCGGAGCTGAGCTTGCGGATCGCCTCAGGCATGTCCTCCTTCTCGACGTAGGTGCCGAGGTAGGTGGGGAAGGTCCCGAACGTGCGCGGATGGGTGGGGCCGACAGGAGGCCCGTTGTCGGAGCCGATGGAGATCAGCGGGTCGGCCAGGAAGGCGGCCAGGTCCCGCTCGTGCATGGTGTGGAAGACGCCCGAGGCCTGAGGGTCCAGCCTTACCAGGTCGCACAGCGCCTCCCACGGGTCGCCGCCGAGGTCGGACAGCCGCCTGCCCTCGATGCCAGGGTCGTTGTGGACGAGGATCTGCACGTCGGAGGGGTGCAGCTCGCGCCAGAAACCGACGCCGGTGCCGGTGGTCGGGTCCTCCGCGAGCGCGCGCAGCGCCGCACGCTCGGCCGGGTCGCCCAGCCGCTCCAGCAGCGCCTGCTCGCCGCCCTCGCACGCGATCGGGGGCAGCACCGCGACCAGCATGGTGCCGAAGGCGAGGTAGGGATAGACGTCCGCGCGCACGTCCACGCCCGCGCGGCGGGCCTGGGCGAGCTTGTCCAGCATCATCGCGGAGGCGCCGTGCACCGCTCGCCCCGAGGCCTTGCAGTGCGAGACCTGCAGCCGGACGCCCGCCCGCTTCGCCACCGCGATCGCCTCGTCGAGCGCGTCGGCCAGGCCCTCGCTCTCGCTACGCATGTGCGTGGCGTACGGCAGGTCCCAGCGCTTGGCCACCAGCGCGAGCGCGACCAGCTCCTCCAGGTCGGCGTAGGCGCCGGGCACGTACTCCAGGCCGCTCGACAGCCCCACCGCGCCCGCCTCGAAGGACTGGGCGGCCAGCTCGCACATGCGCGCCAGCCGGTCCGGCGTGATTTCGGCGCTCATCCCGGCCGCGGCCAGGCGAAGCGTGTTGTGCCCTGCCAGCACGGCCAGGTTGTTGCTCGGCCCGGCCGCCTCGGCCGCGTCCAGGTAGTCGCCGAGGGTGGCGAAGCTCGCCCCGGCCAGTTCGGCCGGCAGGAAGCTCCTTGACTCCGGATCGACAGGGCCGCACGAGAAACCGCAGTTGCCCACGATCTCGGTGGTCACGCCCTGCAGAAGCTTGAACGGCTGCGGCTCCTCCAGGAAGGGAACTGTGTCGGAGTGGCTGTGCGGGTCGACGAAGCCCGGGCTGACGATCAGGCCGGAGACGTCGATCACGCGCAGGGCAGGGCCGAGGTCGCGCCCGACGGCGACCACGCGCCCGTCGGTGATCGCGACGTCGGCGTGCCGGGGCGCTCCTCCGAGCCCGTCATGGACGGTCCCGTCGCGAAGCAGCAGGTCATGCATGGCGCAAGGCTCCCTTGCCCGCCATCGCGGGCGCTAGATACAGAAGTATGAAATATCAGGGCGTGACGGGTACGGAGGCCACAAGCCTGCGCGTGTAGGCGTGCGCGGGGGCGTCGAGAACCTCCGCTGTGTCACCGCTCTCCACCACCTCGCCGCGCGAGAGCACCACCAGCCGGTCGGCCATCTGCCTGACGACAGCCAGGTCGTGGGTGATGAACAGCATGCTGGTGCCGACCTCCCGCAACAGCTCCAGGACGTGCGCCTGGACCGAGACGTCCAGCGAGGCCACCGGCTCGTCGCAGATCAGCAGCGCGGGCCGGACGGACAGCGCCCTGGCGATGGCCACCCGCTGCCGCTCCCCACCCGACAGTCCGGCCGGCCGCCTGCGGGCGTAGGCGACGGGCAGCCCCACCAGCTCGAGCAGCTCCGCCGGTGTGAGCCTGTCCTTCGCCGGGCCCTGCGCCGCCGCCTCGGTAAGCGTGGCGCCGACTGTCAGGGCCGGGTTGAGCGAGGTCGAGGGGTCCTGGAAGACGCATTGCACCAGCTGGTGGCGTGGCCGAGCAGGGTCGGCCAGCTCGATCGTGCCGGAGTCCGGCCTGACCAGGCCCAGTACGCAGCGGGCGAGCGTGGTCTTGCCCGAGCCGGAGCCGCCGACGACACCGACGCTCTCACCGCGGTTGACGTGCAGGGAGACGCCGCCCAGCGCGACGTGTGAGCCGTACGTCCTGCGCAGGCCGGTGACGCGCAGCACCTCGTCGCCGGTCACCTGGCGGCGCTCCTGCCCGCCCTCCTCGACGTGGATCCTGGGGCGCACCTGGTGCAGGCAGGCCGTGAGCCGCTCAGGGCGCAGCTCGCGCAGCGGCGGCCGGGCGTGCGCGCACTCGGACGTCGCCTGGTCGCAGCGGGCGGCGAACGCGCACGTCGCACTCACCTCCGCCGCCGACGGCACGCCGCCCCTGATGCCGATGAGCCGAGGCAGCCGCCGCTCGACGGTGGGCACGGCGGCCAGCAGACCCGCCGTGTACGGATGCGCGGGCGCCTTGGCCATCTCGGCAGGCGGCCCCTGCTCGACGATGCGCCCCGCGTACATGACCGCCACCCGGTCACACAGCTCGAACGCCACCCGCAGGTCGTGGGTGATCAGCAGCACGCCCATGCCACGAGCCCGCTGGAGGCCCCTGATCAGCATGAGGATCTCGTGCTGCGTCGTGGCGTCCAGCGCCGTGGTGGGCTCGTCGGCGATCAGCAACCCCGGGTCCGCCGCCAGCGCGGCGGCCAGCGCCACCCGCTGTCGCATGCCGCCCGACAGCTGGAACGGATGGCGCCCGGCCACGTCCGGATCGTCGATGCCCACCTCGGCCAGCCGGCGCAGCACCTCCGCCCTGTCCCTGCGCCCTCGCAGCGATTCGGCGACGTGGGCGCCCGCCGTACGCAGGGGGTTCAGCATGGCGAACGGGTCCTGCATGAGCAGGCTCACCCGGGTGCCGCGCACCGAGCGCCACACCCGCTCGCGCGCACCGAGCAGCTCCCGGCCGTCGAGCGTGATCGAGCCGGTGGCGCGCAGCCCCTTGGGCAGCAGTCCCGCGGCGGCCCGCGCGGTGAGCGACTTGCCGCTGCCCGACTCGCCGACCAGTCCCACGGTCTCGCCGCTGGAGACCTCCAGGTCCACGCCGTCGACGATGAGCCCGGACCCGGAGATGCGCAGCTCGGAGATCCTCACCGCAGGCCTCCCTTCGACAGCGACTCGAACGCGCGGTCGCCCAGCAGGGTGGCCGCGCACGCGACCACGGTGATCAGAGCCGCGGGCGCGATCGAGGCCCACGGGTTCAGGTCCAGCAGACCGCGGTTCTCCTGGACCATGAGGCCCCAGTCGGGCGTGCCGGCAGGCAGCCCGATCCCCAGGAACGACAGGCCCGCCAGCGCGACCAGCGCCGCCACGAAGCTCAGCAGCGAGCTGGCCACCACCGTGGGAGCCAGGTTCGGCAGCAGGTGCCTGAACATGATCCGCGACGCGGGCAGGCCCAGCGTGCGGGCGGCCTCGGCGTAGGCCAGCTCCCTCTGGGCGAGGGTGAGACTGCGGATCACCCGGATGTCGCCGGGTGTGAACAGCAGCGCCATGGCCAGCACCGCCCAGCCGTACCCGCCGCCGATCACGCCCACCACCACGATCAGCACGAGCATGCCCGGCATCGCGATCGCCAGGTCGACCGTGCGCATCATCAGCGCGTCCACCCAGCCCAGCCGGTAGCCCGCCAGCAGCCCGAGCGTCGTGCTCAGCACCGTCGTGCAGGCGGCGACGAGCACCGGCCACATCAGCGCGGAGCCCGCACCGGCCAGCAACCGCGACAGCACGTCGCGGCCCAGGTCGTCGGTGCCGAGCCAGTGCGCGGCACTCGGCCCCGCCGCGCCGAGCGCGAGATCCTGGGCGGCGGGATCGTACGGCGCCAGCCACGAACCGGCCACGGCCGCCACCGCCGCCAGGCCCAGCACGGCCACCAGGATCGCCCTCATGCCGTGGCCGCCTTGTGCCTGACCCTGGGATCGACGGCCACGTAGGCCAGGTCGATCAGCAGGTTCACGAGGATCACGATCGCGCCGCCGAACAGCACCAGCGCCTGCACCACCGGTATGTCCTTCTCGCCGACCGCGCTGATCAGCAGCGCCCCCAGCCCGTGCAGCCCGAAGGCCTGCTCGACGAAGACCGAGCCGGTCAGGTTGGCCGCCAGCAGCAGGCCGCCCACCGTCAGCACGGGCAGCGCCGCGTTGCGCAGCGCGTAGCTCACCCACACCCGCCACCTGGGCAGGCCGCGCGCCCTGGCGAAGGTCAGGAAGTCCTGCGCGGCCAGATCGAGCGCGGCGGCGCGCATCTGCCTGACGACGATCGCCGCCTGCGCCGCGGCCAGCGCGATCGCGGGCAGCGTGAGATGCACCAGGCGGTCCATCGGGGTGTCGCCCGCGCCGAAGACGGGGAACCAGCCCAGCGCGACCGCGAAGCCGTACAGCAGCAGGATGCTCAGCGCGAACGACGGGATGGACAGCGCGACCAGCGACGCCAGCGTGATGCCCTGATCCAGCCTGCCGCCGCGGCGCATCGCCGCGGCCAGCCCGGCGGGCACGCCCACCACGACCGTGAGCACCAGCGCGTAGCCCGCCAGCCCCGCCGTCACCGGCAGCCGGTCGGCGATCACCGTGGTGACCGGCTCGCGTGAGGAGATCGAGGTGCCGAAGTCGCCCCGCAGCGCGTCGCCCAGCCAGCGCGCGTAGCGGACAGGGAAGGGATCGTCCAGGTGGTACTGCACGCGGATCGCCGCCCTGGTCTCGGGCGTGGACGGGCGCCCGCCGAGCAGCACCTGCTCGGGACCGCCCGGCGCGGCCGCGAGCAGCCCGTAGGTGAGCACGGACAATATCCCCAGCAGGAGAACGGCGGCGCACAGGCGCTTGACGACCGCCATGTCAGCGGCCCGCCGGGCGCAGCGAGGCGATGGCGTCCGCGGACCAGGTGGAGAACGTGCCCGTGAACCTCTCGTTCAGCGCGACGGCGTAGTCGGTATGGAACAGCGGGATGTAGGGCACCTGTTCGGCGATCTCCGTCAGCAACGCGGTGACCTGCTCCTTCCTGTCCTGACCGGTCGCCGAGGCCAGCGTGTCCAGCTGCTTGTCGGTGGCGGCGCTGCCGTAGCCGGAGAAGTTGAAGCCCTCAGGCTCGGCGGCGGCGCGGCTGACCATGTCGGGCAGGACCTCGAGCGGGTCGGGCGTGCCGTAGGCCAGGTTGACGTACTGGATCGACAGGCGGTCGTGCTGCATCACCCGTGCCCGGTACTGGTCGGCGGGGCTCGGCTGCAGGGTGAGCCTGATGCCGATCTTGGCCAGGTCGGCGGCGACGGTCTGCATGACCGTGCCGCTGTCGCCGGTGCTGGCGTACGGCGCCTCCAGCTCGAACCCCTGCGGGTAGGCGGACCTGGCCAGCTCGGCCCTGGCCGCCTCCACGTCGTAGGGATAGGCAGGCAGGGCCGGGACGCTGTCGCCGTACAGCGCCGCCAGCTGCGGGCTCGGCAGCATCGCCGCCGCAGGGGCGCCGTGACCGGCGGTCATCAGGTCCGACACCGCCCTGCGGTTGACCGCGTGCGCGATGGCCCGCCGCACGTGCGGATCCTTCAGCGGGCCCGTGCCGACCGCCAGCGACAGGTAGCCGATGTTGTTGCCAGGGTAGAAGATCGTCTTGACACCGGGCAGGCCGGTCCACTTGCGCGCGTCGCGGACGTTGACGCCGTCGGTGGCGTCCACCTCGCCCGACCTGACCGCCAGCCGCAGCGTCTCGGGGTCGGCGATGGTCTTGAACTCCACCCTGCGCAGCGCGGGCCTGCGGCCCCAGTACGACTCGTTGCGCTCCAGGACCACGCCCGAGGTGAGCGAGAACTTCGCCACCTTGAAGGGGCCGGTGCCCATCGTGCCCACCTCGGGGCTGCCCAGGTCCTGGGGGTGCGCCTCGGCCAGCTTGCGCGGCGTCACCTGCCAGGCGATCGCCGACATGGCGAGGAAGGCGGGGTTCGGCCGCTTCAGCGTGACCTTGACCTGCCCGTCGCCGACCGCCTCGACCTGCTTGACCGTGGTGAAGTAGCTGGCCGCCTGCGAGGCGACCTTCGGGTCCAGGTGGCGGCGCAGCGAGAACGCGGCGTCGTCGGCCGTCAACGGGGTGCCGTCGGCGAAACGCACGCCCTTGCGCAGCGTGAACAGATAGGTGGCAGGGTCCGGCTGCGTCCACTCCGTCGCCAGCCGGGGCGCGGGCGCGCCGCGAGTGTCGAGGGTGACCATCGTGTCGAGGACCGCGGTCTGGACGAGGGTCGAGGCGTTGTTGAAGCCGTGCGCGATGTCCAGGCTGTTGGGCGCGTTGGCGGTGGCCCAGACCAGGGAGTCGCGGGCCTGTGGCACTGTTCCTCCTGAGGAGCAGGCGGTGGTGAGCGCGAGTACGACGGCGGCGGTCGCGGCCTTCGCGGATGTCATGGGACCACCTCGGAAAGGTTCGGGCGGGGACAGTCGGACGCTAGGAGCAGGACAGCCGCTGTTCACTGACCCGGCAGCCAAAACCGGCGGCCCCCGCCTCGTCCTGCGGGCCAATCAGCCTTCGAAGCGCATCCGGCGCAGGCCGCCGCCGCTCACCAGCAGGTCGCCCTCGTGGACACGGAGCGTGAACGGCCCGGCCTTCCACGCTCCGCCAGGGGCGGCGGACACCGGCAGGTCGAGCTCGCGGCCGATGCGCACCACGCTGTCGCTCACGATGGCGTCGACGCCGAGCTCCCAGCTGCGGTAGACGCCGTCGGGCAGCGGCGCGTCCGAGGGCGGCTCGGCCGCGTCGAAGACGACAGGGGGGCGCGACAGTGGGCCGACGTTGAGGAGCAGCCGGTCGCCGTCGATCTCCATCCAGCCGCCCTCGGCGAATCCCGTCCCGTGCCAGCGTCCGTCGGCGCCGCCGGTGAACACGCCCACGCCGTCGATCATGAGGCCCTCGTCGGCGGGTGTGAGGGTGAGCGTCCCGTCCCCGGCCGGATCGTGCCAGTGCAGCCGCTCCGGCGCGGCCAGCCGCTTCGGCGCGGGCTTCGGCGGCTCCTCCTGGCCGAGCAGCAGCCGCGCCAGCCGGTGCGACACCCTCACCGGATTGATCGCCGTCTGGTTGGACAGCACCGCGATGCCGACACCCGGATCGGACAGGTACAGCAGGTTCGACAGGTACCCGTGCATGCCGCCCGCGTGGGCGAACCAGCCATCGCCGTGATAGATCCCCATCGCGTACGCCTGGACCGTGCCGTCGGCCAGCACCCCCCGCTCCAGCAGCCGGTCGCGCAGGTCGGTGCCGAGCACCCGCCCGTCGGCCAGGAACCCGAACCACGGCGCCAGCCCCGCCACGCTCGTCACCAGTCCGCCGTCGCCGACCGCGCTCTCCTGGGTGTCGGCCCTGCGCGGCTCGCCCTGCGCGTTGGCGTAGCCGTACGCCAGCCGGTCCAGCGGAACCGACGCGTCGTCACGGAACAGGGAATCGGCCATCCCGAGCGGCTCGAAGAGCCGCTTGCGCGCGAACTCCGCCAGCGACGAGTTCGTGACGCGGTTGATCACGACCGCCGCGAGCACGTAGCCGGTGTTGGAGTAGGAGAACGCCGTGCCCGGCTCGAACGTCGTCCTGCGGATGCCCGTGAGCACCTCCAGCAGCCGCTGCTCGGTCATCTCCGCCAGCGGCACGCCCGTCAGCGCCTGCAGCGAGTACCACTCCGGCAGGCCGCCGGTGTGCTGCAGGCACTGCCGCAGCGTCACCGGGGTCTCCAGGCTCAGCTCAGGCACGTGCGTCCGCACGTCGTCGTCGAGCCCCAGCTTCCCTTCGCGCTCCAGCAGCAGGACGCACGCCGCCGTGAACTGCTTGCTCGCGCTGGCGATGTCGAACCGCGTGTGCTCGTCGACCGGCACGCCGAACTCCACGCACGCCGCCCCCTGGGCGACCGTCAGCACCGCGGCGCCGTCGACGTACACGCCGACGGCCAGGCCGGGGGTGTGCGGGCTGACCAGCGAGAATACCTCGCGCTTGACTCGTTCGAGATCCATGCTGCCAGTATCACCAGGCGACCCGCGCCGCCCTTTGGCCTGCGGGACGACGGATGCGCGCCGTTCTTTGTCCTCGGGCCCAACCGGACGCCCGCGCACTCGCCTTCGTGGGTCTTGGCCGTCCACGTGTTCCCCCCGTGCGTCCGGCTCGGATCGTGGTCGCCGGCGGGGGCTCAGGGCGGGCCCTGGAAGTCGGGAGGGGGGAGCTCGCCGGTGTGGGGGCTGAGGGGGCGGCCGGCCAGGAAGGCGCGAACGGCCTCCAGGTACGGCCCAGGCCTGTCGCGGTAGGCGTCGTGCCCCGCCCCGCGCAGGTAGACGAGCTGCGAGGCCGGCATGATCGCCCGGTAGCCGGCGGCCGACGACCAGCTCTGGTAGTCGCAGGAGCCCTTGACGATCAGGGTGGGAGCCGGGCTGCCGCTGATGCCCTCACCGATCCAGGAGGGGATCGGGCGCCGCACCAGGTTGGCGTACGCGCCGGTGACGGCGGCGGGCGCGGCGCCCGAGCCGCAGCGCCGGGCGGGGAGCAGCAGCCGGTGGTAGGCGGCCAGGCGGGCGTCGAGCTCGGCGTCGCCCACGACGGAGTGGGCGGCGGCGGGGTTCGACTGAAGGAGCGCCGAGGCCGCCAGGACGCGCGGATTCAGCAGGCTCAGCGCCAGGCGGCGGTTCTGGGCGGCGTCCAGGCGGGCCAGCGCCGCGCCCGACGGAGCAGGCCGCAGCCCCGCGGGTGATGACAGGACGAGCCTGTCGACGTTGCCGGGGTGGCGGGCCAGGTAGGCGGCGGCCAGCAGGGCGCCCTCCGCGTGGCCGACCAGGACGAGCCGGTCGGCCCCTAGCCGCAGGCGGATCGCCTCGAGGTCGTCGAGGTCCCTGGTCAGGCCGTACCCGCCAGGGTCGGTCAGCCGGGACGAGCGGCCCGCCCCCAGCTGGTCGTAGACGTAGACAGGGCGGCCGTCGGCGGCCAGGGCGCCGAAGAAGGCCGAGTCGCCGCCCAGGTCGGCCCGGCCGGGGCCGCCGTGCAGGACCACCACGGGCGGCAGCCCTCGCGACCGCTTCGGCTTCCTGACCACGTAGGCGAGCCTGGAGCCTGTGGACAGCTCCCAGGTCCGCTGGCCGGCGACGGGCGGTGGTGGCCGGGCGTCCCGGAGAGGGTCGAGGGTGGCCGCGGCCACCTGCCAGACGACCAGGGCCTCGACGCCGAGGATGGCGAGCGCGCGCAGCCAGCGGGGGAGCCGGGAGGCGGGACGGGGCACGAGTAGCAGGAGTCCGAGGAAGAAGATCGAGGCGAAGACGCCGAGGGCCGCGCCCAGCAGGACGGCGGGCGTGGCGGTGAGGCCGGCGAGGCCGCCCAGGGTGGCCAGGGCCAGCACGGGGGCGAGCACCAGGACGGCCGCGCCTGCCAGCGCGCGGCCCACCAGGCGCAGGCCGCGCCGGGCGAGGCGACGCCACACGGGCCACAGCACACGCACGAACCTACTCGAAGACCCTTTTAGGGCGATATGAGACCTAGGTTCAGGCACGCACCATCCGACTTGTGATGATCTGCCGCATATCTATGGACCTCGCCCGCAGGGGTTGACCCTGCGGGCATGGTCACCTCTCCTCAGGGGGCATGCCTACAGCAGCGTGCCTCCCTCCACCTTGAAGGAGGACAGCGCCTCGTCCAGCCGCCTCAGCGTGTCTGGGTGCAGCGCGATGCCCGCGGTCTGCAGGTTCTCGGTGATGTGCGAGGGCGTACTGCTGCCGGGGATCGGCACCACGTGCTCGTCCTGGTGCAGCAGCCAGGCCAGCGCCAGCTGGGCGGGGGTGATGCCCAGCTCGGTGGCCAGCCGCCTGATCGGCGCGTACCTGTCGTTGTTCACGGCCAGGTTGGCGGCGTCGAAGCGCGGCGCGTGGTGCCGGAAGTCGCCCTCCTCCAGCTTCGAGACGCTCCCCGTGAGGAAGCCCGAGCCCAGCGGGCTCCACGCCACCACCCCGACACCGAGCTCCCGCGTCGCCGCCAGCAACTCGGGGTCGATCGGCCGCCACATCGACCACTCCACCTGCACAGCCGCGATCGGCAGCACGGCGTGGGCGCTGCGCAACTGCTCGGCGGTCACGTTCGACAGGCCCGCATGCCGTACCAACCCCGCCCGCACCAGATCGGCCACCGCGCCCATGGTGTCCTCGACCGGCACGCCGGGGTCGGGGTAGTGCAGGTAGTACAGGTCGATCACGTCGGTGCCGAGGTTGCGCAGGCTGCGCTCGGCGTAACCGCGCACCAGGGTGGGGTCGGCGCTGCCGCGCAGCTCGCCGAAGGCGTACCCCACGGGGATGGACCTGGTCTCCACCCCCTCAGGGACGGCCAGGCCGAACTTGGTCGCCACGACGACCTCGTCCCTCCTGCCCCTGATCGCCCTGCCGACCAGCCGCTCGTTGTGCCCGTCCGGCCCGTAGGCGTCGCTGGTGTCGATGTGGGTGGCGCCCTCGTCGAGAGCGTGACGCAGCGCGGCCAGCGCCCAGTCGTCGTCGATCTCGCCGTAGATGCCGGGAGAGAGCACCATCGCCCCGTACCCGATCGGGGGGACGGTGAGTTTGCCAAGAGTTCTCATGCCCCCGATCCTGCGCGTTCCCCGGTGGCCACGTCCAAGACATGCCGGTATAACCGGTGGTTATGGAGATTCACCTGCGCGAGCTGCGGTACTTCGTCGCGGCAGCCGAGGAGCTCAACGTCACCAGGGCGGCCGAGCGGCTCTTCGTGTCGCAGCCCGCCCTGTCCAAGCAGCTGAGAGCGCTGGAACGGCAGCTCGGGTTCACCCTCTTCGACCGCGTGCCGAGCGGCCTCGCGCTCACCCGGCAGGGCACAGCGCTGCTGCCTGTCGCCCGCGACCTGCTGGCCCGCTGGGACGAGGGCCTCGATCTGGTACGGCAGGCCGCCCCGAGCGGCACGCTGGTGATCGGCCTGCAGACCGCCGTCGGCCGCGGGATCCAGGCCGAGGCGCTGCGGCGCTTCAGGGAGCGGATGCCGGGCTGGATGGTGTCGCTGCGCGTGGTCGGCTGGGAGGACCCGAGCGCCGGACTGTCCGACGGCAGCTCCGACGTCGCCTTCGTGTGGCTGCCCGCGCCTGAGGGGGTGGCGACCAGGGTGCTGGCGACCGAACGGCGCTTCGTCGCGATGCCGGAGAACCACCGGCTGGCCGCCAGGGAGGAGATCGACTTCGCCGAGCTGCGCGGCGAGCCGTTCGTGGCGCTGCCCGAGACGGCAGGGCCGCTGCGGGACTTCTGGCTGGGCGGTCCTGGAACGATCGTCGGGGCGGAGGCGGCCTCGCCCGACGGCGTCTTCGAGGCGGTACTGGCCGGGCTCGGGCTGGTGCTGCTCTCGGAGGGCAACGCGGAGCTGTACCGGCGCCCTGGGCTGGTGGCCCGTCCGGTCTCAGGACTGTCGCCTGCCAGGCTGGCCCTCGCCTGGCGCGCCGCCGACCGCCGCCCGGCCGTCACCGCGTTCGTACGCTCCTTCGGCTAGAAGTACGGCCCGCGGCCCCGGCTGATCGCCGACCCTGCCCCGGTAGCATGACGATCACGTCGGATGAGGTGAAGGAGACACTCTTGAGCGAGCTGGACCGTGTTCCTCCAGGTGTTGATCCCAAGGTGCCGAGTTCCGCCCGGGTGTACGACTACCTCCTCGGCGGCAAGGACCACCTCGCCGTCGACAGGGCCGTCGCCGACCGGCTCCTTTCCGTCGCCCCCGATACCAGGCTGGTCGCCAGGGCCAACAGGGCCTTCATGGTCAGGGCGGTGCGCCATCTGGCCGAGCAGGGGGTGCGGCAGTTCATCGACCTGGGCACCGGTATCCCGACCTCGCCGAGCGTTCATGAGATCGCCCGCCAGGTGAGCCCCGCATGCCGGGTGATCTACGTGGACTACGACCCCGTGGTGCGGATGCACGCCGACGTGCTGCTGGCCAGGACGCCCGGCGTGGCGAGCATCCAGGCCGATGTGCGCAAGCCTCACGAGGTGCTGAACGATCCGCACGTCACCGGTCTCATCGACTTCGACCAGCCGGTCGGCGTGCTGATGGTGGCGGTGCTGCACTTCATCCTGGACAGCGAGGACCCCGCCGGGATCGTGGCGAGCTTCAGGGAGCGGATGGCGCCTGGCAGCCATCTGGTGCTGTCGCACACGATGGCCGAGAGCGCGCCCGAGGCGATCGCGCAGCTCACGATGGCCACGGCCAACTCGCCCGCCCAGTCCACCTTCCGGACGCGGGAGCAGGTGGAGAGGCTGTTCGAGGGCTTCGACCTGATCGGGCCAGGACTCGTGCCCGTCCAGGAGTGGCGCCTCGGCGACGAGGACGAAGCGCAGGTGCCGCTGCTGGACGAGGCGCCCAAGCTGCGCGTCGACGGCGCCGTGGGCCGGATTCTCTGACGTCATCGCGGGGCGGCGGGCGAGGATGACCGGATGGCGTCGTGTGCGCAGGTCGTCGTCTCCTGGGCGCAGCGCCTGACCTCGGGACGGCGCTTCGACTGTCTCGTACGGCGGGATCCTGGAGGCGAGGGATAGCGCTTTCACGGGTGGATGGGGTGAAATGTCAGGGCCCGCCATATGACCTTTGGGAGACCCTGTGCCCCTGTTCGACCTCCCCCTCGACCAGCTTCGTGAGTACCGCCCCGAGAGGGACGAGCCAGCCGACTTCGACGCCTTCTGGAGCCGCACCCTGGCCGAGGCCGCCGAGCACGACCTCGCTCCTGTCTTCACGCCCCACGACATCCCGCTGGCCACCGTGGACGTCTATGACACCTCCTTCGCGGGATGGGGCGGCCACCGGATCAACGGCTGGCTGCTCGTGCCACGTGCGGCGGAGGGCCCCGTGCCGTGCGTGGTGCAGTACATCGGTTACTCGGGCGGCAGGGGCTTCGTCCACGATCACCTGGTCTGGCCGTCGGCGGGCCTGGCGGTGCTGGTCGTCGACACGCGCGGCCAGGGGGGCCACAGCCTGCACAGCCCCGGTGCCACCGCCGACCCGCACGGCGGCGCCTCCCCGCAGGCGCCGGGCATGATGACCAGGGGCATCCTCGACCCTGACGACTACTACTACCGCCGGGTCTTCACCGACGCGGTGAGGGCCGTGGAGGTCGCAGCGGGGCATCCGGCCGTCGACGGCGACAGGATCGTGGTCTCGGGCGGCAGCCAGGGCGGCGGCATCGCCCAGGCGGTGGCGGCGCTGCGTCCCTCGGTGAAGGGCGCGCTGATCGACGTGCCGTTCCTCACCCACTTCCGCAGGGCGGTCGAGATCACCGGACGCGACCCCTACCAGGAGATCGTCCGCTTCCTCGCCAGCCAGCGGCCCAGCGCGGAGGCCGTCTTCCGCACGCTGTCGTACTTCGACGGGCTGAACTTCGCCGCCAGAGGGCAGACGTCCGCGCTGTACTCGGTGGCGTTGATGGACGACGTGTGCCCGCCCTCGACGGTGTTCGCCGCCTACAACCACTGGCAGGGGCCGAAGGAGATCACCGTCTGGCCGTGGAACAACCACGAGGGCGGCGGCGGCTTCCAGCGTGAGGAGCAGCTGCGCTACGTCAGCAAGCTGTTCGGCTAGCAGGCGTCAGGCCGGTACGGCCCGCCGTACCGGCCACCTTCCCGGCGCAGATCTTCCACCGGCTCGCGTTACGCGAGTGGGCGTCCTGCGGGGCAGGGCTTCGGTGGTGGTGACGGGGGAGTCGCCTCGTCACTTGAGTGAGTTCAGCAGGGCCCGCACGCGGGGTTCGGTGTCCTCGGGCTCGCCCCTGGTCAGCTCGCCGCCCATACCCACGGCCACCGCCCCCGCCGCGATCCACTCGGGCGCGGTGGCGGCGGTGACCCCGCCCGTGGGCACGACCGGGGCATGGGGAAGGGCCTGCAGCAGGTCGCGCAGCGCCTTGGGTGAGCTCTGGGAGGCCGGGAACAGCTTCACCAGGTCGGCCCCTGCCTCCAGCGCGGCGACGATCTCGGTCGGGGTCGCGGCGCCCGCCACCACGGGGACTCCGTGGCGGCTGCCCGCGCGGATCACCTCGGTGCTGAGAGTGGGACACACCAGGAAACGCGCCCCCGCCTCGATGGCCGGCACCGCCTGGTGGGCGTCGATCACCGTGCCCGCCCCGATCAGGGCGCCGTTCTCATGGGAGGAGAGCGTACGGATGGCGCCCAGCGCGCCGGGCGTCGAGAGGGAGACCTCGATGGCCCCGAGCCCGGCGGAGACGAGCCGCTCGCCGTAGGAGACGGCCGTGTCGGCCGACGGCGCGCGGATGATGCCGATCACCCGGTCGGCCACCACGCGCTCCGCCAGCCGCCACCTGAACTCCCGCACCGGGCCACCTCCGTGGGATTTGATTGCTCTATATGGGATGCTTTCGCACATATTGCAAGGCTGTCAATTGGAAACGCAGGCGGTATCGTCGCCGATCAAGTCAGCGTGAACTAAGGAGAACCTGGTGATTCGTCCGGACGTGGTCGGGGTCGGCGAGGCGATGGTGCTGCTCCAGCCCGCCCAAGGCGAGGACCTGGCGACCGCCGAGCGGATGGACGTGCACGTCGGCGGCGCCGAGCTGAACGTGTGCGCGGCCGTCGCCAGGCTCGGCGGCAGCGCCTGGTTCGCCTCTCGTGTGGGCGCCGACCCGTTCGGCGAGCGGGTGCTGAACGCCGCACGTGCCCTCGGCGTCGGCACCTCCCTGGTCGGCCGCGACGCCGGACGTCCGACGGGCGTGTTCTTCAAGGAAGTACGGCCGGACGGGGCCAGGCGCGTCCACTACTACAGGAGCGGTTCGGCGGCGGCGGGAATGGACGAGGGCGACGCGGCCGCCATCCTGGCCACCCGCCCGCGAGCGCTCGTGGTCAGCGGCATCACGATCGCGCTGGGTGAGGGGCCCGAGCGGCTGGTGCGGGCGCTGGCGGAGGGGGCGCGCGAGGCGGGGGCGATGCTGGTCGTCGACCCGAACCTCCGCCCTGCTCTCGGCCGCCAGGACCGGGTGCTGGAGACGGTCCGCGAGCTGCTGCCGCTGACCGATCTGCTGGTTCTCGGACAGGACGAGGCCGAACCCCTCTTCGGCGCCACCGACCCTGCCGCCGTCTTCGCCGCCGCCCAGGCCGGCGGAGCGGGGTCCGGGGCGGGGGCCGGGCGGGAGATCGAGGTGGTGGTGAAGGCGGGGGCCGAGGGGGTCCACTGCAGGGGCGAGGACGGAGCGCCCGTCCACCTGCCGAGTGCCGCGCGCGTGGTGCGCGACCCCGTCGGGGCGGGCGACGCCCTCTTGGGCGGCTATCTGGCCGCTCGTCTCGCCGGAGCGGGTCCTGAGCACGCCGCGTGGGTGGGAAGCGAGCTGGCGGGCCGCATCGTTGAGGTGTACGGCGATGTCGAGGGCCTGCCGTCGCCCGCCGAGGCCGCCGCCCTCCTCCACCGCTGACCCACCCGATCGTCTCGCCGCCAGCCATCCACGGGGTGGATCATCGGCTCGCAGGAACGAAGCGCAGGGAAAGAGTGCCTCTCCCATCGAGGAGGGCACTCTTTCGCGGGCGCGTCAGTCGGTGACGTGGAAGGCGACACCACCCTGCCCATCCGTGTCGGCGTCGAGAGACTTGTCGTCCAGCACGCTGGCCGCCACGGGGTCGAGGTAGACCCTCGCTCCCTCGGTCTCCACCACCGCGTCGGTGGGCTCGGGCGCCGTGGCCATGCTGAGCACCAGGGCTCCCTGGTCGTCCCCCTGCGAGGAGATGCGGATGCCGGCGGCCTCCACATCCTGCTGGGCGGTCAGGTCCTTGATGACCTGAGCTGCATTGGGTGTCAAGGTGAGCACGACGGCTCCTCCTCGTTCTCGGTTGCGGGATCCGGAGTCCTTGCCCCCTCAGCGCGGCCCTACACAGATGGCCGGCCGATTTCGTCGAGGCAGGCGCTGTAAGCCCCGCCACAGAAGGCGTTCGAGCCGCACACCTCGGTCCAGCTTCCCCGCGTACGGCAGGCGCCTTCGACGGCCTGGCCGAAGCCGAGACCGTCCACCTGTTCGTCCTGGATGCCGGGCCAGATGGCGGGAACCCGCACGCGCAGGGGACCCCGAAGACCGCAGACCTCCTCGGGATCCCGCGAGCGCGTGGCCTCAGGTGAACGACGGCATGATGCGGTCGTGGATGAGCTGGAGCTGGGTCTCCACCGAGGAGACCTCCGGCAGGTCGCGTCCCATGAACTGCTTGACCAGCGTCGCGTCCGTCACAGCCAGGATCATGTGGTTGACCCCCGAAGGCTCGATCTCCCTCTTGATCTTCTCCACGCACTCCTCGGGTGTGCCCGCGATCGACAGGCGGTCGCCCAGCTCGGGCGTGGTCAGTTCGATCGCCCGCGCCAGATCGCCCGCCCCCAGCGCGTCGACGATCGGCTTCATCGCGCTCGGGTCCACCCCGTTGCGCTCCAGCTGCTCGTCCGGCATCGAGGAGGCGTACAGGCCGACCATGCTGCGGGCCGCCTCCTTCGCCACCGCCGAGTCCGGCCCGGTGGCGAAGACGACCCAGGCGCCGATGTCCATCGACGACCAGTCCTTGCCCGCCTTCTCCGCCCCCGCCCTGAACTCCGTGACCAGGTAGTCGTAGGCCTCGCGGGTGTAGCTGAGCGCATGGTGGACGCCGTCCGACAGCTCACCGGCCGCGCGGAAGGAGCGGGGCCCGCGCATGGCGCCGAGCTTCACAGGGACGTGCTCCTGCACCGGCCTGGCGAAGGTGAACAGGCCGTTGTACCTGAAGAACTCGCCCTCGAAGGTGATCGCGCCCTCGTCCAGGAGCGTGCGGACGACGTGTGCGGCCTCCTTCACGCGCGACAGCGGCCTGGTGACCGTCCAGTCGATGCCGTACTGGGCCAGCAGCCCGAAGTTGCCGCTGGACAGGACGACCTCGGCACGTCCTCCGCTGAGCTCGTCAAGGGTGGCGGCGGCCTGCGCGATGAGCGTGGGCTCGCGCAGCACGACGGAGGAGACGCTCGGCCCGAACCTGATCCTGCTGGTCTGCTGCGAGGCCGCGGCGAACAGCAGCCACAGGTCCTTGTGCCAGGTCTCGTCCGCCGCGTAGCAGGCGTGGAAGCCGAGCTCGTCGGCCAGCCTGATCGCCGACAGGGAGTCCTGCAGCGGATAGTCCGGCAGCATCACGTAACTGAACTTCATCGCTCCTCCTGGATGGCGTCGCCCGCGGGGGCCGCGCCGTGCTCGTGGGGCCTGGCGGCGAACAGGTACAGCGCTCCCAGGCCCACGACGACCAGGCCGGACAGCGCCACCAGCCAGTTGTCGTACCAGGGAGCGTCGGGGGTCCTCGGCCAGATCATGTTCACGATGGCCAGCACGCCGTACACCAGCGCTCCGACGTTGACCGCCAGGCCCGCGGCGCCCAGCGTGAAAGGCCCCGAAGGGCGCCAGCCGCGCAGCCGGGCGCGCAGCGCGGCCAGCACGACCATCTGGAAGCCGAGGTAGATGCCGAGCGTCGCGAACGAGATGATCTTCACGAGGGCGTCCTCCGAGACGATGGAGCCCATGACCACGAGCGCGGGCACGACCGCGGCCACCACCAGCGCGTACGGCGGGACGTGCCGTACGGCCGAGAACCTGCTCAGCGGCTCGCTGCCGACGATCATGCCGTCGCGCGCGTAGGAGTAGAGCAGCCGGCTGGCTGCCGCCTGCAGGCTCAGCGCGCACGACAGGAACGACAGCAGCACCACCCCGAGCACCACCCGCAGCCCGGTGGGCCCGAAGGCGGTGGTGAGCACCTCGGAGACGGGGTCGGCGCTGGCTCCGGAGATCACCGCGCCGAAGTCCGGTACGGCCAGCAGCAGCGCCAGGCAGACGAACGTCGCGGCCGCCCCGCCCACGTAGATCGTCATGCGCATGGCCTTCGGGATGCGCCGCGTCGGGTCGGGCACCTCCTCGGCGACGTCCCCGCAGGCCTCGAAGCCGTAGTACTGGAAGATCCCGATCAGTCCGGCGGCTAGGAAGGCGGCGAAGTAGCCCGACTCCGAGCCCGCGCCGAACGAGTCGAACAGCACGTCGAGCCCGTGACGGCGCTGGGTCAGCAGCAGCCAGCCGCCCACGGCCAGCGCCCCCACCAGCTCGGCGGTGAACCCGATGATCGCCGCCATCGCCAGCACCCTGGTCCCCGCCAGGTTGACGGACACCGCGACCGCCAGGATGACCAGCGCGCACATGATCGTGTTGGTCGTACTCACCTCGATGCCGAGGAAGGCCGACAGGTAGGGGCCGGCGCCGTACGCGACGCTGGCGATGGTCACCAGCAGCGCGACGAGGTAGACCCAGCCCGTCATCCACGCCCACCTGCGCCCCCACAGGCGCCGCGCCCACGGGTAGATGCCGCCGGTCAGCGGGTACTGCGAGACGATCTCCCCGAACACCAGCGCCACCAGGAACTGGCCGGCGCCGACGATCAGCAGGCTCCAGATCATCGGCGGCCCGCCGGTGGCCAGCGAGACCGCGAACAGCGTGTAGATCCCGACGACGGGGGACAGGTAGGTGAAGCCGAGGGAGAAGTTCGCCCACAGGCTCATCTCCCTGCGGAACTCGGAGGTGTAGCCGAGGTCGGCCAGCCTGCCGTCATCGGTCGAGGTCATCGAGCAACTCCTCGCCGGAGACCACCTTGTCGGCGAAGTGGGCGTGCATCCAGGCCAGGTGGCCGGCGCGGGAACGCACCAGGCGCAGGGTGTCCCAGTTGGGGAAGGTCTGCTGGGTCACGTGCTCGGTCATGAGCGCGGGATCCACCTCGTAGACGTCCTCGAAGCGGGTCACCGCCACCTCGGAGGCGCGCTCGGGAGGCGGCGGGGTCATCTCGTCCCTGTAGCGGTAGCTCACGACTCCTCCTCGCCTGACGGCTCGTCGATCGCTGCGGTTTCGGCACGGCACGGCGGAGGGACCTCGGCGGGCCCCGGTGAGGGCGTCATGGGCTGCCGTCCTGGTCGGGGTAGGCGCGGTCGAGGAGGTACTTGCCGGGGTTCATGATGTTGTGCGGGTCCAGCGCCCGCTTGATCGCCAGCATCACCTCGAACCCGCCGCCCAGTTCCTCGGGGACCAGGTCCACCTCGCCCTCGCGGCACGAGCCGTGGCAGGCGCTGATCGAGCCGCCGTGGGCCAGCGCCACCGCCGCCAGGTCGCACTTGGCCGACACCCACGCCGCCCAGGCGGCGTCGTCGAGGCGCTGCTCCCAGATGCCGATGTCGATCTCGGTCAGGTAGTCCGCGCCCGTGGCGCCGTTGGTGTAGGCGAACATCCCCCAGTCGTCGAAGACGTCGGAGGCGCGCCGCAGCCGGTCGGCGATCTCGTGCCAGGCCAGCCGTACGGCCGGCAGGTTCGTGTAGTTGATCGAGGCGTCCTCGCAGTGCCAGCTCATCGGCACGACCTGGCCCGAGCGGGTGCGTCCGTGCAGCGGGGTGGCGTAGCGGTCGTGGCGGGCGGCCCAGTCGCCCTGCGAGATCTCGTCGCCGAGGTAGCGCGCCCCCATCGAGCGGGCGATGCGCATCAGGCGGGAGCCGCCCGCGCGCACCTCGTCCTCGTAGCCGTACAGCGCCGCGCAGACCAGCGCCTTCACCGAGGCGGGCTGCGGGATGTAGGCCTCGTCGTCGCGCCGGAGGTAGGAGACCTTCCACTCGTCGAACAGCACCGCGCCGGCGAACGTCGCCACGCCCGCCCTGGCCAGCTGCCCCACGGTCCGGTAGGCGCTGTCGTAGTCGTCGAAGGCCCAGAACGGCGAGAACTCGGCCTCGGGCTTGGGGAAGAGCTTCAGCGTGGCCTCGGTGGCGATGCCGAGCGTGCCCTGGTGCCCCATGAACAGGTGCTTCAGCTGGTAGCCGCTCGAGGATTTGGTGATCTTCCTGCCGATGCCGTCGCCGACGTGGATGACCTGCCCCGTGGGCAGCACGTGGTCGAAGCTCAGCACCAGGTCGCGGGTGTGGCCGTATCGCGAGCCGATCAGCGACCAGCCGCTGGTGCCGATGCGGCCGCCGACGAGCGAGCACGGATAGGACGCGGGGTCGTCGGGATAGAGCAGGCCGTGTCGTGAAAGGACCTCGTTGAGCTTCAGCGCGTTGATGCCGGTGCCAACCGTACAGGTCCTGTTGTCGAGATCGATCTCCTTAATCTGGTTGAGTCGTTTCACATCCACGACGATGCCGCCGCGCAGCGGCACCGCGCCGTCGGTGAGACCCGTCCCGCCGTCACGCGGCACGACAGGGATGCGGTGGGCGTGCGCGAGCCTCAGCACCTCGGCGACCTCGCCGGTCGAGCCGGGCATGACGATCAGGTCGGGCATCCGCTCGGCCCAGCGGTGCACGGGGAAGGGCGCGGGCACGCGCGTCCTGTTGAGGCGGTCGGCCTTGCCGGTGAGCACGTGGTCGTGGCCGAGGATCCGCCGCAGCTCCTCCACCACGGGATCGTCGAGCGTGACGGTCACGGCGCCACCCCCAGCGACTCGGCGAGCAGCTCGTGCAGGTCGACGACGCCGATCGAGCGGGCCTCGCCCGCCGCCGTCAGCGGGCGCTCGGCCCACGGGCAGGCGGTGACGAGCGTGTCCACGCCCAGCTCGGCGGCCTTGCCCATGCGCATCTCGCTGATCTTGGCGGTCAGCTCGGGCTTCTCCACCGCCAGCCCGCCGCCCGCGCCCGAGCAGTACGACCACTGGCTCACCCTGTCGACGTCGTGGAAGGTCAGGCCGGGGATCGCCCGCAGGATCTCGCGCGGCTCCTGCCAGATCCCCTTGCGCTTGTTGAGCCTGCAGGGGTCGTGGTAGGTGACCGTCCGTTCGACCGGCACGTGGGGGGCCAGCCGTCCCTCCCTGATCAGCGCCGCCAGCAGCTCCACCACCAGCACCACCTCGATGTCGAAGGCCTCGCCGAAGTACTTCGGATAGTCCTCGGTGAAGGTGATGTAGTCGTGCGGGTCGAGCACGAGCACCCGCCGCACCCCCGAGGCCCGCCAGTCGGCCAGGTTGTGCTCGGCGAAGCGCCGCGCCTGCTCCTCGTAGCCCATCTCGGCGGCGGGCCCTCCGCAGCACCACTGCTCGTTCATCAGCCCGAAGCCGTATCCGGCCAGTCCCAGCACGCGCGCCACCGACCTCGGCACCGAGGGGCGGTAGAAGGCGGCCTCGCAGTCGACGAACAGGATCGTCTCGCCGCCCACCGTCAGGCCGAGGCCCTGCGCCCAGTCGCGCACCCGCTCCTGCGAGACCCCGTCGGCCACGGGCTCGTGGGTCCGCTCGGCCGTCAGCTCGTTCCATCGCCGCCAGGCCGGCTGGTGCACCTCCTGCCGTACGGCCAGCGAACGCACGCCCTTGACCAGGTCGACCGTCCTGGTGCGGAAGCGGTAGAAGTCGCCGGTGAACAGGGAGTTCGGGCAGCGCAGCTCGCAGGCCCCGCACCCGGTGCAGTTGACGTAGTCGGCCGCGACGTCGGCCACCTCGAGCGAGCCCTGCTCCATCGCCACCACGTTGGCGTGGAAGGCGGTGGGGCTCCACGACTCGTTCCGCGTGACCTGCATGACGGGGCAGACCTCGCGGCAGAACTTGTGGCCTGAGGAGAAACAGTTGTAGGCGGCGTCACGCCACTCCTCGGCGAACCTCTTCTCGGGATCGGGCACCGGAGGCCTCCCTCAGATCGGGTTGCAATTAAAACTATGAGTTCATATTTCAAAAGGCAATAAGCTGTCTGCTGTGCATCAGCTCCCCGGCGCCGCTGTCTTCGCCCCCGTCGACGACGGCTCGGGCCGGGTCGAGGTCGTGGTCCGGCGCCTGGCCGAGGCGATCGCGCTCGGCCTCGTCGCCGACGGCGACCAGCTGCCCGCCGAGCTCGAGCTGGCCGCCTCCCTCAACGTCTCCACCGTCACCCTGCGGGCCGCCCTCGCCGCGCTGCGCGAACGCGGCCTGGTCGAGACCAGGCGGGGCAGGGGCGGCGGCACGTTCGTGCGCGGCCCCGCCGACCCCTCCACGGCCAGGCTGCGCACCAGGCTGCGCGAGCTGAGCACCTCCGAGCTGCGCGAGATCGGCGACTACCGCGCCGCCATCGCAGGCACGGCCGCCCGCCTCGCCGCCCTGCGCGCCTCGGCCGACCAGGTCGCCAGGCTCCATCACGTCGTCGACCGCCTCGAAGCGGCCGGCACCGTCGGCGAGCGCCGCCGCGCCGACGGCCGCTTCCACATCGAGGTCGCCGCCGCCGCCCAGTCGGTCAGGCTGACCCGCGCGGAGATCGACATCCAGTCCGAGGTGGGCGAGCTGCTCTGGCTCCCCTACGGCGAGGCCGTCGACCCCGGCGAGGTCGTGCGCAGCCACCGTCAGGTCATCGAGGCCATTACCGCCAGGCAGGCCGACCGGGCGCGAACCTTGACAGAGGAGCACCTCGACAGGGGCACGGAGCGTCTGATGGAGTTCCATTGGCGACTTGTCACCCAGGGCCGACGGGAGTGGCGATGAGCGATCCACATGTGGCCCACGTGGCCGAGCGGGTTCACGCGATCGTCGAGGACGTCTTCGGCGCGCTGGAGGAGATCAGGGTGGGCATGGAGGAGTGCTACCGCTCCTCGCCCTCCTTCACCTCCGCGGACCTGGCCGGGGTCCGGCCACAGATCTTCGGCTGCCTGCGCCGCCTGCGCGGCGTGGCGGCGGGCACCGGTGTGATCGTCGCGCCAGGGGTGCTGGCCGACCGGCCGCGCTGGCTCGACTGGTGGCAGGCCCCTCCGGAGGACGACCCGGTCTTCCTCGACGTCGACCTCGACCCCGACAGCCTCGACTTCTACGACTACACCGCCGCCGAGTGGTTCGCCGCGCCGCAGCGCACCCGCTGCCGCCACGTGGTCGGGCCCTACGTCGACTACGGCGGCACCGATACCTACGTGCTCACCTTCACCGCCCCCGCCCAGGTGGACGGGCGCTTCCTCGGGGTGGTCGGCGCCGACGTGCGGGCGGCCAGGTTCGAGGCGCTGCTGCTGGGCGTGCTGGCCGCGTGCCCGACGCAGGTGACGCTGGTCAACGCCGAGGGCAGGGTGGTGGCGGCCAACTCCCCGCGACTGCCGGCCGGCGCGCTGCTGCCGGAGGACGAGGCGCAGGCGCGAGCGGTCGCCGCGCGGCTGCCTGACCCGCCGTGGCGCATCGTTTCCTCCTCGAGGGAGAGGGCGGTTAAGCTGGCCTGACGATCTTGCACAAAGGGGCTGGCCTTGATACCGCGGCACGACTTCGCCTTCGACCCGACCTATGGTTACGACCTCGACGCGCTGCTGGCCGTACCCGCGCCCGAAGCGCCGGCGGACTTCGAGCGCTTCTGGCGGGAGACACACGCGCGAGCGAGCGCGGTCAGCGTCGCGCCCAAGCTGGGCCCGGTGGAGTGGGAGGCCGACGGCCTGCGCTTCCACGGCGTGAGCTTCACCTCGACCGACGGGTTCAGGATCGGCGGCTGGCTGAGCCTGCCGATCGACGGCGAGGTCACCAGGGCCCGCGTGGTCGCGCACGGCTACGGCGGCAGGGACAGGCCCGAGGTGCGGGTCGGCATCCCCGGCACGGCGACGATCTGGCCGTGCGCGCGCGGCCTGCCCACCCGCAGCCTCCACCCCGACCTGCCCTCCGACGCGCAGGAGCACGTCCTGCACGGCATCGGCTCGCGCGAGACCTACATCCACCGCGGCTGCGTCGCCGACATGTGGTGCGCGGCGACCGCGCTGGGCGAACTCGTGCCCGAGAGCGCCGGCGTCAGGCTCGACTACGTCGGCTCCAGCTTCGGCGGCGGCATCGGCCCGTTCGTGCTCGCCTTCGACGACAGGTTCACCAGCGGCGCGCTGGTCGTGCCGAGCTTCGGCAACCACCCGCTGCGGGTCACGCTGCCGTGCACGGGCAGCGGCGAGGCGGTCCGCGACCTCCACGCCAGGCGGCCCGAGGTGCTCGACGTGCTGGCCTACTACGACTCGGCCACCGCCGCCACGTTCGTGCGCAGGCCCGTGCACGTCGGCGCCGCGCTGTTCGACCCCTCGGTGCCGCCGCCCGGCCAGTTCGCCGTGTACAACGCGCTCGGCGGGCCGAAGGAGCTGTTCGTCATGGAAACCGGACACTTCGCCCACCCGGAAGAAGCGGCGCAGGAAGAGGCGTTGACCCAGGCGCAATACGGGTTCATGACCGCTTGATAACCTCCCGCGGTGCGGTGGATCGTTCATCGCGGGTACGTGGACGGGTTGAGAGTGCGAGGAGGAGACGTGGACATCAGTCGGAGCGGCGAGTGGGCGGCGCTGAAGGCCAACCACGAGGCGGTGGCGGGAAAGCACCTGCGTGAGCTGTTCGCCGAGGACCCCGGCAGGGCGGAGCGGATGAGCCTCACCGCCGGTGACCTCTACCTCGACTACTCCAAGCACCGCGCCACCGCCGAGACGATGGAGCTGCTGCTCGCGCTCGCGCGGAAGGCGGGTCTGCGGGAGCGGATCGAGGCGATGTTCTCCGGCGAGCACATCAACGTGAGCGAGGACCGCGCCGTCCTGCACGTGGCGCTGCGCATGCCCGCCGACGCCAAGCTGGTCGTGGACGGTCAGGACGTCGTCGCCGACGTGCACGCCGTGCTCGACAAGATGAGCGACTTCAGCGGCAGGGTGCGCTCGGGCGAGTGGAAGGGCCAGACGGGCCAGGCCATCAAGACCGTCGTCAACATCGGCATCGGCGGCTCCGACCTCGGGCCCGCCATGGCCTACGAGGCGCTGCGCGACTACGCCGACGCGGGCATCACCGCCAGGTTCGTCTCCAACATCGACCCCGCCGACATCCACGGCGCGCTCAAGGACCTCGACCCCGCCACCACGCTGGTCATCGTCAGCTCCAAGACCTTCACCACGCTCGAGACGCTCACCAACGCCAAGGTGGCGCGCTCGTGGCTGGTCGGGGCGCTCGGCGAGGAGGCCGTGGCCAAGCACTTCGTGGCCGTCTCCACCAACGCCGAGAAGGTCGCCGAGTTCGGCATCGACACCGCCAACATGTTCGGCTTCTGGGACTGGGTCGGCGGCCGCTACTCCTACGACGGCGCCATCGGGCTGTCGCTGATGATCGCCATCGGGCCCGAGCGCTTCCGCGAGATGCTCGACGGCTTCCACACCGTCGACGAGCACTTCCGCACCGCGCCCTTCGAGGCCAACATGCCGGTGCTGATGGGGCTGCTCGGCATCTGGTACACCGACTTCTTCGACGCCCAGACCCGCGCGGTCCTGCCGTACAGCCAGCGGCTGCACCGCTTCCCCGCCTATCTGCAGCAGCTGACCATGGAGTCGAACGGCAAGTCCGTCCAGGCGGACGGCACGCCGGTGACCGTGCCGACCGGTGAGATCTTCTGGGGCGAGCCGGGCACCAACGGTCAGCACGCCTTCTACCAGCTGCTGCACCAGGGCACCAGGCTGGTGCCCGCCGACTTTCTCGGCTTCGGCAAGCCCCTCGAGGACGCCGAGGGCATGCACGACCTGCTCACCGCCAACCTGCTCGCGCAGACCTCGGCCCTGGCGTTCGGCAAGACCGCCGAGGAGATCGCGGCCGAGGGCACCGCCGCCGAGGTCGTGCCGCACAAGGTGATGCCGGGCAACAGGCCCACCTCCACCCTCCTGGCTCCCAGGCTGACGCCCTCCACGCTCGGCCAGCTCGTCGCCCTCTACGAGCACATCGTCTTCGTCGAGGGCACGATCTGGGGCGTCGACTCCTTCGACCAGTGGGGCGTCGAGCTCGGCAAGAAGATGGCGATGGACCTGGCGCCCGCGCTCACCTCGGAGGAGCCCCCCGCGCAGGCGCCCGACGCCTCCACCGCCGCGCTGGTGCGCAAGTACAGGGAGATGCGCGGAAGAAAGGTCTGATCCATGGCTCTGGTCCTGTTCGGCGTCACGGGCGATCTGGCGAGGAAGATGCTGCTGCCCGCGCTGAACACGCTCGCGGCGACCGGCAGGCTCGAGGTGCCGGTCGTCGGGGTGGCCAGGACCCACCTCGACCTCGAAGGCCTGCGCGCGCTGGGCAGCGAGGCCGTGGGCGCGGAGCTGTCCGACCGGCTCGACCTGCGGCTGGTCACCGGCGACCTGACCGACGGGGACACCTACGCGCGCCTGCGTGAAGAGGTGAAGGACCTCGGCGACCTCACCCACTACCTCGCCGTGCCGCCGAGCCTGTTCGCCACGGTCGCCAGGGGCCTGGCCGAGGCCGGGCTCGACGCCGGCGCGCGGCTGGTGGTGGAGAAGCCGTTCGGGCACGACCTGGAGTCGGCGAGGCGGCTCAACGCCGAGCTGCTCGGCTACTTCGACGAGGAGCACCTGTTCCGCGTCGACCACTTCCTCGGCCTCGAGCCGGTCGAGGACCTGATGGTCTTCCGCTTCGCCAACACGCTGCTGGAACCGATCTGGAACCGCACGTACGTGCACAGCGTGCAGATCACCCTGGCGGAGAACTTCGACGTGTCGGGCAGGGGCGCCTTCTACGACGAGGTCGGCGCGCTGCGCGACGTGGTGCAGAACCACCTGCTGCAGCTGCTGGCGCACGTCGCCATGGACGCCCCGCCCTCGGGCGAGGCCAGGGCGGTGCTCGACGAGAAGTGGCGGGCGCTGCGCGCGGTCCGCACGATCGACCCGGGCGAGGTGGTGCGCGGGCAGTACGAGGGCTACCTCGACACCGAGGGGGTGGCGGAGGGCTCCTGCACGGAGACGTTCGTGGCGATGCGCCTCCACATCGACAACTGGCGGTGGGCGGGCGTGCCGTTCTGCGTCCGCACCGGCAAGGACCTGCCGGTGAACGCGCTGGAGGTCGTCGCCGAGCTGCGCAGGCCGCCGGTCGAGTGGTCGCCTTCGTGGCCATGCCCATGGCCACCCGTATGGCCCACCGTCTCGGCGGGCGCACCGCCACGCGGCTCCTGCTCGCCCTCTGGTGCGCCTGTCTCGCGCTGCCCGCCCTGGCGCCCTCGCCGGTGTGGCTGGCCGGGGTCTTCCTGCTGTTCGGCATGGCGGCGGGCACCTGTGACGTGGTCATGAACTCCCAGGCGCTGGTGCTGGAACGCCGCCTCGGCCGCTCCATCATCGCCGGGCTGCACGGCATGTGGTGCGTCGGCAGCCTCGCCGCGGGAGGCGTGGGCGTGCTCGCCGCGCACCTGGGCATCGACGCCAGGGTGCACCTGGCGGTCGTCTCGGTGGTCCTGCTCGGGCTGGGCGGCCTCGCCGGACGAGGCCTCCTGGCGAACCAGTCGTCCGAGGGCGTCCCTGCGCCGCGCAGGTTCGCCCTGCCCTCGCGCGCCATCCTCGCCGTCGGCCTGGTCGGCTTCTGCGGCACGTTCGCCGAAGGGGCCTCGGCCAACTGGGCGGCCGTCTACGTGACGGCGGTCGCCTCGGCGGGCCCCGGCGTCGCGGCGGCGACCTACACCGTCTTCATGCTCTGCATGGCCGCGACCCGGCTGATCGGAGATCGGTTCGTGCGGAGGATGGGCGCCGACGCCGTCGTCAGAGTGGGCGGGATCGTGGCCGCCGCCGGTGGCGTGCTGGTGGTGGCGGGCCGGACGCCGTGGCTGTGCATGGCGGGCTTCGCCCTGGTCGGCGTGGGGGTGGCGGTCGTGGTGCCGCTCGTGTTCGCCGCCGCCGGCGACGTGGGCGACACGCCCGGCGAGGGCATCGCGGGGGTGGCGACCATCACGTACCTGTCGGGGCTGATCGCGCCCGCGGTGACGGGGTGGGCGGCGGGAGCGCTGTCGTACCCGGCCGCGTTCGCGATGATCACGGCGATCGTGGCGGTGATGACGCTGCTCGCGGGGGCGCTGCGTCCCCGCTCGCGGGCAGGCGCCGAGGAGGGGCGGCGGCTCGAGCGGGTGGCCGGATGAGCGGCCGTCAGGCGACCCCGAGGTCGTGGCGGAGCGCCACCACGGCCGCGCCCCGCGCCCATTCGGTGAAGGCGAAAGGCTGCACCCGCACCTCCACGGGCTGGCTGGTCCAGTGGGTGTGCTCGCCCAGCGCCGCCTCGAACGCCGCCTCGCACACCTCGTGCATGTGCACCGCCTCTCCCGACAGCACCACCACCTCGGGCCCGATCAGGTTGGCGATCGTCGCCACGATCCTGCCCAGCGCCAGGCCGGCCTCGTCGAAGATCCGCCTGGCCACCGGGTCGCCCCGCCTGGCCAGGTCGAGCGCCTGCTCGAAGGTGAGCGAGGGACGGTCGAGCGCGGCCCTGGCCGTCCGCCTGATCGAGGGAGAGGCCAGGTAGGCGCGGGCGCAGCCGCGGTGGCCGCGCTCGCAGATCGGACCCCTGTCGTCGATCGCCAGGTGCCCGATCTGCCCGCTCACCCCCGCCGTGCCCACGACGAGGCGGTCGTCGACCACGATCCCGCAGCCGAGCCCCTCTCCGATGGTGACCAGGGCGAAGGTCCCGCGCCCCGCCGCCGCGCCGAACCAGTGCACCGCCGCCGTCAGCGCCCGCACGTCGTTCTCCAGGACGGCGGGCAGCCCGGTCGCCGCCGTCACCAGGCCGGCCAGGGGAACCTCGCGCCAGCCGAGGAAGGGCGAGTGGCGCACGAGGGCGTCGGCGCGCGAGACGGGCCCGGCCAGGCTCACCCCCACCGCGGCGGGCGGCTCGTCTCCCGGCAGCAGCGCCACGGCCTCGGCGATCCTGGCGACGACCCGCCCGACCTCGTGGCCTTCGAGCGGCAGCCGTACCTCGGCGGTGACCGCGCCGCCCAGGTCGGTGCGGACCGCGAACAGCTCCGAGTCGGTCAGCTTGACCCCCGCGTAGGCCCTTCGGGCGGGCTCGACCCGCAGCGGCACCGAGGGGCGCCCCGGCACCCCCGCCGGGCCGGGCTCCTCGACCAGGAAGCCCTCCGCCAGCAGCGGCCTGGTCAGCTTGGTCAGCACCGAGGGCGACAGCTCCAGCCGCCTGGCCACCTCGGCCCTGGACAGCGGGCCGTGCACCAGCAGCTCCACGAAGACCGCGCGCGCTGCGGGAGAAAGATTCATGAGGTGAACAAACTTCCCCTCTGGCGATGGACGGTGGGATCTGATCTCATGGAGTTTGTGTCTAGCGTGAATATACTCCGGGTGGGCGACAGCGCGTGGGCCGCTGTCACGAAGAGCTCCGCGTTCGTCTTCGGCCTCGAGGCCGCCGGCGAGGACAGCCGCGTCGTGCAGTGGTACTGGGGGCCGAGACTGCCGGACGAGGCGCTGGCCGAGGTCGTACGGCAGGCGCCCAGGCGCATCCACTCCGGCTTCCACGACCCGCGCGACGTGGACGAGCTGCTGCCCGTCGAGGGCGGCGCGCGATGGGGCGTGCCGTCGCTGCAGGTCACCTACGAGGGCGGGGTCCGCTCGGTCGAGCTGACGTTCGCCGAGGCCGTGGTCTCCGACTCGGAGATCGAGCTGGTGCTGCGCGACCCGCTGGGGCTGAGGGTGGGCCTGCACGTCAGGGTCGCCTCCGAGGTCGTCGAGCGCTGGGTCAGCCTGACCAACGAGGGCGAGCACGCCGTCCGGCTGGGCAGGGTCGACTCGGGCAGCTGGGTGATCCCCGAGCGGGCCGGCTACCGCTACACCGGAGTGGCGGGCGCGTGGGCGCAGGAGACGCAGCTGCACAGGGCGGAGCTGGCGGTGGGCGAGACCACCTTCACCAGCAGGACGGGCACCACCTCGCACCGCGCCAACCCCTGGATCATGATCGACGCCGGTGACGCCACCGAGGAGCTCGGCGAGGTCTGGTCCGTCGCGCTGGCCTGGAGCGGCTCGTGGCGGCTGACCGCGCAGCGCCGTCCCGAGGGTGACGTCGCCGTCACCGCCGGATTCGGTCACGACGGCCCCACCTGGCATCTCGCCCCGGGCGAGAGCCTGCTCACCCCGCCCGTCCTCGGCCTGCGCACCTGCGGCGGGTACGGCGCGGCCAGCAGGGCCTGGCACGACTACGCCCGCCACCACGTGCTCCCCACGCCGTTCGAGGAGCGGCCCGTCCTCTACAACTCGTGGGAGGCGACCTGGTTCGACGTCCACGAGGAGGGCCAGATCGAGCTCGCCCGCCGCGCCGCCGACCTGGGCGTGGAGCTGTTCGTGGTGGACGACGGCTGGTTCGGCGGGCGCGTCGACGACAGGCGCGGCCTCGGCGACTGGTGGCCCAACCCCGACCGCTTCCCCCGTGGCCTGTCCAAGCTCTTCGACACCGTCCGCGAGCTCGGCATGCGGGCCGGCCTGTGGGTCGAGCCCGAGATGGTCAACCCCGACAGCGACCTCTACCGCGAGCACCCCGACTGGGTGCTGCACTATCCGGGCCGCCGTCGCGACACGCTGCGCCACCAGCTCGTGCTCAACTACGGCCGCGCCGACGTGCGCGAATGGGCGATCGGCTGGCTGTCTGGGCTGGTGTCGGAGTACGGGCTCGACTACTTCAAGTGGGACATGAACCGCAGCTTCACCCAGGCGGGCTGGCCGGACGCGGGGGAGCGGGCCGACCTGCTCTGGATCGAGCACACCCGCGGCGTCTACGCCGTCCTCGACACCCTGCGCGAGCGCCACCCCGGCCTGCGCATCGAGTCGTGCTCGGGTGGCGGCGGACGCGTCGACTTCGGCATCCTGCGCCGCACCGACGAGGTGTGGACCTCCGACAACACCGACGCCCGCGACCGGCAGGCCATCCAGGAGGGCTACTCCTACCTCTATCCGGCCTGCGCGATGTCGGCGTGGGTCACCGACAGCCCCAACCCGCACACCCGGCGCGAGGTGCCGCTCGCCTACCGTTTCCACATGGCCATGGCCGGCGCGCTGGGCATCGGCGGCGACCTGACCAGATGGTCGGCGGAGGAGCTGGAGCAGGCCCGCTCGCTCGTCGCCGCCTACAAGGCGGTACGGCCGGTCATCCAGCACGGCCGCCTGCACCGCCTGGCCGGCGACCCTGGCATCACCGCCTCGGCCGTGCAGTACAGCCACGAGGACCGCGTGGTCGTGCTCGCCTACAACCCCTTCGCCCTGGCCAAGCGGCCCCCTCGCAGGGTACGGCTGGCCGGCCTCGACCCCTCCGCGATCTACGAGAGCGCCGAGGGCGAGCGCTGGCACGGGCAGACGCTCATGTCGCACGGCCTCGAGCTGCCGACCTGGTTCATCGCCGGACCCGACTATCGCAGCGAGATGGTGGTGCTGCGCCGCGTCAGCGGATAGAGATGACGGTATGGACATCATGGAACTGGTGGAGAAGACCAAGGACGGCGCCACGGTCCAGCGCGTCTTCGGCGAACCGATCACACGGGGTGACGTCACGGTCATCCCCGTCGCGAGGGTCGCCCAGGGCGGTGGCGGTGGATCAGGCGCGTCGGAGGGCGACCACGGCGGCCAGGGGTCGGGCGGCGGCTACGGCCTCGGCGCGACCCCCGCGGGCGTCTTCGTCATCAAGAACGGCGAGGTCCGCTGGCAGCCCGCGGTCGACGTCAACCGCATCGTCCTCGGCGGCCAGGTCGTGGCCGTCGTCCTGCTGCTCACCATCAGGGCCGTCGTCAAGCGCTGGCGCAAGGGGCGGCGTTGACCACCCTCACCCAGATCGCCGCCTTCGGCGGCGTCGTCATGCTGGGCGCGATGTCGCCGGGGCCCGACTTCGCGGTCGTGGTACGCAGGTCGGCGCTCTCGGGCCGCGCGTACGGCATGGCGGCCGCCGCCGGCATCGCCGTCGGTGTCGCCGCGTGGGTGATCGCCGCCGCCACCGGCGTGGCGGCGCTGCTGGCCGCCTCTGCGACGGCCTTCACGGTGGTGAAGGTCGTCGGGGCGGCCTACCTGTTCTACCTCGGCGCCAAGGCGCTGCGGGCGGCGGCGAAAGGCGGGGCGCCCGACCTCGACCTCCCCGACCCGGGCAGGAGCAGCTCGTGGGCCGCCTTCTCCGAGGGGGCGCTCACCAACGTGCTCAACCCGAAGGCGGCGCTGTTCTTCGTCGCTCTGGTGCCGCAGTTCCTGAGCGAGGGCGCCGCGCTCGCCGACACGGTGACGCTGGCGGCCGTCGCGCTGGCGGGCACGGCGGTGTGGTTCGTCGTGGTGGCCAACCTGGTGGGCACGCTGCGCAGGCTTTTCACCAGGCCCGCGGTGCGCAGGACGATCGACGGTCTGACCGGCGCGGCGTTGATCGCCCTCGGCGTCCGGCTGGCCACCTCGGCCAGACCCTAGCTCTCCCCTGCCCGGTGGGCTCGCCGATGGCCCGGCGCGTCAGGCGGGTCGGCCGGACGTGCCGGCGTTCACGGTGCCTCGGGGAGCCGTCGCGGCGTCGGCCCCCGGACGGGCCCGAGGGATCAGCGCTTCGCACTCGGCGATCGCGGCGACCAGGAGATCGTGCAGCATCCCGTCGGGGTCGGGCACGCATGCCTGCGCGATGCCGACCACGGACAGCTGCACCGCGTTGGGCGCCGCGTACCTGCGGAAGCCCTTCTCGGTGATCTTCGAGGCGCGGCTGAAGCGTCTGGCCGCCTCGGCGGCGTGCGGAGCCTGGGCGAAGGCCCACCTGCTGCGCTCCTCGAGCGCGGCGGGCCTGCCGTCCAGCCTGGCCAGCATCTCCTCGGCGGCCAGCACCGACACGGCCAGCGCGAGCTGTCGGTCGGCGGCGGCGACGGGCAGTGCGGTGGTCACGGCGCGCAGGGCGAGCCTGACGTCGATCCGCAGGTCGTCACCCCGTAGCCCGATGATAGACGGGACCAGTGGGACGAGCCTGCCTCTGCCCTCGTCGGTGGTGTGGTCGTTGACCAGGCGGGCCAGGCCCGCGAGGAGCGGGTGTGTGCACGCGGGATGGTCGCTCCACCGTTCGCCCGCCAGATAGGAGGCCAGCTCCATGAAGCAGGCGCCCTTGCGCGGGTTGCGGTGCCTGCCTCGCGACAGGATCGGCATGTGATCGTACAGAGTGTCCACGGCTGCTCCACGCGTTCTGCGTTGATCTGCCCTTTCAGTCTGCGTTCCCGTCTACCCGAAAGCCAGAGGTTAAGACCTGACCACGGTAGATACCCTCGGCGCCGATCTGAAATTATCTTTTAGTTCATTGCAAAGTCTTGAAACTTGTCACCATTGCGCGATTGAGTTCGGTCGTGCAGACCCTCCGCTACATGGCCTCCGCCGCGCTCGCCTTAGCTCTTATCGCCAGCCCCGCGCAGGCTGATCCGCCCGTTCCCGCAGAGGACGCGCCCGCCGCGTCGTCCTACAGGTCCGACTCCACGCTGCTGCTCAACGCCCCCGCGGGGCGGACGCTGGAGACGGCCAAGAAGGTCCGGCCCGTCGCGCCGGGCATCACGCTCACCTCCTTCGACCGCTTCGACTCCGCGGGATGGCTGCGCGCCGACGCGCTGTCGGCCGACCTGTCGGGCGGCGTCACCACCGGCTACCTCAACTCGGGCGAGGTGTCGAAGACCGAGGCCTTGTCGGGGCCCGCCAGGCGGGCGCGCGCCGTGGCCGCCGTCAACGGCGACTACTTCGACATCAACCGCTCGGGCGCCGCCCTCGGCGTCGGCGTCAAGGACGGCGAGCTCGTCCAGTCGCCCGTCCAGGGCTGGAACAACGCCATCGCGCTGAACGAGGGCGTGGGCCGCGTCCTGCAGATGCACTTCGAGGGCACCGCCACCCCCTCGGGCGGCGCGCCGGTCACGATCACGCAGTTCAACCAGAACGTGCAGGCGGGCGGCGTCGGCCTGTTCACCCCGCTGTGGGGCTCCTACCGGCGCTCGGACGCCGCCAAGGTCACCGAGGTGGTGCTCGTCGACGGAGCGGTCACCGAGGTCCGCACCACCGCCGGCCAGGGCGTCATCCCCGCCGGCACCACGATCCTCGTCGGCAGGGAGGCGGGCGCCGACGCGCTGGCCGCGCTGAAGCAGGGCGACCGCGTCGAGGTGAAGTACCTGCCCAAGCCGTCGGACGGCGGCGCCGTCCAGACCGCGCTCGGCGGCAGGAACGTCCTGGTCAAGGAGGGCAAGGCGCAGCCGTTCACCGACACCGACAGCCACCCACGCACCTCTGTCGGCTTCTCCGCCGACGGCAGAAAGATGTACCTGCTCACGGTGGACGGCCGGCAGGCCGACAGCCGCGGGCTCACGCTCGGCGAGATGGCCGCGCTGATGGTCGAGCTCGGCGCCCACAGCGCGCTCGAACTCGACGGCGGCGGCTCCTCCACGATGCTGGCGCGCGAGCCCGGCGCGCCCGAGGTGCAGGTCGAGAACAGCCCCTCCGACGGAGGGGAGCGGCACGTCCCCAACGGCCTGGCCCTCTACGCCCCGCAGGGCAGCGGCACGCTGAAGGGCTTCTGGGTCGAGACCGCCAGCGACCCGGCCAAGGCGCCGGGCGTCGGCCCCGTCGCCGGCGGCCGTCCCGAACGCGTCTTCCCCGGCCTCACGCGGCGGCTGACCGCCGCCGGCTACGACGAGACGTACGGCCCGGCGGAGGGCAAACCCACCTGGCACGCCGACCACGGGCTCATCGGCAAGGACGGCGTCTTCCGCGCCCTCCTGCCCGGCCGGACCACGGTCAAGGCCACCAGGGGCGGGGCGAAGGGCGGCATCGAGCTGACCGTGCTCCAGCCGCTGACCCGCCTGGGCGCCACCTCCGACAGGGTCGGGCTCGCCGGCGCCGACGCGACGGGCACCTTCGGCGTCGTCGGCTACGACCGCAACGGCAACTCGGCCCCCATCGAGCCGGGCGACCTCAAGCTCGACTACGACGCCTCGCTGCTGTCGGTCACCCCCGCCCAGCACGGCTACTTCACCGTCAAGGCGCTCAAGGGCGTGGGCTCGGGACTGGTCACCGCCCGCGTGGGCGCGCTGAGCGTGGCCGTGCCCGTGACGGTCGGCTTCGAGGACGTCGCGGTCGCCGACTTCGAGAACGCGGCGTCGTGGACCTTCGCGGCCGCCCGCGCGACGGGCTCGCTCGCGGCGGGCCCCGGGCAGAGCGGCGGCGGGCTCAGGCTCTCCTACGACTTCACCCAGTCGACCGCGACCAGGGCCGCCTACGCCTCGCCGCCGCAGCAGCTCGTCGTGCCGGGGCAGCCGCAGGCCTTCGGGCTGTGGATCGACTCCTCCGGCAAGGGGGAGTGGCCCAGCCTGGAGTTCTACGACGCCAACGGGCAGTCGCAGATCCTGCGCGGCCCCCACCTGACCTGGACGGGCTGGAAGTACGTCGAGTTCGCGGTGCCGCAGGGGGTGAGCTACCCGCTGAAGCTGCGCCGCTTCTACGTCGCCGAGACGCGCGGCGACGCCAAGTACACCAGTCAGATCACCATCGACAGGCTGGTGGCCAGGGTGCCGCCGTCGGTGCAGGCGCCCCCTGTTGCGAAGCTCGCCGACCCGGTGGTCAAGCCGGCCGTCGGGGCGATGCCGTGGCGGTTCGCGGTGATGTCCGACGCCCAGTTCGTCGCCAGGCAGCCCGACAGCGACATCGTCAAGAACGCCCGCAGGACGCTGCGCGAGCTGAAGGCCGCCGGCCCGGACTTCCTGCTGATCAACGGCGACCTCGTGGACGAGGCCTCGCCCGAGGACTTCGCGCTGGCCAAGCGGATCCTGGACGAGGAGCTCAGCGGCTCCCTGCCCTACTACTACGTGCCCGGCAACCACGAGGTGATGGGCGGCAAGATCGACAACTTCAAGGCGGTCTTCGGCGACACCACCAGGGTCTTCGACCACAAGGGCACGAGGTTCGTCACCCTCGACACCTCGCGGCTGAACCTGCGAGGCGGCGGCTTCGACCAGATCGCCATGCTGCGCGACCAGCTGAGCGCCGCGGCGCAGGACAGCTCGGTGGGCTCGGTAGTGGTGGTCTTCCACGTGCCGCCGCGCGACCCGACCCCCGGCAAGGGCAGCCAGCTCGGTGACAGGAAGGAGGCGGCCCTCGTCGAGGGGTGGCTGGCCGACTTCCAGCGCACCACCGGCAAGGGCGCGGCCTACCTCGGCGCGCACGTGGGCACGTTCAACGCCTCCCACGTGGACGCGGTGCCGTACTTCATCAACGGCAACTCGGGCAAGAACCCGGCCACTGCCGCCGACGACGGCGGCTTCACCGGGTGGTCGCTGTGGGGCGTGGACCCCGTGACGCCGAAGGAGGCCGAGCACGTGCGGCGCAACTGGTTCGTGGACGCGCCGGACTGGATCGGCGCCCAGGTGCGGCCGCACGTGGACACGCTGACGCTGACCGCTCCCTCGTCGGTGGCCGCAGGCTCGCCTGGCAAGGTGACGGCCACGCTCCAGCAGGGCGAGCGGACGGTGCCCGTCGCCTACCCGGTCTCCGCCGAGTGGTCGGGCTCGCCGAACCTGCACATCGGCTCGGTGAGAGGCGCCAAGCCGTGGCACGTCGCGGTGCTCGACCCCGCCAAGGGGACGCTCACGGCGCTGCGCGACGGGCAGGTCGTGGTCGCGGTGACGGTGAACGGGGTGAAGAAGGAGGCGACGGTCGCCACGGCGGCCCGCGCCGCCGCCTGACCCCCTCGCTCCGGCCGACGCGCCGAGAGGGCCGCTCCTCGCGGCCTCCTCGGCGCGTCGCTACGCGGTGACCTCGACGAGTTCGACGTCGAGCAGGTCGGCCAGGGCGCGCAGCTCGGCGACGCGGTGCCCGGTGCCGAGCGCCCAGTGATGCGAGATGCCGGTCGCGCTCCACGCGTCGGTCCACTCGCCGGGGTCGCGGCCGAAGTCCACCCTGGAGGTGGTGTTGCCGATCTTCAGATGCGGGCCGTCCACGGTGACGCCCTCGGAGGCGACGAACCCGAACCGGCCGTCGCGCCGCTGCAGCAGGCCGAAGGCGGTCACGGGGCCGTGCGCGACGTCGAACTCCACCGACACGCCCCAGCCGCGCTTGCCGTGGTAGACGCCGAGGCCGCGCAGCAGCGGCCGCTTGGCGCTGATCGCCAGGTGGGCGGGGCCGTCGTGCCCCATCTCCACATGACCGCGCAGGAAGTCCAGCGCCTGCAGCTCCGTGAACGACCCGCCGGCGCCCAGCCTGTCCATGATCAGCATGGCCAGCGAGGTGCGCAGCTCGTACTCGCCCGCCGCGGGCACCCCGCGCGCCGTCAGCAGCGAGGCGCCGAGGATCATGCCAGCGCCCAGCCGCTCGTGGACCTCGCCCTCCAGCCCGCGGTGGTAGTAGGCCAGGCTGTCCAGCTCGAAGTCGGCCACCAGGCGGTCGAGGCCGACGGAGACCTTCGCCGCCCAGTTGAAGTCCTCGTCCACGACCGAGGCGTCCACGTCGAAGATCTCCGCCGCCTCGCGCGCCCTCGCCGCCGTCTCGGCCTCGGTGACCTTCTCCACCCGTACCCGCAGGTCGTCGAATTCCAGCACCTCGACGTGCCCGCCGAAGTTGGCGGGCACCAGCGTCAGGTCGGTCGAGACGTCCAGCATGCCGGGGTAGAGGTGTCCCATCAGGCCGTGCCTGCCGTGGCGCAGCGCAGCGCGCACCCCCGCCGCCTTCACCCAGCGCTCGATGCGCGCCCATGCACGCTCGTCCTCCAGGTAGCCGGAGACCGAGCGGAAGGGGATGCCCGCGCGGGTGAACGTGTTGGCCATCTCGGGCAGCGGGCAGGCTCCGCAGTAGGCCAGCCACTGGCCGGTGTCGAAGCTGTCGTGATCCATCGCCTCGGTGGGCTGCAGGTTGATCAGCAGCACCGGCGCGCCACTGCGCTGGGCCACCGGCAGCAGCATCGTGGCGGTCATGTAGGTGGTCAGGAACCCCACGATCAGGTCGCATCCCGCCGCGCGCAGCCGCTCGGCGGCGGCCGCGCCCTCCTGCGCGTCGGAGATGAAGCCGACGTCGACGACCTCGCACCCGAACGTGCGCATCCGTTCCGACACGCGCGCGGCCGAGCGCTGGAGCTGGGGGAGCAGGTCGGGGAACTGGGGCCAGTAGGCGCCGAGTCCGCCCGCGACGAGTCCGATTCTCATGACGATTCCTCCAGGGGGTGGACGGTGCGCAGGCGGACGGGGCCGAACAGGCCCGTCGCCCGCTGACCGGGGAAGACGAAGTGCGTGGGGCTGACGGAGTCGAGGTAGGGGGCCAGGGTGCCGAGCACGAGGATCTCGATCGTGTTCGCGCCCTCGCCGAGGCCGAGCTCGAAGGTGTACGGCGCGCAGATCCGCACGCCCACCGTGGCGCCGTTGACGGTGACCTCCGTGGTGCCCCGTACCCGGCCGAGGTCGAGAACGGCCGGCGTGGCGGCGGGCGCGTGGACGGTGGTCGTGTAGCGGACGCCGCCGCTGTACCCGGACAGGCCGTGCGACTCCCAGTCGCCCAGCGGCATCCGGCCTGGTCCGCACGCGAACCTGACGGGCCCCGCCAGCGCGGCGCCGCCCTCGAGGCCCGGCCTCGCCGCGACGGTGAGCTCGGCCCTCGTGGCCAGGCCGTCCAGGACGGCGGGCAGGTCGTGGGCCACGCCGTCGACGACGAGCTGGGCAGGGCCGTGGGTGTCGACGTCCACGCGGACGGCTCCCGGCGGCAGGTCCAGCAGGAAGCGCCCCACGGAGGCGTGCTCGGAGGCGTGCTCGGAGACCGGCCCTTCGGCGGCCGGAGCCGCCCGAGATCCTGCCCCGGGATCGATCCCGGCATCGGCCAGGGGAGCGGCCCGGGCGTCGGCCCTGCGATCGATCCGGGCGGCGGCGTCACGCGGGCGGGTGAAACCGGCGGGCAGCGCGGTGTCGCGGCCGTCGATCCAGCCCGCGCCGGGCAGCGGATGCGGCCGGGGCGACAGGTGCAGCGCGGCCGGGTCGCCGTGCTGGCGCCGCCGTACGAGCGGGCCTTGGCCGCCCTCCGGTCTCCTCCAGCCGGGACCTGACACGGCCAGGCCGTCCACCAGGACCTCGCCCTGGCACTCCAGCCTGACGGTGTTCGGCCCAGGGCGCAGCAGGGGGGTGAGGTCGTAGCGGCGCACCCGCGGGATGTCGGCCTCGGCGTAGGGGTCGAAGCCGCCCTGGCGGCCCGCCTCCCGCCCGTTCACCAGCACCAGGCAGGGCGAGGTGGAGGCGACCTGGAGGACGCCGCCGCCGCTCTCGCCGTCCACGACCGTCTCCACCACGGGGCCCGCGATCCACTCGGGCCTGCGGACAAGGGCGGGGTCGGCGGTGAAGGAGACGTGGGCGCGCAGGGTGAGCTCCTCGTCGGGCACGAGGCGCACCTCCAGGAGGTGCTCACCTGCCCCGACGGGCAGTGCGCTCACGGCGAGGTAGCCGGCGTCGTCGAGGGGCAGCTCCACTCCGTCCAGCAGGACCGCCTTCGCCGCCGCCGCGCCCACGACCAGCCACGCCTCGCCCGGCGTGGTGACCAGCGCGCGGAAGCGGCAGTCCGTGCCCGCCTCCACGCGGCCGAAGTCGAGGAACTCCTCGGGCACGTGCCCCTTCGGGCCCAGCGTGTCGCGGTGGACGCGATCCTTGCGCAGCCCTCTGGAGTCCGACCAGACCGACGGCCGCCACGCGCCGGCGCCGATCCGCTGCTCGCCGCGCGGGCCGAACGTCGCGTGCACCGGCTCGCCCTCGGGCGTCGCCAGCGTCCAGCGCTCGACGGCCGCGCTGGTGGCGAAGTCGCCCCACGTGTCGTCCATGGTCGGCACCAGCTCGACGGCCCACTCGGCGCCGAGGTCCACCTCGTGCGGGTACGGCTCGCGCGCCCGCTCGACGGGCACGTCCTCGCCGGTGAACAGCAGCATCGCGGCGGGGCCCTCGTCGAACGGGACGACCACCTCCACGACGCCGTCCACGACGGTGTGCGGCAGCGGCCGCGGCGTCCCGCCGAACGGGCTCGCCAGCAGCGGCGTGCCGGTGACGTCCCTGACCCTGACCCGCATGTGCCTGCGGTAGCGGTCCTGGTCGAAGTCGACGGTGGCGTCCAGCCAGCCCAGCTCGACGCCGCGCTCCTGAGGCCGTCCCACCCCGATCTCGCTCGCCCTGGGGAAGGCGGCGGTCAGGAAGACGAGCGTCGTGCCGTCCACCTCGCGCACCAGCGGAGGGACCGGCGCCTCCACCCTGGGTTCCAATCCGGCCAGCGCCTCGCCCAGCCCGTCGGCGGAGGCCACGAACCGCGCCTTGCCGAAGGGCTCACCGACGGCGATCAGCAGGCCGCCGTCCTCGGCGAAGGCCTCCAGACGCGCGGTGCACTCCTCGTCCAGGGCGGTGAGCGCGGGCAGGATGATCACGCCGTACGACTCCGTCGACACCTTCAGCCGTCCGTCCTCGACGACGGCGCGCTCGAGGGAGTCCTCGTCGATCACGTCGGCGTCCAGGCCGAGCAGGTCCAGAGCGCCGGGCACCGTCTGGAACCAGGCCATGTCCCCGACGAGGTCCCTGTAGACCCGCTGCGCCCGCTCCGCCTCCCGTGTGGCCCCGCCGAGGGACACGCCCCGCTGGACGGTGGTCGTCGGGAACAGCACCGCGATGTCGCACACGTGACGGCCCAGGGACAGCGCCGCGCACATGCGGGTCACCGCGTCGGCGAAGACCCTGTGATGCCGCCAGTACGGCTGCCGCCAGTCCGTCGAGGGCGGTGCCCACTCCCACCAGCCGGCCCTGGTCGTGTAGTAGACGGCGTGCGGGTTGTACAGGTTGGCCCCCGCCCGCAGCCATGGCAGCAGCCAGTCGAGGGTCTCCTCGAGGGTGCCGCCCCATCCGCTGGAGTGGAACGCCTCGATCCACGTGCGCGGCCGGCCGTACAGGTGGGCGAGGGAGGAGTGCAGGCGGGCGTCGCCGTGGTGGTCGGAGCCAGGGGCGCTGAACCAGCGGTGCGTGCGGGTGTAGTCGGCGTAGAGCTCGACGCCCTCCAGCGGGTGCCCTGCCCTGGCAGGGTCCTGCTGGTCGCAGCCGCTGAGCAGCCCGTGCCTTTCGTGCCACTCGGCCAGCGGCCTGAAGAAGGCCTCCTCGGCCAGCTCGGCCCTGGTCCTGTGGTAGCCGTGCCAGTCGGGCTCCTCCAGGCGGAACTCGTGCCCCCTGCGGGCCCTGAACTCCTCGGCGAAGGAGGCCGACCAGGTCGGCATCGACGGCAGCTCGTCCTGGAACGAGCCGACGATCACACGGCCGAACCAGTGGCCGAGACGTCGCTCGAACTCGCCGTGCACCCGGTCGAGCAGGACGGCGCAGGCCGTACGGGACAGGTAGTCGAAGCCGCGCGTGCTCACCGTGCCGTCGCCGGCCAGCCACTGACCGGCGAACTCGGGATGCTCCTGCACCAGGCGGGCCTGCAGGTCCGCGCCCGAGAAGCCGAGCTGGTCGTAGAACCACAGGTAGGCGCCGAGCTCCGAGGCGTCCTCGCAGACGCCGTCGAACAGCTCCCACCACGCCTCCGACAGGAACGGCGGGTCGTCGGCGTCGGCGCCGAACAGCGGGCCCGAGGGGGCGAGGTTCAGGACGACCAGGTTGTGCACCCCGCCGCTCACCAGGCGTTCCATCTGCCAGCGCAGCCGGTCGCGGCGCAGCGGCTCGCCGCTCCACCACCAGATGGCGGCGGGGGAGTGGCTGCGCGGCGGCTCGGCCAGCACGTCGAACAGGCTCATCCCTTGAGCCCCGAGGAGAAGCCCTTGATCACGTAGCGCTGGAGCACGAGGAAGACCAGCACGATCGGCAGCGCGCCCATGACCAGTCCCGCGAACACGAGGCCGTAGTCGGAGACGTACTGCCCGACGAAGGAGAAGACGCTGACGGGAACGGTCTCGAAGCCGGAGCCGCCGAGATACAGCAGGGGCGTGAAGAAGTCGTTCCAGATGAACACCGCGTTGAGGATCAGCACGGTGCCGGTGATCGGCCGCAGCAGGGGGAAGACGACCCTGGTGAAAGCGGTCAGATGGGAGGCGCCGTCGATCTGGGCGGCGCTGGCGTACTCACGGGGGAGCGCGCGGATGAACCCGGTGTAGAGGAAGACCGTGAACGGCAGCTGCACGCCGGTGTAGAAGAGGATCATCCCCGCGTGCGTGCCGATCAGGCCGAGGTCGGTGACCAGCCGGTAGAGCGGGATCATGCCCAGCTGGAACGGCAGCACGATGCCGAGCAGGAACAGCACGTAGAGCCCGTAGCCCAGGCGGGTGTGCGCGCGGGCCAGGAAGTAGGCGGCGAACGAGCCGAGCCCGATCAGCGCGACCAGGCTGACCACGGTGATCACGGTGCTGTTCACCAGCGAGGGGGCGAGGGCCGCGGCCGACCAGGCCTTGGCGAAGTTGTCGCCCGTCGGCGGATTCGGCAGCGCCAGCGGCGTCTGCGAGAGCTGGGCCGGATCCTTCAGCGACAGCGTGACCAGCGCGTAGACGGGGAACATGAACGCCACGGCCGCCGCGATCATCACGACCTCCAGCAGGAAGGTCCTCCTCACTGGGCCACCTCCCTGGAGCGCAGGTAGTAGATCTGGACGAGCGAGACCGCGGCCACGAACAGCGCCAGCACCAGCGCGATCGCCGTGCTGTAGCCGAACTTGCCGAACACGAACGCCTGCTTGTACAGCACGGTCGACAGGGTCTCCGTCGCGTAGCCCGGGCCGCCGTTCGTGGCGGCGAAGACCTGGTCGAACAGCTTGAGGCCGCCGATCGTGGAGAGCATCAGGTTGATCGTGAGCGCGGGGGCGAGCAGCGGCCAGGTCACGTACCTGAAGCGCTGGAGCGTGCCCGCGCCGTCGATCATGGCCGCCTCGTGCAGTTCGGCGGGGATGCCCTCGAGGCCGGCGAGGAAGATGACCATCGAGTAGCCGGCGTACTGCCACACGACCATCCCCGCGATCGACCACAGCGCGACCGACGGGTCGCCCAGCCAGTCGACCTCCAGGCCGAGCAGGCCGTTGAGTCCTGCCGACGGGTCGGGGTTGTAGACGTACTTCCACAGGAAGGCGACCATGACGGGGCTGACGACGACGGGCGCGAAGAAGATCACCCTGAGCAGCGCGCGGCTCTTCAGCTTCGCGTGCACGCCGAGCGCCAGGAGCAGGCCCAGGCCGTTCTGCACGACCACGATCGCCAGCGTCAGCAGGAGCGTGTTGCCGAGCGAGCCCATGGCCTGCTCGTCGTTCAGGATGGCCCGGAAGTTCGCCGCCCCGACGAAGGACATGCCCTCGCCGATGCCGCTCCAGTCGGTGAAGGCGTAGAGCACGCCCGCGACGCTCGGATAGAGCACCACCACCGCGTAGACCAGCAGAGCGGGCGCGGCGAACAGCCAGGAGGGCGACAGCGCGGAGAATCGCTTGATCACTTCTGGTACGCCTCGTCCATCTTCTTCAGCGCCTCGTCGATCGTCGCCTTGCCGGCCAGCAGCTCCTGGACGACCGCGAAGTGGACGGGCTGCACCTCGGCGTTGGGCCACCGCTGGTCCATGAACGGCACCGCCCTGTCCTTGGTGAACGGCAGGAAGGACTCCACCGCGGGGTCGATCGTCGAGCTCGCGTCCTGGGTGAGCGGGATGGCCGAGATCGCCTTGGCCCAGCTGTTGATGCTCTCCTGCCTGCCGAGGAAGTCGATGAAGGCCTTGGCCTCCTCGACGCTCCTGCCCTTCGCGGCGGCGCCGAGGCCGACCACGACACCCGCGGGGATCCACACCTGGTCGGCGCTGTCGGCGCCGGGCACGGGGAACATCGACAGGTCATCAGGGCTGGAGGCCGACTTGCGGAAGTCGGGCAGCACGGCCGACACCTGGACGGCCATGGCGGCCCTGCCCGTCGCCACCATGGAGATCTGCTGCTCGAAGGTGGTCCCGTTCGGCTTGTCGTTGAAGAAGCCCCGCTCGCTCAGCTCCAGGTACATCTCCATGGCCTGCCGCCAGCCGGACTGGGCGAAGCTGGTCTGCCCCGCCAGCTGCTTGTCGTCGAAGGCGGGGTCCTTGGCGTAGACGGTCGAGGGGACCAGCGCGTAGGTGATGAGCTGGGTGACCCACGGGGTCTGGGCGCCCAGCGCGATGGGTGTGACCCCCGCCTTCTTCAGCTTGTCGCAGAGCGCCAGGAACTCCGTCCAGGTGGTCGGGGGCGCCTCGACTCCGGCCTTCTCGAAGACCTTCTTGTTGTAGATCGCGCCGATGACCGACGAGCCGGCCGAGTACATCATGGTCTTGCCCTCCATCTGGAGGGCGGGCTTGAAGCCGGTGGGGATCGTGCCGGTCCACGACTGGGCCGACAGGTCGGCCAGCAGCCCGGCTCCGGCGATCTGCGACATCGACATCGCGCTGCCGTTGCCGGGGTAGACGACGTGCAGGTCGGGCGCGTTGCCCGCGCCGAGCTGGGTGCGCAGCGAGGTCTGCACCTGGTCGGTCGGGGCGTACGACGCGGTGAGGCGCACGCCGGGCTTCACCTTCTGGTAGGCCGCCAGCAGCGCGTCCATCGGCGCCTTCTGGTCGGCCACTCCCACGAACTTCAGGTCGACGGCGGCGGCGGCGCCCGTGCCGCCGCTGGTCGCCGTGGTGGTCTGCGGCCTGGTCGAGCAGGCGGTCGCCGCGGCGGCCACCGCGAGCCCGCCCATCATGCGGAAGAACTGGCCGCGGCTCATCCTGGCGCGCTGGAGGTCGGTCATGGTGTGTCTCCTCGGACTGATGCGAAATGGTGGTCCCCCGAGGGCACCCGATGGGTCTGGCCATCGGGCAGGTGCACGGTCGCCGAGGCGCCGGGCGGGACGCTCACGTCCAGGAGGAAGCCCTGGCTCGTGCGCTCCCATGAGACGGCGATCCGTCCCCGCACGGATTCGTAGGAGGCCCGCGCCCAGGTCAGGTCTCCGGGAAGAGGACGGATCACCAGGTCGCGATAGGCCACCGAGCCCCGCGCCTGGCTGATCCCCGCCACGCCGGAGTAGAGCCACTCGCCGACCGATCCGAACGCGTAGTGGTTGAAGGAGTTCATCGAGGGCGCTCCTTCGCCGTCCCATCGCTCCCACACCGTCGTGGCTCCGTGGCGTACCTGGTAGAGCCAGGACGGCGGGTCCGTACGGCGGAGCAGCGCGTGCGCCAGGTCCGGCCTGCCGGTCGCCGACAGGACGGGGCACAGCAGATTGACCCCGAGGAAGCCGGCCTGAGGGCCGTGCTCCTGCACCAGCTCGGCCAGCCGCCGCGCCGCTCCGGGGGCGAGCGACGAGGGCAGCAGGCCGAAGGCGAGGGCGAGCAGGTAGCCGGTCTGGGTGTCGCCCGAGACCGTGCCGTCGGGGTGTGCGAACGTTTTAATAAAGGCTGTGCGAATGTCGGCGGCGAGTCGCTCGAAGCGCTCCGCGTCGGCATGCCTGCCTCGGACCCGCGCCGCCCTGGCGGTCAGGTCGGCGCTGCGGTGGAAGAACGCGGTGGCCACGACCTCGCGAGGCGTGGCGGGGCCGGGGGCCAGCCAGTCGGCGTAGTGCGGTCCTGTCCGCTGCCTCCAGATCAGGTCGGGGTTGTGACGCAGCACGAAGTCGACCCAGGCGCCCATCGAGTCGACGTCGAGGAACCTGGCGTCGCCGTACACCTCGTACAGGTGCCATGGGACGAGCACACCGGCGTCCGCCCAGCCCGGCGCGCCCTCCTCCGCGACCCCTGTCAGCCGGGGCGCGACGTTGGGGAAGCCGCCCTCGGGGGTCTGCGCGTCGCGCACGTCGTGCAGCCACTTGGTGAAGAAGGCGGCCACGTCGGCGTTGAGGCAGGCCGTCGGCAGGAACACCTGCGCGTCGGCCATCCAGCCGAGCCGCTCGTCGCGCTGGGGGCAGTCGGTGGGGACGCTGACGAAGTTGCCGCGCTGTCCCCACTCGATGTTGCTCTGCAACTGGTTGATCTCGGGGTCCGAGCACTCGAACGCGCCCGTCCACCGGGTGTCGCTGTGCAGGACCACCGCTCTGACCTCGCCCAGGCTCTCCAGCCCGTCGATCTCGGCGTAGCGGAAGCCGTGGTAGGTGAAGCGCGGCTCGAACAGCGCCTCGCCGCCTGCCGTGATCAGCACGTCGGTGGCGTCGGCGGTGCGCAGGTTCGCGGTGTGCAGGCCGCCGTCCTCCTCGAGCCTCTCCCCGTGCCTGACGGTGACGCGGGTGCCCGGATCCTGGGCGGGTACGGCCAGGCGGACCCTGCCGGCGAGGTTCTGCCCGAAGTCCACCAGGTGCGTGCGGGGGCCCGTCCTGGTGATCGAGAGAGGCGGCAGCTCGCGCAGCGCCCTGACCGGCTCGTCGCACGAGGGCACGAGCAGGTGGTGATCGGCGCCCCGCACGGTGACGGGAGTCCATGAGGAGTCGTCGAAGCCGGGGGAGTCCCAGCCCGGCGTGGCGGCGCGCAGGTCGTGGCACTCGCCCTTCAGCAGGTCGCCGTGGCGGATGTGCCCCTGCGCCGTGCGCCAGGTCCCGTCGGTCATCACGACTCTGGCCGAGCCGTTGGCGAGGGTCAGGTGCAGCTCGGCGATGAGCTCGGGGAAGCGGCCGTAGTGGTAGCCGGGCCTGCGCGGGTCGAAGCCGGTGAAGCCGCTCCACCAGCCGTCGGCGATCGTGAAGGCCAGCACGTTCTCGCCCTCGCCGACCAGCCGCGTCACGTCGTGGACCTGGTACGGGATGCGCCGCCGGTAGTCGGTCCAGCCGGGGGCGAGTTCGGCGTCGGCCGCCCTCTCGCCGTTGATCCTGGCGTCGTAGAGACCCTTGGCGCTGACGTAGAGGCGGGCCGCGGTGACGGCGCCGGGCACCTGGAAGCTCCTGCGCAGCTGCGGGCAGGGGAGCAGCCCGTGCGCGCTCAGCGCCCTGTCGCCCTCGGTGGGCGGGTCCACGTGCTCGACCGCGTCGGGGTCCGGCGCGATCCACGAGGCGGTCCATGCGTCGTGGGCGGTCTCGAACCAGGACTCGGCCGAGCTGGTGGAGCCGGCGGCGTCCCAGAGGGTGACCCGCCAGGTGTGGCGTGTCCTGGGGCGCAGCCGTGGCCCGTCGTAGAGGTGGCTGATCGCGGCGGGGTCGTCGACGCGCCCCGTCGACCACAGATCGCCGATCTCGACCTGGTACGCGACGGGGTCGGCCCCTTCGAGCCGCCAGGCCAGCAGCGGCGCGCTCGCCACGCCGAGCGGCGTGGTGCGGTGGTCGCATCGCAGGTCGTGAGGCAGAGCTGATCCCATGGTCACCTCCTCTCAAGTGTGTTAAATCTAACTTGAGTTCTTGTGATGTTGTGATTACCGGGAGGCTACGAGTCGCCTCCACGGGTGTCAAGAGTCCCTTTCGCGCGAGACGCTCGATGGTCTGGGATATTCGCAGCGGAGAGGCGGCGGACGGGAGAGTGCACAGGTGAGTTCACGTCAGCGCGTCAACGCGGGCGCGGCCAGACGGCAGGCGATGGCCGAGCTCGTGGTGCGCAGGGGGACGGCGTCGGTGGCCGAACTCGCCGAGAGCTTCGGGGTGAGCGTGATGACCGTCCACCGCGACCTCGACGAGCTGGAGCGGCAGGGGATGGTGCGCAAGTTCCGGGGCGGGGTGACGGCGCAGGCCTCGAACGTCTTCGAGAGCAACATCGCCTACCGGCTCACCGCCCACCTGGCCGAGAAGGAGGCGATCGGCAGGCACGTCGCCGGGCTGATCGAGCCCGGCAGCTCGGTCATGATCGACGACTCCACGACCGCGCTGGCCGTGGCCCGTCACCTCGGCGAGGCGGCCCCGCTGACCGTCGTGACGAACTTCCTCGAGGCCATCAGGCTGCTGGCGGGCGCTCCCGGCATCAGGCTCATGGCGCTCGGCGGCGAGTACCACGCCTCCCACGACTCCTTCCTCGGCGTGGCCTGCGTCGACGCGGTCGAGGCGATGAGCACCGACCTGCTCGTGGTGTCGACCTCGGCGATCTCCGACAGCTACGCCTTCCACCAGGAGCAGGAGATCGTGCTGGTGAAGCGGGCGATGCTGCGCTCGGCCTCCCGCAGCATCCTCGCCGTCGACCACTCCAAGCTCGAACGGGTGGCGCTGCACAGGGTGGCCCCCCTCGACGACTTCGACCTCGTCGTGGTCGACTCGCGCACCCCTGACGACGCCGTGCGGCGCCTGCGCGAACGCCACCACAACGTCGAGGTGGCGCAGGTGTGAAGAGGCTGTGAATTTAACTTAGGTCTTGTTAAATCAACATCACTCTTGCTACAAAGTGTGGGCTCCCGTCCCCTCCCCCCTGGGAGACCCATGGACCGCCGCTCCTTTTTCGGATTAGGCGGGGCCGCCATGGCCCTGGCCTTCACCACGAACCTGGCCGACCCCTGGACGGCCGAGTCGGCCGCCGCCCGATCGGCCGACTACCCCTTCCAGCTCGGCGTCGCGTCAGGCGACCCCCTGCCCGACAGCGTGATCCTCTGGACCAGGCTGGCCTCCAGACCGCTCGAACCGCTGGGCGGCATGCCGCACCGCAAGATCAGAGTCGAGTGGGAGCTCGCCGAGGACGAGGGGTTCACCCGGCGCGCCAAGCACGGCGCCGCATGGGCCCTTCCCGAGTACGGCCACTCCGTCCACGTCGACGTGAAGGGCCTGCGGCCCGGCCGCGACTACTTCTACCGGTTCAGGACAGGCGGCGAGCTCAGCCCGGTCGGCAGGACCAGGACCGCGCCCGCCCTGGGCAGCAGCCCCGAGGCGCTGACGCTGGCCTTCGCCTCCTGCGCCTCGTGGCAGGACGGCTTCTACACCGCCTACGGCCACCTGGCCGCCGAACGGCCCGACGTCGTCATCCACCTCGGCGACTACATCTACGAGTACGGGATCGTCGCGAGCGGAGGCAACCGCGCGACGCCCGTGCCCGACCAGTTCAGGGTGCAGTGCGACACCCTCGACCGCTACCGCATCCAGTACGGCCTCTACAAGAGCGATCCCGACCTGATGGCCGCCCACGCGGCGGCGCCGTGGATCGTCACGTGGGACGACCACGAGGTGCTCGACAACTGGGCGGGGGTCCACGGCCCTGGTGGCGAGGTCACCGAGCAGGACTACCTGGTCATCAGGGCCAACGCCTTCCGCGCCTACTGGGAGAACCTGCCCATCAGGGTGCCGGTCGTGCGGGGCCCCGACGCCCGCGTCCACCGCAGGTTCACCTTCGGCGACCTGGCCGAGTTCAACGTGCTCGACACCCGTCAGTACCGTGACGACCAGGTCTGCGGCGACGGCCAGCAGTACGACTGCGCCGAAAGGCTCGACCCCTCGCGCCAGATGCTCGGCGCCGAGCAGGAGAAGTGGCTGCTGGACGGCCTGGGGGAGTCGAGGGCCAGATGGAACGTGCTGGCTCAGCAGATCGCCATGTGCCAGCTCGACTACGACCCCGCCCCCGCGCAGCGGCTCAGCATGGACCTCTGGGACGGCTACAAGGCGGCCAAGGACCGTGTGCTCACCGGCATGGTCGAGCGGAAGGTGCGCAACCCCATCGTGCTCACCGGCGACATCCATTACAACCTCGCGGGCGAGCTGAAGACCGACTTCGACGACCCCTCCGCCCCCGTCGTCGGCGTGGAGTTCGTCGGCACCTCCATCAGCAGCGGCGGCAACGGCAATCCGGCGACGGGCCTGCCCCCTGGCGGCTCCGACCCGGTCAACCCGCACATCAGGTTCTCCAGCTACCAGCGCGGCTACGTCTCCTGCTCGGTCACCAGGAGCCAGTGGAGGTCGGACTACAAGGTGGTCCCCTACGTCACCAGGCCGGGCGCACCCGTCTCGACCAGGGCCAGCCTGGTGGCGCTCGACGGCGTGCCCGGCCTGCACGCGCTCTAGGAAGGAGCCAGGCACATGAGACATCTCGCCGCGGCGCTGACCGTCGCCGCCCTCACGCTCACCACGGGCGCCGCCGCCCTGGCCGACAGGGACGATCCCGGGCCGGCCGTCCAGGCGCCCGAGCAGGATCTGCCGTCGGTCTCCTCGCTGAAGGTCACCCCCGGCACCAGCAAGGGGACGGGCAGGCTGATCCCGATCGCGGGGGCCGGGCTGCTCGTCGCGCCCCTGGGCGTGGACGCCGCTTGCCCCGCCAAGATCGAGATCGGCATGCGCAGCGACGCGGGCAAGCCCCGCTACGCCGACATGTCCGTCGAGATCGACGCGCCGCTGACCGCTTCGCGCTCCATGCTGTCCAGCTACCTGCCGCCCGGCTACGAACTCGGCGCGAAACTGCTGGTCGCCGTCCCGCCCTCCACCCCCAAGGGTGAGTACGGCCTGCGGCTCGAAGCGGGCAAGGAGCGGCTGGCCGTACCCGTGCGGGTGGTCGGCGTGGACGAGCTCGACAACGGCGGCAACCTCGCGCTCAGGCGGCCCGTCACCGCCTCCTCGCAGCACACCAACGCCAACTATCCGGCCTGCAGCGTCGTCGACGGCGACCGCAGCTCCAACGGCTGGGCCGGCGGCAACGGCTGGAACGACGCCACAGGCAGGCTCTGGCCCGACACGGTCGACATCGCGCTGGGCGGCGCCAGGAGCGTGACGCGCGTCGACCTCCACACCCTCGACACCGAACGCTATCCGGCCTCCTCGGTGGGCCTGCGCGACTGGGACGTCCAGGCCAGGGTGGAGGGCCAGTGGCGGACGGTCGCCCAGGTGCGCGGCAACACCAAGGGCAGCGCGCGCTCCGACTTCGCCGCCGTCACCACCGACGCGATCCGCGTCTCGGCGCTGGCCTCCAACGGCGCCAACGACTACACGCGCATCATCGAGGTGGAGATCTTCTGACACCCGTCAGGGCCGGCCCTGGCGCGGGACCGGCCCTGCGGGGGCAGCCGGGGGTCAGCCCAGGCCGTTCCTCATCGCGGTGATCAGCTCACCGTTGGTGGTGTCGCCGCTTAGCTCCCAGAAGAACGCGCCGCCGAGGCCCTGGCTCTTCGAGTAGCCCATCTTGCCGCCGATCGTGCTCGGCGTGTCGTAGCTCCACCACTGGTTGCCGCAGTGGGCGTAGGCCGTGCCGGCGACGGTGCCCGTGGCGGGGCAGCGGGTCTTGAGCACCTTGTAGTCCTCGATGCCCTGTTCGTAGGTGCCGGGCGCGGGGCCCGTGGCCGTGCCGCCCGGGGCGGCCTGGGTGACGCCGGTCCAGCCCCTGCCGTAGAAGCCGATGCCGAGCAGCAGCTTGCTCGCCGGGATGCCCTTGCTCTTGAGCTTCTGGATGGCGGCGTCGGAGTGGAAGCCCGCGATCGGGATGCCGGAGTAGGAGGTGAGGGGGGAGTGCGGGGCGGTCGGTCCCTGCGCCGCCCACGCGCCGAAGAAGTCGTAGGTCATGACGTTGTACCAGTCGACGTACTGGGCGGCGCCTCCGTAGTCGGCCGCGTCGATCTTGCCGCCGTCGGTGCCGTCGGCGGTGATGGCCGCGGTGACCAGGTTGCCCGAGCCGAAGCGGGTGCGCAGGGCCGACATCATGTTCCTGAACGCGGCGGGCCCGCTGGTGTCGCAGGTGAGGCCGCAGGCGTTCGGGTACTCCCAGTCGATGTCGATGCCGTCGAAGACGTCCGCCCAGCGCGGGTCCTCCACCAGGCGGTAGCACGACTCGGCGAAGGCCGCGGGGTTCTGCGCGGCCTGGCCGAAACCGCCCGACCAGGTCCAGCCGCCGAAGGAGAAGAGCACCTTGATGTGGGGGTACTTCTTCTTGAGCTTGCGCAGCTGGTTGAAGTTGCCGCGCAGGGCGCCGGCGTCCCAGGTGTCGGCGACGCCGTCCACGCTCTCGCCCGCCTGGTAGAAGCGGTCGTAGTCGGCGTAGCTGTCACCGATGGTGCACTGGCCGTTCTGCACGTTGCCGAAGGCGTAGTTGATGTGGGTCAGCTTGGCGGCCGAGCCGCTGGTGTCGATGTTCTTGACGTGGTAGCCGCGCTGGTAGACGCCCCACTGCACGAAGTAGCCGAGCACCTTGTCGCCCCCACCTCCGCCGCCGCCCGTGGTCGTGGCGGTGACGGCGGCGCTGGCGGCCGAGCGGTTGCCTGCGGCGTCTTTGGCGCGGACGGTGTAGGTGTAGGCGGTGTTGGCGCTCAGGCCGGTGTCGGTGTGGGTGGTGCCGGTGACGGTGGTGATGAGGGTGGTGCCGCGGTAGACCTCGTAGCCGGTGACGGCGACGTTGTCGGTGGAGGCGTTCCAGGCCAGGGCGACGGTGCTGGAGGTGACGCCGGTGGAGCGCAGGTTGCCCGGCACGGAAGGCGCGGTGGTGTCGCCTCCCCCGCCGCCCGTGGTCGTGGCGGTGACGGCGGCGCTGGCGGCCGAGCGGTTGCCTGCGGCGTCTTTGGCGCGGACGGTGTAGGTGTAGGCGGTGTTGGCGCTCAGGCCGGTGTCGGTGTGGGTGGTGCCGGTGACGGTGGTGATGAGGGTGGTGCCGCGGTAGACCTCGTAGCCGGTGACGGCGACGTTGTCGGTGGAGGCGTTCCAGGCCAGGGCGACGGTGCTGGAGGTGACGCCGGTGGAGCGCAGGTTGCCCGGCACCGACGGCGCGGTGGTGTCGCCGCCCCCGCCGCCCGTGGTCTTCCACAGCGCCGGGACGTTGGGCGGCTCCCAGCCGGGCTGGGAGGTGTGGCTCTGGCGGCACTCGTACTCGACACCGTTGTAGGTGACGCGGGCGCCCGCGGCGTAGGCGGTCCACGGGGCCCAGTCGGCGAAGGCCGCCGAGGCGCTGGATGCCGGGGCGCCGGAGAGGGCGGCGCCGTACGCGCCGGGTGGGGTGACGACCGCCGCGGTGAGCGGCAGGAGTAATGCCGCCAGCACCGCGAGGGCCTTGCTCGGGAGGGTGTTCTTCATGATGCTCCGCCATCCGGTAGGGGGTGTAGGGGGTGGGAGGGGAGGTCAGCGAGGAAACTATTAGTAAGGTTTCCTTTTAATTTGAGTTGACGTTAACCTCTGACCGCTACAGCGTCAATACGTGAATTCGGGCGGCCGCTGACGGGTGACCTCGGTGGGCCGTGGCCGGGCGCGTGCGTCATGATGGCCGGGTGCATGACGTCCTGAAATATGTCGCCTTCACCAGCACGGCTTCCGGCGGCAACGCCGCCGGAGTGGTCCTGGACGCCCACGGCCTGTCCGACGGCCAGATGCTCGCCATCGCCGCGGACCTCGGCTACTCCGAGAGCGCCTTCCTCTTCCCCGAGGGGGGCCACGCCTACCGGATCCGCTACTTCAGCCCCCTGGCCGAGGTCGCCTTCTGCGGCCACGCCACCATCGCGGCCGCCGTCGCCCTCGGCGAACGCATCGGCCCCGCTGTCGTGGACCTGTTCACCCAGGCCGGCCCGGTCCAGGTGGAGATCACCAAGGGGGACGGCATCACCGCCACGCTGACCAGCCCGCCCTCCTCGACCCGCCCTGCCACCGGCGAGGAGCTGCGACGGGCGCTCGAGGCCCTGCGCTGGTCCGCCGACGACCTCGACCCCGCCTACCCGCCGCACGTGGCCAACGCGGGCAACGACCACCTCGTGCTGGCCGCTGCCACCCGCGAGCGCCTGGCCGACCTCGACTACGACTTCGACGCCCTCGCCGAGCTGATGGCCGAGGGCGGCTGGACCACGGTCCACCTGTTCTGGGCCGAGTCGCGCACCGTCTTCCACGCCCGCGACCCCTTCCCTCCGGGCGGCGTCGTGGAGGACCCGGCCACCGGCGCGGCGGCGGCCGCCTTCACCGGCTACCTCCGCCACCTGGGCCGTCTCGACGACGGGGAGGTGGTCACCATCCACCAGGGCGCCGACATGGGCCGCCCCAGCCTCCTGACCACGACGCCCGTCCCCGGCGACACCCGCGTGAAGGTCTCGGGCGCCGCCGTCCCGATCGGCTGACCCTCGCCCGCCGATCGTCGTGAGGCCGCCCGGCGAGGGCCGGCCGCCGTCAGGCGGCCGGCCTCGCGGGTCAGGCGGCCTCGCGGCGGCGCTGGCAGGTCATGCAGTACCGCGCCAGCGGGCGCACCTTCAGCCGCTCGAACGGGATGGACGCCCCGCAGCCGCCGCACGTGCCGTAGCTCCCCTCGGCCAGGCGGTCCAGGCACTCCCTGGCCTCGGCGATCGCGTGGTCGGCGGCGGCGACGGAGGCGAGCAGGTCCCGCAGGTCCACGTCGCCGTCCGAGGCCGCCTTGAGGTCGGCGAGCTGGGCGACGCGCCAGCGCAGGTGGTCTTCGAGCTCCTCGCGCAGAGTCTGGAGCTGCACGGAGCTGAGTCCTGTGGTCATGTGGTCGGTCCTTCCGAATGGGGGCGGGCGGCGCCGGGCGTACGGCTCCCGCGCCGCCGCGGGGCGCGAAGGCCCCGTCGACGCCGGACATGGCGGCATCGACTCCGTGACGTGGAGAAAGAGAGCCGGGGTACGGCTCAGCCGGCCGCGAGGAGAGACCCGGGCGGCCGGGGTGACATGCGGATCGGCTGGATCGCCGGCGGGCTTCGCGGCCCCGCCGTGCCGTGCGCGCTCTGCCGCGGGCTGCGCGCGGGATTCGGCTCCGGCCAGCCGGCCCGCTGAGAAGGCGGGGGATCGGCGTCACTGCCCTGAGCGGCGTGACGCGGTGGCGGCCACAGGGGCAGCACGTGCTCGCGCACTCCCGCGGCGGCCGGCGGCAGGTTCGACGACTGCGCGATCCACGCGCCGGGCGCCCATGCCTCGTCGGACACGGCGCTCGCCCGCTGCGCGGGGTCGCTGCCGTACCAGGCCGGCGTCGAGCCGACCAGCATGAAGGCGAGCAGCACCAGGCCCACCACCAGGGAGAAGGCGGTGGACCCGCGCGGAACCCGCCACGTGACCATGCAGCCGACCATAGCCCACGCCGCACGCACCCAGAACTCGGGAGAGGGCCCCGCCCACTCGCACGACGAGCACCCCGCTCGCCTTCACGGGGCGAGCGGGGTGCCGGGAAGATCCGACGCGGACGAGCCCTCCCCGCTCAACGCGTGACGCCTGCCTGGCCGGCCGCGTCCGCTTCGGGGGCCAGGATGCGCCAGGCTCCGGGCCGGACCGTCCAGGTGCGGCGGGTGACCGCCGCGCCCAGCTCCCCGTCGGCGTTGACCGGCACGGCCTCGCCCGCGATCGTGATCTCGCCGCCCCGGTAGGTGCGCACGTCAGCGCGTGAACGGTGCTCGCCCCTGCGCAGCAGAAGGGCGAAGCCCAGGCGGGCCGGCAGGCTGACGGCGAAGGAGACGACCACGTCGGCCAGGCCGTCGTCGGGCCGGGCGGCGGGGGTCAGCGGGGTGCCACCGCCGATCGTGGTGCCGTTGCCGATGCCGGCCATCAGGACCCTGCGGCGGCCGTCGGCCACCGGCGTGCCGTCCACGGTGATCCGCAGTCGCCACCCGCGCGCCCGCAGCCCCGCGAGCACCGCGCCGACGGCGTAGGCCGTCCTGCGCAGGAACGGCTTGAGCGGCGTGGCCTGCTCGGAGGCCTGCGCGCCCACCCCGACGTGCACGGCGTTGACCACGATGCCGCCCCTGTCCTCGGTGAGCAGGTCCAGCGCGCGCGTGTGCCCGTCCAGGACCACGCGCGCAGCCTCGTGCGGGTCGAGGGGGATGCCCAGCCCTCTGGCCAGGTCGTTGCCGGTGCCGAGCGGCACCAGCCCGACCGTCCTGTCGCCCAGCTCGCCTCGCGCGGCCAGCGCCGCCACCAGCGCGTGCAGGCTGCCGTCGCCGCCCACCGCCACCGGGACGCGATCGGGGTGCGCCGCCAGCACGCTCGCGAGGTCGTCAGGATCCTCGCTGGTCAGGACGTCGGCTCCCTCCTCGAGGGTGCGCAGTACCGTGCGGAGGGCGTCGTCATCGGCCCCACCGGCGGACGAGTTGCAGATCACCAGCAGCTTCACAACGCTCCTCCCTGCCCCCGAGTGAGTCAGATAATCCAACTGACGCGCATAGGGTGGAGGTCATGAAGAGACCACGCCCGTGCTCGATCGCCGACGCGCTCGCCGTCATCGGCGAGAAGCACTCCTTGCTGGTGCTGCGCGAGGTGTTCTACGGCGTGCGCAGGTTCGACGGCCTCGTGGCCAACATCGGCGCCCCGCGTGACATCCTCGCCGCCCGGCTGCGGCGGCTGGTCGAGGCGGGCGTTCTGGAGAAGGTGCCCTACCAGGAGCATCCCCCTCGCTTCGAGTACCACCTCACCGACGCGGGACGGGAGCTGCGCCCTGTTCTTCTCACCCTGATGCAGTGGGGCGACCGTCACCTGGCCGACGTTCCTCCTGTGGTGTTCGAGCACGCGTGCGGGGCCGAGCTCGAACCCAGAGTCGTCTGCCGCGCGTGCGGCGAGGAACCGACGGAGGGCAGCCTCACCGCCCGCTTCCGCGATCCGGGCTGGACGGCGGCGGGCTCCGCCCCTTCCCCCTGAGAGCGAACGGTTCCCCTTGAGAGGCCGGTTCCCCCCTCAGGGGGAGCGGCCTCCCTTCGGTGGGGGAGGAGCGGGGGCGAGGCGGCTGCGATCTTCGGTGGAGGCCGGGCATCGGCATGACCTCGACACCGAAGGACCTCTCATGAGCGTCAGTGAAGCACCTGTCGGCGCGCAGCCGGGACCGGAGTCCTGGACGCAGAGCTGGCCGAGGTGGGCGCCCTCCGCCGCCGCGACGTGGGGCGCGCTGTACGCGACCGTGCAGCTCACCTGGGCGGTGACGGGCACCACCGTGCCATGGACTCCCGGCACGCCCTACGCCCCCGTGGCCCAGCTCCTGCTGGCCCTGCTCGCCGTCGTCGCGGCGGCGGCCTGTCTGGCCACCGCCAGGCCGCTGACCCGTGCGGGCGCGACGGCGGTGACGACCGTGCTGGCGGTGGCCGTCCCGGTCTTCGTGGCGGGGATGATCAGCCTGCCCCTCCAGTTCGTGACCCTGGTGTCGGGATCGGGGGTGGAGAGCGCCACGGGTCTGGCCCATGTCCTGCTCGACACGGCGGGCGCGGGTCTGCTGGTCCTGACCGCGGCAGGCCATCGCCGCCGCCTGCGCGGACGGTGCGTCCGCTGCGGGCAGGCCCACAGGGGCGTGGGAGCCGGTCCGCTGCTCCATCCCGACGCCTCCACCGCGTCGCGGCGGACGCGGGTGGCGGTCTACGCGCTGATGTGCGGCATCGTGCCGTGGGCGGGGGTCAAGACCGTCTGGACGCTGGGCGGCGACGCGCTCGGAGTCACCGCCGAGGAGTGGGATCGGGCCAACGCCGCCGCGCCGGCCTCGGCCAGGGCGCTGGCCTCGGTGGGGATCGACATCACCGTGCTGGCCGCGCTGCTGGCGATCTTCCTGCTCCTCGGCCTGATGTACCGGTGGGGCATGGTCTTCCCCCGCTGGACGCTGTTCCTCTCGGGCAGGCGCGTCCCCAGGCTGCTGCCGCTTGTCCCCGCCTGGCTGACCGCCGCCAGCCTCTCGGTTTACGGGATCGGGCTCACGGTCTACGCCCCGCTCACCGCCGTCGGCGTGCTGCCGGCGATCGAGCCGTCGGGTGGCTTCACCCGTGCGGGACTGACCTGGATGATCGCCTTCGGCGGGCTGGCCTTCGCCGGGCTGGGCCTCGGTCTCGTGGTCGCCGCCCGCTCCTACGCCTCCCGCACCCACCCTTTCTGCGCCGTCGCGGGCGAGCGGAACCTCTGGACGGCCGCCCGGTGAATCGGGCGATGGACCACGACACCAGCTCGGACGGCTCTTCACGGGACGGATCACGAACACCGCGCACCGCCTGGGCCGGCGCTTCGACGCCGACGAGTGGACGACCGACGTGTTCGCCAGAGGGCAGGGCCGCTGGCCGTGCGTGCTGAGCCACATCACGGCGGCGGCCACCGCGTGACCCCCGGCTCCTGCCGGCGATCACGCGGTGGCCCTGCGTTCACCCGCGCAGGATGAGCCGCGCGGGAGCTATTTCGGCGGAGTCAGGCTCTCGAACGGGGCGCAGTTGTCCGGCCACGCGGGGTTGGCGGCGTACTGGCCGGGTACGGGGTTGATCTTGCAGGAGGTCTGCGCGATCTCCCCGGTCTGGTTGCGCACGGTCACGTGCAGGTCGCCGCCCATGCTCATGACCGCGGCCGACACCGCCACCACGTCGCCGGGGTAGCCCGCCACATCCGACAGGTCATGCCACCTGGGCGTGGTACGCGGGTCGCGGACGAGCGTGCTTCCGTCGCCCGGCGCGGTCACGACGTACTTGTAGTTCTTGTGGAAGGCCGAGTCGATGCTCGCCGCGGAGCCGCTCGAGGAACCCGCGGGACCCCTGTCGCCCTTCTCACCCTTCTCGCCCCGCGGGCCCTGCGGTCCACGAGGGCCGGCAGGGCAGTTGCACGAGCGCTTGTGGCCGCCGTGGTGGCGGGCGTGGCGGCAGTTGCGCCCGTGGCGGCAGCTCAGCAGCGACTTCTCCCCGACGGTGACGGCGACGGCGGCCGCGGGCTGACCGGCCATGGCCTGCGAGCCGACCTCGCTCACCGCCTGTCCGGCGGGCACGAGGAGGGCGCTGGTGAAGAGGGTGGCGAATGCCAGAATGCGAACACGTCCGCCGTGTCGGGAAAGGGTGGTCTCTGTCGTCATTTCTTTCCGTTTTCTGTCGGTCGATCTGAAGAAGCTGTGAATTCGCGACAGGCCGCGACAGTCGGCGATGTACCCAGGGAAAGAAATGGGCAGGCCCGCCCGCCGTCCACGGAAAGGCCAAGAGTTGTTGCTCGAACAGAAAGAGGGGCATGGCGCTGAAAACGGTCTCAATGGCGGCGATGAGGGCATTATGCGAAACCGCTATTTCCAATGATGCGCCGACAAGTGGAATTTCGCGCGGTGAACACGCACATGATGGGAACATCAATGTTCGAGGCGAGGGTGAAGGGCACGGCAGCGGCGGGGCTTAAGGGTAGATCATCTAGCGATGAGGCGAAGGGTGGCGCCGACACCAGCTGGTGGGCGAGCACGTTCGCGTGGCTGGGCGCGAACCCCGCTCGGCCGGCTTGCGGGCGATTCGGTCGAGCCGGCGCAGGGACCGGACGCCGCCACCGGTGGTGGTCACGCAGGGGCGCCGGTGACACCCAGGGCCGGGTGGACGGGGGCGTCGGGCACGCCGGCGGCACGGCGGGCGGAGAACTCCTTGCGGAGTACGGGCACCACCTCCTCGCCCAGGATGTCGAGCTGCTCGAGAACGGTCTTCAGCGGCAGCCCCGCGCCGTCCATGAAGAACAGCTGGCGCTGGTAGTCGCCGAAGTGCTCGCGGAAGGTCAGGGTCCTGTCGATGACCTCCTGCGGGCTGCCGACCGTCAGCGGCGTCTGCTCGGTCATCTCCTCCAGCGAGGGGCCGTGGCCGTACACGGAGGAGTTGTCGAAGTAGGGGCGGAACTCCCGCACCGCCTCCTGCGAGTTCCTGTGCATGTAGACCTGGCCGCCGAGGCCGACGATCGCCTGTTCGGGAGCGCCGTGCCCGTAGTGAGCGTACCGCTCGCGGTAGATGCCGATCAGGCGCTGGAAGTGGTCCTTCGGCCAGTAGATGTGGTTGGCGAAGAACCCGTCGCCGTAGTAGGCCGCCTGCTCGGCGATCTCGGGCGAGCGGATCGAGCCGTGCCACACGAACGGCGGCACCCCGTCGAGCGGGCGCGGCGTGGAGGTGAAGCCCTGCAGCGGCGTGCGGAAGCGGCCCGTCCAGTCGACCGCCTCCTCGCGCCACAGCCTGCGCAGCAGCGCGTAGTTCTCGATGGCCAGGGCGATGCCGTCGCGGATGTCCTTGCCGAACCACGGGTAGACGGGGCCGGTGTTGCCCCTGCCCATCATCAGGTCCACCCGGCCGTCGGCCAGGTGCTGCAGCATCGCGTAGTCCTCGGCGATCTTCACGGGGTCGTTGGTGGTGATCAGCGTCGTGGAGGTGGACAGGATCAGCCGCTCGGTCCTGGCGGCGACGTAGCCGAGCAGGGTCGTCGGCGACGACGGCACGAACGGCGGGTTGTGGTGCTCGCCGGTCGCGAAGACGTCCATGCCCACCTCCTCGGCCTTGATCGCGATGGTGGTCATCGCCTGGATGCGCTCGTACTCGGTCGGCGTGCGCCCGGTGACCGGATCGGCCGCCACGTCGCCGACGGTGAAGACTCCGAACTGCATGGTGGTCGTCCCTTCTGTCAGGCGGAAACGAGCAGCGCCACGATGGCGGGGCCGAAGGCGGTTCCCAGCAGGTAGCACAGGTTGAACAGGCCGATCGCGGCCGCCCTGTGCTCCTCGGGGGCGGCCGCGGTGGCGCGGACCGCCAGCACCCCCTGTCCCGAGGCGGCCGCGATCGAGGCCGCCGCCTGCGCGGCCAGCAGGCCGAACGCCCACCCGGTGAAGGCCGCGGTCAGCGCGGCCGCGAACCCCGCGACGACCAGCACCGCGATGAGCAGGCGCGGTCGCATCCTCGCGGAGGCCGCCACGACGAACCACGACAGGCCGCCGCCGAACAGCAGCGGCCACACCATGGCCACGCCGATCTGCGCGGACGTCCAGGTCGTCAGCTCCGTCAGCCGGGCGGGAAGGGCGTAGATCAGCGCGAAGTTGCCGACGGCCAGGGCGAAGGCGAGCCCCGCCGCGCCGAGGAAGGCGGGCGAGCGCACCAGGACGGCGGGCACGAAGCCGTCAGGCCTGCGCCGCAGGTGCAGCGCGAACGCCGCCGCCACGACGACCGCGGCGATCCCCGCCACCACGGGCTGGTGGGGGACGAACACCAGCGCGGTGACCAGCGCGGTCAGGACCACGGCGCCCGTCGCGTCGAACCGGCCTGGCGAAGGCTCCTGGCGCGCATGACCGAGGACGGCGGGCACCGCCAGCACGGCCACCACCGGCAGCGCGAGCACGACGCGCCACGACAGCAGATCACTGACCAGTGACCCCACGAGTGGCGACACCGAGCCGACCACGGCGAGCGAGGCCGTGGCCATGCCCATCCTGCGAGGGGAGTCGGCCAGGTGCATGGCCAGCCCTGTCAGACCGGCGGCGCCGAGCGCCTGCGCGGCGCTGCCGGCCAGCAGGAGGGGGAAGGAGGGCGCGACGAGCGCGAGAGCCGATCCCACCAGGACGAGCAGACCGCACAGCGCCGCCGTGGCGCGCACCCCGCGGTGGCCGACCAGCCCCGACATCAGCGGCGTTCCCACCGCGATGCCCCAGCCGAACACCGTCACCAGCCAGGTCGCCGTCGCGGGCGAGACGCCGAGGCCGTCGGCGACCTCGCCCAGGATGAGCGCGGGGCCCGCGATGCCGAACGACATCGGCCCTGCCAGCACGGCCAGCGAGAGCGCTGAGAGCCTGGCCTGCCGTACATGGAGGCTCATCGGGCGGCCACCGTCGGGTAGTCGGTGTAGCCGCGGTGGTCGCCGCCGTAGAAGGTGGAGGGATCGGCCTCGTTGTACGGGCCCCCCGCCCTGATGCGCTCGGGCAGGTCGGGATTGGCCAGCCACAGGGTGGCGAGGCTGACCGCGTCGCACAGGCCCTCGCGCAGCACCGCGGTCGCGGCCTCAGGCGTGACCTTCGCCTCCTGGCCCGTCGCGTGCGGGTTGAGGATGAGGGTGCCGGGCCAGGCGGCCCTGACCAGCTTGGTGATCTCCCTGCTGCCGAACTCCATGACGTGCACGTAGGCCAGCTCGTACGGCGCCAGGGCGCGCATCAGCGCAGGGTAGACGTCGGCGGAGTCCCGCTCGTTGATCCCGTTGTTGCCGTTGGCGGGGGAGATGCGCATGCCGACCCGCTCGGGCCCGATCGCGTCGGAGACCGCCTGCGCGACCTCCACCGCGAAGCGGATCCTGTTCTCGACCGAGCCGCCGTAGGCGTCGGAGCGGGCGTTGGCGCTGCCGCACAGGAACTGGTGGAGCAGGTAGCCGTTGGCGGCGTGCAGCTCCACCCCGTCGAACCCGGCCTCCATCGCGTACGTGGCCGCCGTGACGAAGTCCTCCACCGTCGAGGCGATGTCGTCGAGCGTCATCGGGCGGGGCGTGGGATGATCGAGCATGCCGTCATGGGTGTAGATCTGGCCGCCGGAGGCGATCGCCGAGGGAGCCACCGGCAGCGCGCCGTCAGGGTAGAGGCAGGGGTGGCCGACCCGTCCCGAGTGCATCAACTGGACGAAGATCCGGCCGCCGCGCTCGTGGACGGCGTCGGTGACCCTGCGCCACGCCTCGGCCTGCTCGCGCGTGTGCAACCCGGGGGTGTCGATGTAGCCCTGGCCGATCACCGAGGGCTGGGTGCCCTCCGTGATGATCAACCCGGCGCCGGCCCGCTGCGCGTAGTACCCGGCCGTCAGATCCGTCACCAGTCCGCCGACGGCGCGGCTGCGCGTCATCGGCGCCATCACCAGGCGGTTGGGAAGGTCCAGCTTGCCCAGGGTGACCTGCTCGAATAGTTCGTTCATGCCGACGAACGTACGAGCGGGGAATGTTTCGCCGCATCAGTAGGATCTACTGGTCATAGGTACTTGGAGGTGTCGTGCTCTACGGGCGGTCCACTGAACAGGCCGAGCTCGAAGGCCTGATCACCTCGGCGCGGCAGGGGCACAGCGGCGCCCTCGTGGTGCGCGGCGAGGCGGGCATCGGCAAGACCGCGCTGCTCGACTGGGCGGCGGGCGGCGCGGCAGCGCTCGGCCTGCGCGTGCTGCGCGTGACGGGCATCGAACCCGAGGCCGACCTCGCCTTCGGCGCGCTGACGCAGCTGCTGTGGCCGCTGCAGGACCGCCTCGACGCGCTGCCGGACCCGCAGGCCGCCGCGCTCAAGGCGGTGCTCGGAGCCGACCTCGCACGCGGGCAGGACCGCTTCCTCACCGGGCTCGCCGTCCTCACCCTCCTGGCCGACCTGGCGGAGGAGGGCCCCGTGCTGTGCCTGGTCGACGACGCCCAGTGGCTCGACGACGCCAGCGCCGAGCCCCTGCTGTTCGCCGCGAGACGGCTGGCCGCCGAGGGCGTGGCAATGGTCTTCGCCACGAGGGAGGACGGCTTCGCCGCGCCAGGCCTGACCGAGCTGCGCCCCTCCAGGCTCGACGGCGGGAGCGCGACCAGCCTGCTGGCCGAGCTCGAGGTCGCGCCGGTCCTGCGCGAGGAGGTCATCGCCGAGTCGGGGGGCAACCCGCTGGCGCTGATCGAGTTCGCCGCGGCCAGGCGCGGCCAGGCGGGGCGGCAGCCGCACCTGCAGGTGGCCGACAGGGTGCTCTCGTCGTTCAGGGCGCAGATCGGCCGCCTGCCCGAGCGGACCAGGCTGATGGCGCTGATCGCGGCCGCCGAGGGCAGGGGAGACCTGCCGCTCCAGCTGGAGGCGGCACAGACGCTCGGCGTCGGCCTCGACGACCTCGAGGAGGCCGAAAGGGCGGGGCTGATGCAGGTGAGCGAGTCGGGGGTGGCCTTCAGGCACCCGCTGGTCGCCACCGCCGCCTACCAGGGCGCGGCGCTGGCCAGGCGCGTGGCCGTGCACAGGGCTCTGGCCGAGGTCGCCAAGAGCCCCGACTGCAGGGCGCACCACCTGCCCGCCGCGACGATGGAGCCCGACGCCGGTGTGGCGGCCGAGCTGGCCGCCGCGGCCGAGCGAGCGGCCTCCCGTACCGCCTACGCCGCCGCCGCCCGTCTGTACGAGCAGGCCGCCAGGCTCGGCACCGACGTGCGGCAGCAGGTCGGCTGGCTGTCCAGAGCGGCGGCCTGCGCGCTGTCGGGCGGGCATCCCGACCAGGCGGCCGTCCTCGCCGAGAGAGCCGAGAGCCTCATCGAGCCCGGCCTTCCCGACGCGGAGCTCACCATGGCGCGCGCGGCGGCGATGTTCGAGCTCGGCCAGGAGGAGCAGGCCGTCCACCTGCTCCAGGAACGCGCCGACCTGGCCGATCCGTGTCAGGGCGCCGCCATGCTGCGCACCGGCGCGACCTACGCCTGGTTCACCGGAGACGAGGGCGCGGTCTCAGCCGCGGCCAGAAAGCTGGCCGCGCTCGGCACGCCCGACCCCATGGCCGAGGGCCTGTCCCACCTCATGCGCGCCGACTACGCGCGCGGCCTGCCGCTGCTGGTGGAGTTCCTGTCCACCTCCTCCGACACCGAACGCGCCCTCTACACCGGAATGATCATCGGGGACGACGCCACCACCATGGCGCTGGCCGCAGCCGAGGTGGCGCGCTGCCGCGAGAACGGCCTCATCGGCGCGTTGCCCCAGGTCCTGCAGGTCCTGGCCCAGACCCAGGTGTGGGCGGGCCTGCACCGCGACGCCGAGGCCTCGGTCGCCGAGGCCGTCGGGATCGCCTGCGACAGCGGCCTGCAGCAGCGCATCGCGTGGATCAACGGGGTCCGCGCCAGGATCGCCGCGATCGAGGGGGACGAGGACCGCTGCCGCCGGCTGGTAGGCGAGGCGCCCGGCGCCTACCGGGCGACAGGCGAGGCGGTGCTGAGCCTGCTGGAGCTGTCGCTGGGTGACCACGAGTCCGCTCTGGACCGTCTGGAGGCCGCCTGGTCGGGGCCGGGGCGCAACGCCGCGGTGCTGCTGTCCTCCGCCCCCGACCAGATCGAGGCCGCCGTACGGCTGGCGCAGCCGCACAGGGCGCAGGAGCCGCTGCGCCGCCTGGTGGCATGGGCGGACGCCTCCCGGCAGCCATGGGCCCAGGCCGTGGCCCTGCGCTGCCGGGCGCTGACGAGCGACGACGAGAGCCTCTACCTGGAGGCGCTCCGCCTGCACGCCCAGGGCGGCCGTCCCTTCGAGCACGCCCGCACCCAGCTGCTCCACGGCGAGTGGCTGCGCCGCGCCCGCCGTCCCGGCGACGCCCGCGCCCCGCTGCACGCGGCCATGGAGACCTTCGCCCGGCTGGGCGCCGCCCCGTGGGTCGAGCGCGCCAGATCCGAGCTGCACGCCACGGGGGAGACACCGAGGGCCGCCCACCCCGCTCCCGTCGCGGAGCTCACCCCGCAGGAGCTGCACGTCGTACGGCTGGCCGCCACGGGACACAGCAGCCGCGAGATCGCCGCCCAGCTCTTCCTCAGCCCCCGCACGGTCGAGTACCACCTGTACAAGGCCTATCCCAAGCTGGGCGTCAGCTCCCGCCGCGAGCTCAGCCGGCTGAACCTCGCCTGACGGCCCCCGAGGGCTCGAGCGGCCGCTCCCTCTCCAGCGCCACCCCGCCGGCGCCGACCCGCCGCAGGGCGGTGATCGCGACGAGCGCGGCGGCGGCGGCGAACACCGCGCACACGACCGCGACGGTGTTCAGCCCGCTGGTGTAGGCGGCCCTGGCGGCGGCCAGGACCTCCGCGGGAAGCCGCCCCGCCAGCGCCAGCGCGCCCTCGAGGTTGTCGCGGGCGACGTCGAAGGAGGCCCCGGCGGGGATGACGACCTTCTCGCGGTAGACGGCGGCGCCGAGGCTGCCGAGGGCGGCGATGCCTGCCGCGACACCGAGGTGGCCGCTGGTCTCCTGCAGCGAGGCCGCCGACCCGCCCTGCTCGGGAGGGGCCGAGTTGACCACCAGGTGGGTGCCCAGCGCCCCGATGGGGCCGGTGCCGAAGAAGCTGACCACGAATCCGGTGACCAGCAACGGCAGCCCGCCGACGGGACCGGCGAAGGCGATCACCACGTAACCGGCCGCCGCGATGGCCAGTCCCGCGCTGATGACCGTACCCATCGAGAAGCGCCTGGCCAGGGTGGGCGCCAGCTGCGCCGAGACGATGGAGGCGATCGCCGACGGCACCATCCACAGGCCGGCCCGCGCGGGGGAGAGCCCTTCGACCATCTGGAGGAAGCCAGTGACGAACAGGTAGCTGCCCGACATGGCGACCATGATGAGCGTGGAGATCAGCAGCGAGGCGGTGAAGGCGGGGGAGCGGAACAGGCGGACGTCCAGCACCGGATGGGCCAGCCCGCGCTGCCTGGCCACGAACACCGCGCCGACGGCCAGCCCGGCCAGCGCGGTCAGGATCGGCAGCGGCTGCCAGCCGTACCGGGTGATCTCCTTGAGCCCGTAGACGAACGGCAGGACGGCGCCCAGCGAGAGGGCCACGCTGAACAGGTCGAGCCTGCCGGCCGCCGGGTCGCGGTACTCAGGCAGCAGGAAAGGGGCTGTCACCAGCAGGACCAGCATCACGGGCACGCCCAGGAGGAACACCGAGCCCCACCAGAAGAACTCGAGCAGCACCCCGCCGACCACCGGGCCGAGCGCGGTGCCGGCCATGAAGCAGCCTGCCCACAGCGCGATGGCCCTGCCGCGCTGCCCGGGGTCCTGGAACATGTTGCTGATCAGGGCCAGCGTGGACGGCATGAGCGTGGCCGCGGCGACCCCGAGCAGCGCCCGGCTGACGATGAGCATCTCGGCGCTCGTGGAGTAGGCGGCCAGCAAGGAGGTGACGCCGACCCCGACGGCGCCGATCATCAGCAGTCTCCTGCGGCCGATCCTGTCTCCGAGCGTGCCCATGGTGACCAGGAAACCGGCCATCATGAACCCGTAGACGTCCATGATCCACAAGGTCTGCGTGCCGCTGGGCCGCAGCGTCTCGGCCAGGGGCGGCAGCGCCAGGAACAGCACGCTCTGGTCGAGGGACAGCAGCAGGGTGGGCAGGGCCAGCACGGCCAGCCCGGTCCACTCCCTGCTTCCCGCTCTCTTCGATGACATGGGGCTCCTTCCATAGAGGGCTCCAGCGTCGCCGGGAGCGCTGTGGATGTTCTCCCGGACTTCTCCCGGTCCTCTGCCGCCCACCCGGGCCAGGCCTGAGGGGCGCGATGGGCTACCGTGACCGCATGCGTTTCGGGGTGCTCGGCCCGCTGGGGGTGTGGACGGAGGACGGGCGAGCGGTCAGGGTTCCCGAGCTCAAGGTCCGCGCCCTGCTGGCCGACCTGCTCGTGCACAGGGGACGGCCGGTGCCGGCCGACAGGCTGATCGACGACGTGTGGGGCGCGAAGCCGCCGAACAACCCGACCGGCGCGCTGCAGAGCAAGATCTGGCAGCTGCGCCGGGTGCTGGAGGAGGCCGAGCCCGGCGGCAGGGAGCTGATCGTCTCCCGCCCGGCCGGATACCAGCTGCGCGTCGAGCCCGGCGCGGTCGACGAGGCCCGCTTCCAGGAGCTGACGGCTCGGGCGCGGGCGAGCGAGCATCAGGGAGAGCGCGCCGCCCTGCTGGCCGACGCCCTCGCGGTGTGGCGCGGCCCCGCCTTCGCCGACTTCGCCGACGAGGAGTTCACCAGGGCGGCGACGGCGCGGCTGGAGGAGCAGCGGCTGACCGCGCTGGAGGAGCAGGCCGAGGCGCGGCTGCGGCTGGGCGAGCACGCGCTGCTGGCCGACGAGCTCGGCGACCTGGTCGCCGTCCACCCGCTGCGCGAGCGGCTGCGCGCCGCGCACGTGCGCGCGCTCTACCTAGCGGGACGCCAGAGCGCCGCCCTGAGCAGCTACGCCGAGCTGCGCGAGCTGCTGGCCGAGAGCCTCGGCCTGGATCCCACCCCCGAGCTGGCCGCGCTGCACCAGGCGATCCTGACCCAGGACCCCGCGCTGACCGCCGCGCCCGCTCCCGCCACGACCTCCGTCCGCCCGGTGACGAACGTGCCGAGCCCGCTCACCGACCTGATCGGCAGGGCCGAGGCGGTCGGCGAGCTGCGCGCCCTGCTGGAGAGCGCCAGACTGGTCACCCTCACCGGCGCGGGAGGGGTCGGCAAGACCCGGCTCGCCCTTGCGGTCGCCGCGCAGGCCGGCGACGCCTTCCCCGGCGGAGTACGGCTGGTCGAGTTCGCCGCGCTGCCCCCGTCGCGAGGCTCACGCGCCTGCGCCGAGGTGCACCAGGCGGTCGGCGGCGTCCTCGGCGTGCGCGACGACGTGAGCGGGCCGCTGTCGCCGGTCGACCGGATCGTCCACGCGCTGGGCGACAGGCCCGCCCTGCTGGTCTTCGACAACTGCGAGCACGTGGTCGAACCGGTCGCCGAGCTGGCCGAGCACCTGCTCAAGGCGGCGCCCCTGCTGAAGATCCTCGCGACGGGCCAGGAGCATCTCGGCATCACGGGAGAGCACGTGCGGCCGGTGCCTCCCCTGCTGCTGCCCGCCCCCGGGGCCGGCCTCGGCCCAGAGGAGGCGCGCCGCTTCAGCGCGGTGGAGCTGTTCGTGGCGAGGGCGAGCGCCGCGGCCCCCTCCTTCACCCTCGACGAGAGCACCGTCGAGGCGGTCGTGTCGATCTGCGAACGCCTGGACGGCATCCCCCTCGCGCTGGAGATGGCCGCCACCAGGGTCAGGGCGCTGGGCGTGCACGAGGTGGCGGCCCGACTCGACGACCGGTTCCGGCTGCTGGCCGCAGGAGCGCGCGGGGCCCCTGAACGGCAGCGGACCCTGCGCGCGGTGATCGACTGGTCCTGGTCGCTGCTCGGCGACCAGGAGCGCGCGGTGCTGAGACGGCTGGCCGTGCACGCCGGCGGCTGCACGCTGGCCGCCGCCGAGGAGGTCTGCGCCGCGGGCGACCTGGATCCCGCGACGGTCGTCGATCTACTCGCCCGCCTGGTCGACTGCTCGCTGGTCGTCGTCTCCGACGACCAGGACGGTCCCCGCTACCGGCTGCTCGAGTCGGTCACGGCCTACTGCGTCGAACGCCTCAGCGAGGCGGGCGAACTCGAAGCTCTCAGGCGAGGGCACCGCGAGTACTACACGCGCATGGCCGAACGCGCGGAGCCGCACCTGAGGGGCCACGGCCAGCGGCAGTGGCTGCGGCGGCTGGACCTCGAGAGCGCCAACCTGCGCGCCGCCCTGGAGAGCGCGGCGCGCTCCGGCGCGGGCGATCTGGCTCTGCGCCTGGTCAACGCGCTGACCTGGTACTGGTACCTGCGCGGCAGGATCAGCGAGGCCGAGCGGTTGCTGGCCATGGCGCTGTCGGCGGGGCAGGGCGGCTCGGACGCCGAGGTGGCCAAGGCCACGGCCTGGCTGGGCGGCATCAGGCTGCTGCTCGGCGGCGGCGCGGCCCACTTCGCCGCCCACTTCGCCGCGCTGCAGCCGTACGAGCGGGTCGACGATCCCGGCGGGCGCGCCAGGATGGAGTGGTTCCTCGGATCGCACACCTACGGCATCGGCGACCCGTCCAGGAGCGCGGACCTCATCGACCGCGCGCTGGCGACCTTCGGCTCGCTCGGCGACCGCTGGGGCACCGCCGCCGCCCTGAGCAGCAGGAGCTTCCACGCCAAGCTGCGCGGCGACTTCGGCGCGGTACGGCAGGACAGCGAGCGCAGCCTCGAGCTGTTCAGGGACCTCGGCGACCAGTGGGGCCAGATCCAGGCCATGACGCCGCTGGCCACCGAGGCCGAGGTCCTGGGCGACTACGAGCGCGCCGCGAGGCTCCACCGCGACGGACTGCGGATGGCCGAGGACCTCGGTCTCTGGCGGGAGGTGTCCTTCAAGCTGGCGGGGCTGGGCAGGATCGCCCTGCTGATGCGGGACTACCCGAAGGCCAGGCAGTTCCACGAGCGCGCGCGGCGGCTGGCCGTCGAGCAGTCGGACACCTTCGGCGAGCAGTTCGCCGAGATCGGGCTCGGCATGGGGGCGCGCAGGGAGGGTGACCTCGACACCGCGCAGGCGCATCTGCGCAGCGTTCTCGACCTGCACCGCCGGATGGGCTACGAGCCGGGTCTGCCCGCGCTGATCCTGGCCGAGCTGGGTTTCATCGCCGAGCACAGGGGCCAGGCCGACACCGCCACGGCCCTGCAGCTGGACGGCTTCGCCGCCGCCGAGGCGACGGGCGATCCGCGGGCGGTCGCGCTGGCGCTGGAGGGGCTGGCGGGGGCCCGGCTGCTGGCGGGCCGTCCTGTCCACGCCGCCAGGCTGTTGGGGGCCGCCGCGGCGGCCAGGCGGTCGGTGGGCGTGCCACTGCCGCAGGGCGAGCGGCTGGACGTCGACAGGATCGCCGCGGGAGCCGTCGAGGCCATCGGCGAGACGCGGTTCGCCGCGGAGTTCGCCGTCGGTGGCGGACTCCTCCCCGCCGACGCTATTAAGTGATGAAATAGGACAATATATGAAGAATAGTGTGGCCGACGGGGAAAGGTGGCGTCGTGGGCGGCTAATTCGGACTTGAAGTACCTTTGCCTGCAAATGGCGAGAAACCACGGGTTTTCTATCGAGTCGAGGGGTATCTCCTGCGTGCCGCTGCCGTTGTGGCGCGGTAGTGAATTGGATTCTTCGGAAACCTCGACGTCAGATGGAAGCAAGATGTCCATAATTAGTGCCAAGCGGGCGAATCATCTCCGCTTCGGTGGACGAGCTTTGGCGTGGGCCACGGCGACGATCGTCCTCGCTTCATCCCTCGGTACGTCCGGGGGCGCCTCGGCCGACACCTTCCGCTCGGAGTGGCTCGGTGGCGCGTCGTCCTCGGGTGTCGGAACCGCTTCTCCGGGAAACCTCGCGCAGTTCTCTGAGTCCTTTCCTGATCCCTGCAAGAGGCGCTGCAACGTCCGCGGCTGTAAGTGCCCGCCGGGACCGAGGGGCCCCGAGGGGCCGCGAGGACCCGCAGGTGCGACCGGCCCGACCGGCCCCGCCGGGCCTTCCACGGGCAGCACCGGCCCGACCGGCCCGATGGGCCCGACCGGCCCGGCCGGGCCTTCCACAGGCGTCACCGGCCCGACCGGCCCGACAGGTCCCGCGGGTGAGACCGGGGCGCAGGGGCCCGGCGTGAGCCTCGACAGCGCGCAGGCCAACAACAAGTACTTCACCCTGCTCGTCCCGGCCTCCGGAGGCCTGTTCGTCAGGGACTCGAGCAAGATGCCGACCTGGCAGGATCTGACGCCGCTCGTTCCGGGAGGTGAGACGGTCGTCGCGGCCACGATCGTGGACCAGGGCGAGCCGGCCAGCAACGACATCGCCATCTCCATCCTCACCGCGGACGGGGACGTCTACCAGACCTCGTGCCGCGTCACGGGCACCTACACCTGGCCCACGAACTGCAGGCCCTTCGTCAGAAACACGCCGCCGGTCGACTGAGGGACGGCAGGAGTAGTCGCGGCACCGTGTCCGGGACATCCCGGGCACGGCCGCTCACTCACTCATTGCCACGTGCATACGCGACCCAGATGTTGCGGCGCCGTCAGGGTGAATCTCCGGAGATATGGTGCGGCCGTCACCAGCCAGTCGTGTCTTTTCCTCAGGGGCCATCGTGGGACCAGCGAGCGTCAGTATCCCGTCCGTTCTCACTCCTTCGCCCGTCAAAGAGCGGTCTTGGATCTCCGCCCTCGTGGCGGGCTGGCTGGCCCAGGCCGCTCTTCGTGTCATCCTCGGATTCCAGCACGCGGTGCCCCTGCTGATTCCCGATGAGTCCGGATATCTACTGGCCGCGCGGCTGCTGTCGGGCGGCGCCGCGAGCGACCTGTCCTGGCGGACGTTCTACCAGGGCGGCTATCCGCTGCTCATCGCCCCGGCGTACTGGCTCAGCGACGACCCCGCAACCGTCTATCGCCTGGTCATCGTCATCAACGCGATGGTCGGCGCGGGGCTGCTGGTCCTGGCCTATCTGGCGCTCCGCCGGATGGGGCTGCCGAAGGGCAAGGCCTATGTGCTCGCCCACGTCACCGCGCTCGTTCCCTCCGCGGTGTACTACTCCCAGTTCGCGCTCACCGACGCCGTCCTGCCGGTGGTCGTCCTCGGCTGGCTGCTGCTGCTGCACACCTGGCTGGACGGCGGCGGCAGGTCTTACGCCGTCGCGGCGAGCGCCACGGTCGCCTTCGCCTACAGCACGCACGCGCGCGGGCTCATCCTCCTCGGAGTGCACGCCTGCCTGCTCGCCCTTGTGGCCGCCCTGCGTGGCCGTACGGCCCGACGTGACCTCTGGCCCGCGGCCGCCGTCGCGGCGGTCGGAGCCGGCCTCGGCTGGGCGCTGAACGCGTGGGTGCGGCACCAGATCTACCCGAGCGGCGTCGCGCCGCTCGGGGACTGGCTCATCACCCGGCTGACCAGCTGGGACGGCCTGGCGTGGACGCTGTCGGTGGCCACGGGCCAGCTCTGGCACGCGATCGTCGCCACCTGGGGACTGGCGGGCGTCGGCCTGGTCGCGCTGGCCGCCCTCATGCTGCGGCGGAACGCGCCTTCGGCGGACCGGCTGGTGGCGGGCGCCACGGTGGCCGCCGTGGCCGGCGTCGCCCTGGCCACGGCGGCCGCCCTGCCGAGCGAAGGCACGGTCGCCAACCTCGCCTACGGCAGGTATCTGGCCTGCCTGACGCCCGTGCTCCTCGCCGTGGGGCTGACGGTGCTGACCCGCGCCCGCCGCGTCGTGGCGCTCAGGGCGGTGCTCGCGGCCGCGGCCCTCACCCTGGTGACGATGGCGATCGTCAGGCTGCACGCGGGCGAGCGACTGACCCGCGACTTCTTCGGCGTGTTCGACTTCCCCGAGATCTCCTTTCTCACCTGGAACTGGGGGTCACTCGACCTCGGCCTGGCCACGCTGACCGCTGTGCTCGCGCTCACGCTGGCCGCGCTGGTGAGGGCCACGGCGCCGCGCGGGACAGGGCCGGCCGTCATCGCCGCGGCGTGCGTGGCGGCCGAGTGCGCGATCGCGGGAGTGACCGTGGCGAAGGTCTCCGCGCCGTGGGGCGACGTGCTGAGCTTCGCCACCGACCTCACCCCCGCCGGCCTACGTCCGCAGGACAGGGTGGGCGTCAGCTACGAGGGGCTGCACTGGCGCATCTGGGTGTCGCACGCGGTCCAGGTGCCGACCAGGCTGGTCCCCGTCGACCTGCGCAGGCCCGAGGGGCTCCCGCCCGACGTGACCCTCGTCGTGGTCCCGTGGCGGGCGGGAACGCCCAGCCAGAGCACCTGGCCCGCGGCGCCCAAGGGCTGGTGGCCGGTGATCAGCAACCAGAACCACGCGGGGAACTGGGTGGCGTGGCGCCGTTCGCCCTCGCCCGCCACCTGATCCTGTCAGACCTTCGTCGCACGGCCGTCGGTCAGCTCGCACCGGCCGTCCACGCACGAACGCCGCAGCCTGCCCATCGAGATGGTCTCCACCAGCCCGATCGCCCAGCAGGTGGGGCACCCGCGCAGGGCGAGCAGGCCGACAGGGGCGAGCACCAGACTCACGAGCCCCAGCGCGGGCAGCAGCGCCACCGAGGCGATCAGCGCGCCGAACCCCACCACGCCCCGTACCAGGTGCCGGGGGAGCGAGGCGCTGGCGAAACTGCTTCGATCGTCAGACATCGTCGCCCCCCACGGCCTGGTCGTGTGTGCCGTGCAGGGTGCGGTTGACCGTCGCGCGGGCGCGGTGCAGGCGCGACTTCATCGCGGGGACGCTGAGGCCGAGCGCGTCGGCGACCATCCGCCCGCTGTACCCCTGGACGTCCCGCATGATCAGCACGTGCCGCAGGTCGGCGGGCAGGGCGGCGATCGCCGTCGCCACCCTCCCGGCCTCCAGCCGTCGCACCACCTCGTCCTCGGCCGACAGCGTGGGCGTGTCCTCCACCGGGGCGTGGTGGTGCAGCACGAGCCGCGACCTGCGCAGGCACTCGTTGCGGACGATGCGGAACATCCACGAGGCCAGCGCGCCCGAGGCCCGCAACATCCCGATCTTGCGATAGAGGATGATCATCGCTTCCTGCGCGGCGTCCTCCGCGTCCTCCGGCGAGGCGCACAGCGCGTGCGCGAACCGCCGTACGTGCGGGTGCGCGCCCGACACCAGCGCGGCGATCGACTCGACGTCACCACCCTGCGCGGCGACGATCAGCTGCCTTCCAGGCCAGGTCGTCTCAGCCACGCGAGCGCCTCCGCCGGCGCAGCACGACAGCGCACGTGCAGACGAGCGCGGCCGCGACGATGACCACGGCACCAACGATCATGACAACCTCCGGATCCTGTGCCGGCATTGTCGCCGACACGTATAAGAGGCGCGAACAGCCCCAAAGGATTCACGCCGCGTCAACGGCCTTCGGAGGTGGGACGGTGGTGCACGTACTCCACCACCGTCCCGTCCGGGTGGCGTGCGTTGAAGCCCGCGCCTGTGGGCACCTGCTGCAGCGGGAAGATGATCTCGGCGCCCTCGGCCACCAGCCTGTCGTGGTACGGCACGACATCGTCGACCAGCAGCGTGCCCGTGGTGCTGCGGAAGGGGGCCAGCGCCTCGGCGTCGCCCTCGATGACCAGGAACGCCCCGACCGTCGCCAGGCGCAGGCCCGCCTCGGGGAAGTCGAAACGCGCGTCGGCCTCGACGCGCTGCAACCGCTGGTAGAACTCGACGCTCGCCTCCAGCCTCCCCTGCGGCACGAACACGCGGATCAGCACGCGGGGCTCGGTGAGGGTGGAGGAGTCGGTCTGCTTTCGCCATAGCCGTGTCATGTGATCGAGCATCGCGGAGAAGCGCGGGCGCAGGCAGGTGAGGATTGATGGTGGTAGCCGTACTCATAGGATTCCTGCCCATGAACGCCTCACTGCGCCGCGAGCTGGGCGCGCACCTGCGCGCGGCCAGAGAGCAGGTCACCCCCGCACAGGCCGGGCTGGACGGCGGCGGCAGGCGGCGCACGCCCGGGCTGCGCCGCGAGGAGGTCGCGGCGCTGGCGGGGGTGAGCGTGGCCTGGTACACGTGGCTGGAGCAGGGCAGGGCGCGCACGACCAGGCAGGTGCTCGACGCGATCTGCCGCGTGCTCGGCATGGACGCGGCGGCCCACCGGCACACGCTGTCGCTGGCCGGGTTCCTGCCGGCGGCGCCGAGAGCGGGCCGGACGCCGATCGTGGTGGGGGAGGCGACGCGGGCGCTGGTCGACGGCTGGGCGACGACTCCGGCGGCCGTCCTGGACGAGCGGTTCGACGTCCTGGCAGCCAACCGGGCCTACCGTCTCGTCTGGGGCGATCCCGATGCGGCGCCCGCCGAATGGCGCAACGCCCTGCTGCTGCTCGCCGCGCCACACGTCGGCGGCGGGCCGTACCGGGTGGTGGCGGAGGAGCCGCTGCTGCGCGGGCTGTACGAGCAGTTCCGCGCCGACACCGCGCACTGGCCCGACGACGGGCGCGCCGCCGAGATCGTCGCCCTGCTCACCAAGGAGCGCCCGGACGCGGCGCACTGGTGGGAGTGCAGGGCGGTGCAGGACTTCGCGCCGATCACCGCCGCCGTCGAGGGGGCACGGCAGGGCCTGCGGCTGACCTTCTCCCTGCTGCGGCCCGTCGCCGAGCAGGGCCTCTACGTCTTCGCGCACACTCCCGCCGACGAGCGGAGCCGCGAGGCGCTCGCCGCGCTCATCAGCTGATCCTGCCGGGTGGATCGGTTCACCACTGAGGGAAGTCGGCCAGCTCGTCCACGGCCGTCTCCAGTGCCGCATCGACGCCGCGTTCGACCATGGTCTGATAGGCCGGGTCGCCTGCCGCCGCGGTGCGCCTGATGCCTTCGGCCGAGGCGCTGACGCGTTGGCGGACGATCTCGACGAACTGCCCGGCAGGGCCGCTCCACCCGTAGGTGTCGAGGAACAGCCGCAGCCTTTCGGGTCGGTCGGCGAGCGCGGTGAAGCCTTCCGCCGCCACGACGTGGCGAGCGTGCAGCGGCACCCAGGCGAAGGCGGTGAAGGCGAGATCCCACTCCGGGGTGACCGGAGCGGCGAAGTCCCAGTCGAAGAAGCCGACGAGGCGTCCGTCGGCCCAGGCCGCGTTGTAGGGGGCGGCATCATTGTGGCCGACGATGAGGCCGGGCCGCCAGGTCCCTCCCTCGCGCCACACCGCGTCCGCAGGCGGGACGAAGCTCGCCACGGCGGCGTGGAAGTCGCGCAGCCAGCGAGCCACCTGGCACAGCGCGTCCTCGCTGTGTACCCACGTGGGCCATGGCCGTGCGGTCCCGACCACGTCGCCTGGCAGGAACGTGAGCACCTCTCGGTCCTGGTCGTCGAACCCCAGCGCCCGTGGAGCTCCGTCGAACCCGACGTTCTCCAGGTGCTGGAGAAGCGCATGCACCGAGGACGTCCACGGGCCACGGGCGCGGCGGACGGTGTCGCCTGCCCGAACCGCGCCGCCCGTGTTCCCGCCGGGGAGGCGTTGTTCTTCCATCACGGTCCCATCCTGGCCCACCTCGGGTCATAGCCACCTGCAACTGACCTACAGCCGGGCTCCAGGTGATACACAGGTCCGTCGCGATGGACTCATCAACGTTCCGACGAATGAGGAGGAGTCATCGATGTCGCGTTTCTCCAGGGCGGGTAAGCGGGCCGTGGCCGTCATGCTCGGCGCCGTCGCCGCTGTCGTGATCAGCGGCGCCACCGCCGCCCCTGCCCACGCGCAGCCCAACGACGGCTACATCGTCTGGGAGTGGTGTTTCGACTGGGAGGACGGCTTCTTCGGCCAGTGCGGCCACTACCTGTGATCGATGACCCGGAGCCCCCGTCGGGGCTCCGGGTCGTCCGGCCGCTCACCCGCCGACCGAGGCCGCCCCGGCTCCGACACCCACGGCCTACTCGGGCGATCCCTCACCGGCGGTGCCCGCCCCCGTCATGAGGCATCTGCGCGCGTGGCTCCTGCGGCAGACGTGGACGTCCATTCCCCTGAACTACGGTGAGGTGCGCATCGAACCCGCCGACACTCAGCAGGGGAGGCCGCAGACGCCGCCGCCCCGCTCCAGTCGAAGGCCGGTAGCAGCACGAAGGCCCGCCGCGCGGCGGGCCTTCGGCATGGCGGGAGATCAGCCGCAGTGCACGTTGTCGAGCTCGCGGGTCACCCAGGCCGGTACCGTTCCCGCAACGTCAATGCACTGCCCGGGCGCCGAGACGTACACCGGGCCCGCGTAGTAGGTGAACTCCCCGGCATTGGTCTGTTCCCCGCTGCCGTCGCCTCTCGAGATCGTGACTCGCTTCCAGCTCCTGGTGTTGGCGTAGGGGCCGTAGCCGTAGGTCAGGGCGCAGTTCTTTCGGGCGCTGGAGCTGTAGTACACCTCCAGCGTGCCCGTGCGGGTCCCGTCTCCTCTGGAGATGGGGTAAACGCCGACCCTGGAGTAGCTGCTGCCACAGGGGCCGGCGGCGCTGGCCGGAGCGGCGCCCACCACCAGCGTGGTAGAGGCAGCAAGGGCCGCGCCGGCCAGGAGGGTCGCCAGCTTACGTGTGCGCACGAATGTCCTTTCGATGGCCATTGGTGTGATCATGACTACCACCGGCTGTCGGCCCCCACCCACGAGTCGTGCTCAATGTGACGGGTCGCACATGTGAGACGGGCCATCGGGTGCGGCCGCATCCCGGAAGCACACGGCCCGCTGTGGGGCAGGGAGGCAACCGTACGATCCAGGCACGGCCCGCGCACTCAACCCGCCAGCTCCGCCAGCCACGGATGCCCGGGGTGCACGCGCTCCAGCCACTCACCAAGGAGAGCCCGCCGTGCCCGGCCCAGCAGCGGCAACACCCCGTCGAAGTCCGCCTGATCCTTGGGCCGCGACGCCTTCGCCTTGAACAGCAGCACCACCTCCGGCACCAGGTACGGGATCCCGTCTGCCGTCCTCTCGATGATCGCGTCGTAGGGCAGCCGCAGCCCCTCGTCACGTCGGCAGATCCACGTCTCGCCCTCATGCGGCTCGCGGAAGACGTCGAACAGGAACTGACCGCTCGCCGGATCCCGCAGCCAGGTTTGGTGCGTGGCCGACAGCGCCTCAGCTCCCGCCCCCGGCCAGACCCGTCCCGAGCCCACCGCGTCAAAGACGTACTCGGGGAAGCGGTCTCGAATCTCCGGGAAGCCCGCCGCGGGCACGGCGATCTCCAGATCGCCGTGCGGCCGTGATGGCCCCCCGCGGAACAGATCCAGCGCCCACCCGGCCGCGATGCACCAGGGCGCACCGATCCCGGCCAGCCGCTCCGCGACCTGTTCCGGCCGCCAGGCGTCCGCCCACCGCGTATGCAGTTCCTCGGCATCGAGCACAGCGCCGCCCGGCGGCAGAGATTCGGTCATCGGCACAACGTACTGTCGCGACCCGGCCGGGTGCGGCTTTCTTACGGGGACCGACGTCAGGCCCTACCAGAACGGATGCCGACCGCATTGCTTTCCGGTCACCGAGATCCCGCACCCATGGCAGTGTGTCGAACCAGTGCTGGACGAGAGGGGCGTCTTCGACATCCCAGCATGCGTGCCGGTCTCCAGCAGCAACTCGACCCCGACAGCGGTGACTCGGCGAGCTCCTAGACGATTGGCGGGCGGCCGGCACGAGTCAGCCGCAGCACGGTGCCCCACGACATCGGCCGGCGCTGTCCGTGGCCGCCCTTGAGCCCTTCCAGAAGACCGGCGAACCAGACGGCCAGGTTGGCGCGGGAACGGATGCGAGCGGCGCTGAGCAGCGTCCAGATCACAGGGTAGAGGGGGATCAAAGGCGCAGGCAGGCGGCGGTAGGCGAGCCAGACACGGTTGCGGGCGATGAGTCGGTGGAAGCCCGCATGTCGTGCGGGGTCGGTCGCAGGGTGGGCAAGGGTATCCGGAGCCGGGAGGACGGCGTCGTTGTCGAAGAAGAAGAGGAACTCGCCCCGCGTGTAACGCTCCACAGGCGGGAGCGGCGCCACCTGCCGGGGACGAGGGAGGTGGTCTCTTCGCGTGCTGTTCTCCCCGTCTCAACCTGGATCACCCTAACCCTGCGCGGTGCGCGCGCCGTGGTGCATGCCGTGGGAGCGCTGAGCGATGCGGCGAGCTCCCCAACGAACCGGATGTCGCAGGCGTCGCCGATCGTGCGACCCGACGGCTGAACCGTGCGAGCAGGCGCACGCGACAAACGCCCAATCTGACATTTCCTGGTATTTAGAGGATGCTGCTACGTCTCTCGTGTGTGGGAAGTGGCGGAGGTGATGGGTGTACACGCAGCCGACGTACGAGGTCGACACGGTTCTCGCGGCGAGGAGTGGCGACCGCGCGGCCGTCGATGAGCTGGTCAGGGACCATCTGCCGCTCGTCTACAACATCGCGGGCCGCGCGCTCGACGGGCATCCCGACGTGGACGACGTGGTCCAGGAGACCATGGCCAGAGTCGTGGGCGGGCTGCCGGGTCTGCGCGATCCGGAGAGCTTCAGGTCGTGGCTGGTGGCCATCACCATGAGCCAGGTGCGGGACTGGCAGCGCGCTCGTACGCCCGCCGACTCCGTCCTCGACGAGGTGCGCGGCATGGCCGACGCGGGTGCCGACTTCGTCGGGGTGACGGTCATCCAGCTGGGCCTGTCAGGGCAGCGCAAGGAGACCGCTGAGGCGACGCGCTGGCTCGATCCCGACGACAGGCAGGTGCTCTCCCTGTGGTGGCTGGAGGTGGCGGGCCGGCTGAGCAGGGCCGAGCTCGCCGCGGGCCTGGGGGTGAGCGAGCAGCACGCGGCCGTGCGCGTCCAGCGGATGAAGCGTCGTCTGGAGAGCTCGCGCGCCGTGGTGCGGGCGGTGTCGGCGTCTCCACGTTGCGGGGCGCTCGCCGAGGTGACGATCGGCTGGGACGGCGCGCCGAGCTCCTTGTGGCGCAAGCGGATCTCCAAACATGTCCGAGAGTGCGGCACCTGCGCCGACCAGCGAGCCGACCTCGTGCCCGTCGAGGGCCTGCTCGCCGGGCTCGGCCTGGTGGCGCTCCCCGCAGGACTCTCGCTGGGCCTGCTGGTCAAGGGCAAGGCGGCGACCGCCGCCGGGTTGGCGGGCACGTCGCTGGCCACCAAGCCGATCGCGGTGGCCGCGATCGGAGTCACGGTCATCGCGGGCGGCGCGGCGGTCGTCCAGACCCTCCAGCCGGCCCAGGCGCCCAGGCCGCGCGCCGTAGCCTCCTCTCCTGCGCCCACGCCGGCGCGAGCCTCGCCGACCGCTGCCGTTCCGTCCTCGCCCGCGCCTGCCGCCTCGCCCACGCCGACCCCTGCCAGGACCCGCACGCGCAGCCGCTACGGGAGCGTGGTCGACGTCGTCGATCACGCTCCGCCCAGGAACCGCCCGCCCGCCCCGCTGCCCGCGCGTGCCGCCGGAACGCTGAGAATCAGTGGGAAACACGGCTATTCGCGGCACGGCGGCGCCCCCCAGATGACGCACCGCGGGGACTTCATCACGATCACCGGCAAGGGCTACATCGGGGTGAGGTGGGGCATCCTCTACCGCAACAGGATCGGCCACTTCCCGCCCGCCACCTGGACAGGGCTGAAGGGCAGGCTGTTCCACGTCGCCTCGGGCGGCGGCCGGCGCATGGACGACGAGCAGGCACCGGGTGTCACCTGGATGGGCGCTCCCGACACCGGCGTCGTCAGGCTGCCCAAGGGCCACCAGCAGATGTGGCAGAACGAGTTCTACTACCTCGACGGCAGCGTCACCCTGCACAACAACGAGGGCGGCACCGACGTCGACCTGTCGGTGGCGCCCAGGACCTGGCGCGAGGTCTGGGCGGACCTCACCGCCAAGCCCGATCCGGCCAAGGGCATCGTCCGCTACGGCCTGACCCGTGACACCGGTGACGACCGTGCCCCCGTCCCCCAGTACGTCACCAGGGCCCGGCCGGTCGATCCCCACCGGGTCCCCCAACGCAGTCAGGTATGAATCCCGATTTTGTGTTATCCGCAAGCGGCTCCCGCGTCTCCTGTGCCGAAGTGACCATGACGAAAGGACCGAGATGATCACGCAGACCAGCCGGCGGAGCCTGCTCAAGGCGGCCCTGATCGGCGCCGGAGCCGCCGTTGTGCTGCCGCCCGCGGCCCGCGCCGAGGCCGCGGGCTTCCGGCATCCAGGACTGCTGCACACCCAGGCCGACTTCGACCGGATGGCCGCTCAGGTCAACGCCGGCGCGCAGCCGTGGAAGGCGGGATGGGACAAGCTGGTGGCCAACGGGCGCTCCAGGAGCACGTGGACGCCTCGCCCGCTCGCCACCGTCATCCGCGGCGGGACAGGGCAGAACATCGGCCAGATGTGCGTCGACGTGGCCGCCGCCTACCAGAACGCGCTGCGGTGGAAGATCAGCGGCGAGAAGGCACACGGCGACGCCGCGACGAGGATCCTCAACGCCTGGTCAGGCAGCCTGCGGACGCTCACAGGCAACGCCGACCGCTTCCTTGCCGCGGGGATCCAGGGTTGGCAGTGGGCGAACGTCGCCGAGATCATGCGAGGCTACCCGGGCTTCGACTTCGAGCGCTTCGCCTCGATGCTGGTGAAGGTCTTCTACCCACTGAACGAGCAGTTCCTGACCAAGCACAACGACGCCTGCGTCTCCAACTACTGGGCCAACTGGGACCTTTGCGCCATGGCCTCTGTCCTGGCCATCGGCGTCCTCACCGACGACGGCGCCAAGGTCAGCCGGGCGGTGGAGTATTTCAAGCACGGCGCGGGCAACGGCTCGATCATGCGCGCGGTGCCCTTCCTGCACCCCGGCGGACTCGGACAGTGGCAGGAGAGCGGTCGCGACCAGGGGCACAGCAGCCTCGGCGTCGGCCTCATGGGCGTGATCTGCGAGATGGCCTGGAACCAGGGCGTGGATCTGTACGGCTACGCCGACAACCGCTTCATGAAGGGCGCCGAGTACGTGGCCAGGTACAACCTCGGCCACGACGTACCGTTCACCACCTACAAGTGGGAGAACGGCAGGAACTGCGCGCCGCAGCAGCAGACGACCGTCTCGGCGGCGGGCAGGGGCATGAACGACCCGGTATGGGCCCTGGTGTACAACCACTACGTCGTGCGCAGGGGCCTGGACGCGCCCTACATCAGCGCGTACGCCGAGCGGCTGGCGCCGGAGGGCGGCGGCGGAGACTACGGAGGCAGCAAGTACGACCACCTCGGGTTCGGCACGCTGACCTTCACCAGGAACCGTCCCGCGGGGGCACTGCCGATCGGGGCGGCCAGGAAGCTGCGGCCGGTCAACCTCACCGGCGCGTCGGTCGGCGAGCGCGACGGCCTGGGCCATCTCGACAGCACGGCCATCGCGTTCACGATCGTGCCGGGACTCGCCGGCGAAGGCTACTCCTTCGTCGCCCCCGACGGCCGCTACCTCAGGCACAGGAACTACAGGATCCGCTTCGACGCTCCGAACGGGACCGCCCTCTTCGAGCGCGACGCGACCTTCCTGGCCAGGGCAGGCTCCAGGAGCGGCTCCGTCACGCTGGAGTCGGTCAACTACCCGGACCGGGTCGTCCGCCACCGCCACCGCCAGCTCTGGCTGGATCAGCGGCAGGACACGCCGGCCTTCCGCGCCGACAGCTCCTTCACCGCCGTGCCATAGCGACGCCCGCCGAAGACCGCCCAGCCGGTGGCCGTACGGGCCGCGCGTGGCGTGGTCGGCGCCGCGGTCGGCGGACGCCTCACCGACGCCCGGCAAGACTTCCACCCCGAGTCCGAGAGCCGGAAGCCCTGGTGCGGTCCTCGGCGGTTCGCACTAGTCAGGGACCGGTGTGGAGGGCTGCGTGGCTTGCCTGACGCGGCGGGCGATCACCGCGTACGTCTGGCGGGCCTTGCCCCCCGCCGTCCCACCCGTGCTCCGTGCCGTGCTCGGCCACCCACCGGACGACCTCGAAGGCCTGGCGCGGCGGTGCGGGAAACGGATGCTGCGGCGCGACCATGTAGTCGACGTTGACCACCACCACCTCGGCCTCGGCGGCCAGATACCGGCACAGCGGGTCGTCCAGCCGCACCCCCCACATGACGAACCCGCCGCCGTGGAAGTTGACGTGCACCGGCGGGCACGGGTCCTGGCCGGCAGGGCGGTAGACGACCGCCCGCGCCGGCGCTATCGACGTCGGGATCGTGATGTCGTCCGTGTTCCCCGCGAACTCCGGCACCGTCATCCCCCTGCGCCTGGCGACCATGTCGAGGGTGACGGCGGCCAGGCCCTGCATCACCCGCGCCACAGCGGCGGCGACCCAGGGCGTGCCGAGAACCGACATGTCTGTCCTCTCTCGATGCGGTATGCGATGGGATCGTCAGCGAGCCGTCCGGTCCGCGCGGCCCTCCTCGGGCTCATTGTCCCGCCACCTCCGGGGCCTGGCCGGCGACCGTGACCTTCAGCAGCGCGGAGGAGGTCAGCACGGTGCCCAGTGGCGCCTGGGCCGCGGCGGCGTCCGAGACGACGCTGCGCCTGCCCAGGTAACGGTAGGTCGAGGGGTCGAAGATGTACTCCTCCTGGATGCCGAGCCCCGGGTTGGTCCTCGCCGCCGCGACCCCCGTGCGGCCCGCCGCGTCGACGGCGCTGTCGACGGTGGTGACCCCCCGGATGGCCGCCGCCGCCCTGAACAGCGCGGCGCGCTGCGCCCTGGGCAGGTACGCCTCCGCGAGCATGTCGCCGACCCGGTTCCACGCTTCGGCGTCGGCCTCGGGGCCGCTGCCGAGCCCGGTGTAGAGGTGCCGGTACATCTGCTCGGGTTGCGTGGGAAGGCGGCTCAGGTAGGCGTAGTCGGTGCGCAGGTACTCGGCGCGCTGGTCGAAGTCGGCGAGCTTCTCGGGCCCGCTGCGGCCCGGGCTCGCCACGGCGTGCGAGGGGATCGGCCAGCCGGGGTAGGGCCGGGGCTCGAGGGCCTGGCTCTCGATGAAGCCGCCCGTCGAGTCGCCCTCCACGGGAAGCCACACCTTGCGCTCGGAGCGGGACAGGTACCGGTGATGGCCGGCGGCGTCGTTGACCTCGGCGGGATCCATCGTCCGCGACTCGAAGACCAGGAACTGCCCGGGCTTCGGGCGCAGCTCGGGAAACTCGTCCACCCGCCTCGCCGCTGTGGTGAGCACCTCCTCCGCGCTCGCGGGCATGGTGTGGATCACCGTTGGCGCGCTCGGCCAGGCCGTGATGGCGGCCACGGCCGCCGCGCTCGCCGCGACGGCGACCAGCCCCGCCGCGAGTCCGAGCCTGAGCCTGCCGGGGACGCGCGGTCTCCGCGCGGGGCCCGCCGGGGTCGGATCGGCGATGGCCGCCAGCAGCCGGTCCTGCTGACCACGGAGGTCGTCCAGGCCGGGACGCGGGATCTCCGAGCGGAACCTCTCCAGCTGGGTCATCTCATTCATAGACCGGCTCCTCACTGACGGTGGCCATCGGGTCGTACGCGCCGAGCGCCTTGCGGAGTCTGAGCCGGGCGCGGTTGACGCGCGAGCGCACCGTACCGAGGCGGACGCCCAGCGCCTCGGCCGTCTCGGGATAGCTCAGGCCCGCCCACGCCACCAGCAGCAGCGTGTCGCGCTGCCCTTTGGGCAGCGCCGCCAGCGCGCCCGCCAGACTGCGGCGGGCGGCCTCAGCGCTGACCCGCTCGTCGCTGCGCTCCGCGAACGAGGCCGTCACGGGGTCGGCGCCGGTGCGCTCCACCACGCGCAGCTGGCGCACCTCGGCGCGCACGTGCCGGCTCATCAGGTTGGTCGCGATCCCGTACAGCCACGGCCGCGCGTTCGGGCGCGCCAGGTCGTAGGAGTTCCGCTGCCTGAAGGCGGCGAGGAAGGTCTCCGCCGCCACGTCGTCGGCAGCGTCCTCGCCCAGCCTGCGGGTGACATAGCGGGTGATGTCCGGCGCGTGCCGGCGGAAGACCTCGGCGAAGGCCTCAGGCTCGTGCAGGGACCTGGCGATGACGGAGGCGTCATCGCCCTCGGGCCCGCTCGTTTCACTCATTCTCGGCCTCTCGGCTCTGGATCGGGTCACCCGTTGTTGCCGATCCGGGCGCGAGCGGTTCCCTTTACCTCAGGGAGCGGCCGGCCTCAGGGAGAGACGTGCTTGTGATAGTGGCCGGCGGTGAGCTCGCGGACCTCCACCGTCGTCTGGACGGTCTCCGCGACGTCCTTGCGATGCCGGACGGCCAGGTCGAGGACGGCCTGGCCCAGCAGCCTCCTGGTCTCCTCGCTGCGACCGGGCAGGATCGCCACCTCCACGTGGATCATGGCATGGGAGGCCGCCCCGTCCCCGATGACGCCCTCCTCGATCCGGTGGAAGCGCGTCTTGAAGCTGTCGAGGTCGGAGTCGATGAGCGCGCCGGCAGTCGTGTGGACGGCGAGCGCGAAGGCGCGGCGCTCGAACGCGTCGTCCAGCGCCGCGGAGTACTCGACGGTGATCTGGGGCATGGGCGCTCCTCGTCAGGTGGTGAGCGGATGCTCGGCACCGTAGCGGACGAGGGGGCTCGGGCGGGCGTCGCATGGACCCGCCCAGGCGATTGTCGCCGCCATGCCGGCCGCCTTGACACTGGGTGCGACTCGGCAGCGACGACCGGGTAGGGGAGTCACACGACGGCGACGGCGTCGATCTCGACGAGGAACTCGGGGCCGGCCAAGCCGGCCACGACGTGGACCGTGATGGCCGGGGGCGGGTCGGCCCGGTTCCACACCTCCTGGAAGGCGGCCACACCCTCGTCGAAGGTGTTGCC
>NZ_BAAATE010000013.1:0-231082 GCF_039533245.1 Nonomuraea recticatena | reverse complement strand
CCATCGTCAACGCCGTCCGCGACCTGTTCACCCAGCAGCCGGTGGGCACCGACATCTGGATCGCCCTCGGCTGGTGCGTCGGCATCCTCATCGTCGCCTACGCCTTCGCCATGAACACCTACCGCCGCAAGATCTCCTAACGGCCCGCGCAAGGCCAAGACACGATCGTGCTCGACGCCCGTCCCTGGGGTAGCCCCGGCGTCGAAGACGGGGTTGAGCGGCCGGCGAAGAAGCCGTCGTAGAACGTCCGGCTACTGCCGTGGCCGCTCGCCGGCCCGCAACCGGTCGCACTTCGGTACGGCGAGGCCCGCACAGCCCCCACACCGCAGCCCATTTCCCGCACCCGTCATCCGGCAGCCCGGTCCGGGATCAACAGGGCCAATCAGGCTCGGTCGACGGGCAACGAACGATCGTCTGCGATCGGCCACACCCAGCTCTGCTTCGAGCTCCCCACACACGTACTACCGCGAGACTTATCGCGAGACGAGGACGAATCATGAGTGAATCCCTCCACACCGTCACGACGATGCCGGCGGCGCGTCAGCCCGGCTGTCCCTTCGACCCGCCCAAGGAGCTGATCGACGCCCGCGAGCACGGCCCGATCAGCCGCTTCCCCTTCCCCGACGGACACGAAGGCTGGCTGGTCACCGGATACGACCTGGTCCGGTCAGTCCTCGGCGACTCACGGTTCAGTTCGCGCAAGGAGCTCATGCGCCACCACTGGGCCATGGACCTGTCCGGCATCGAGATGCCTCCGGCGCCGCCCGGCGAGTTCCTGCTCATGGACGAGCCGCAGCACGGGCGCTACCGCAAACCGCTGGTCGGCAAGTTCACCGTGCGGCGGATGCGGCAGCTCACCGAGCGCGTCGAGGAGATCACCGCCGAGCACCTGGACGCCATGGAGAAGGCCGGGCCGACGGCGGACCTGGTGACCGCGTTCGCCAAGCCCATCCCGGCCATCATGATCTGTGAGCTGCTGGGCGTGCCGTACGAGGACCGAGGCCGCTTCCAGGAGCAGATCGACCTGTTCATGAGCGGGGAGTCCAGCGACGAGGAGTTGATCGCGGCCTACACCGCGGTCCAGGACTACCTCGCACAGCTGGTGGCCGCCAAGCGCGGCAACCCCACCGACGACATCCTCAGCGAACTCACCGACAGCGATCTGACCGATGAGGAACTGAAGGGGATGAGCCTGATCCTGCTCGCGGCAGGGCTCGACACCACCACGAACATGCTCGCGCTTGGCACCTTCGCCCTGCTGCAGAATCCGGCGCAGCTGGCAGCGCTACGCGCCGATCCCACGCTCATCGACAACGCCGTCGAGGAACTCCTGCGGTATCTGAGCGTCGCCAAGACCTTTTTCAGAACCGCGCTGGAGGACGTCGAGTTGGGCGGCCAGACCATCAAGGCCGGTTCGATGGTCGTGATGTCCCTTAACACCGCCAACCGTGACCCCGAGCGCTTCTCCGACCCCCACGTGCTCGACCTGCGCAGGCAGGACGGCGGGCACCTGGCCTTCAGCCACGGCATCCACCAGTGCCTGGGCCAGCAGCTGGCCCGCGTCGAGATGCGGGTCGCGTTCTCCGCGCTGCTCGCCCGCTTCCCCACGCTCCGCCTGGCCGTACCGGCGGAAGAGGTCGCTCTGCGCCCGGAGTCCGCGGACATCTACGGGGTCAAGAGCCTCCCGGTCACCTGGGACGTCTGACGGCGAGCCAGTGACGGGGGCGCGCACGGCCGCGTGTGCTCTGGGGTCCGGCCCTGGCGGGCGGTCGTGTTCGGCAAGGAGCGCCCGGCCAGGGCCGCCGTTGTCGTCCCTCGCGAACGGAGGGCTCGTGAGGAGTTGCGCTCGGGTCCGACGGCGCTGGCCGAGGTGACCAGGAGGGCGGGCAGCGAAGGGATCGTCATGCGGACTCGGGTGGCGCCGGCGCTTAGGGCCCTGCCGGGTCATCAGTTCGCGAAGGTGGCGGTGATGATGGGGCACGTGGAAGAGAGGTGCCGATGAGTGCGGCGGCTGACGTGGATGTCCTACAGCGGCTCATGCCGCCACCGGCTGGTGAAGGAACGCTGGTGGACTGGGCTCGGATGACCGAGTCGTGGGGACGGTCGTTCCCGCCCGACTATCAGCGGTTCATGCAGGTGTACGGGTCCGGATCAGTGCAGGACTACCTGTCGATCGGTGAGCCGGAACCCAGGGTGGCGCTGTCTGAGGCGCGGCGGGACGGGATGGTGATGGAGACGGCCAACGCCGAGGCCGACTGGCAGACCGAGGACAAGACGCCCGATCTGGAGGGCACCCGTCCGCTGCTGATCACCTGGGGTGTCAGCGCCACCGCCGACTTGCTGTGCTGGGACGCCACGGGCCAGGATGCCGCCGCGTGGCCCGTCCTGGTCTACAACAGGGGCGAGGCGCTGTGGAGCCGCTACGACTGCGGCATGGTCCAGTTCCTCACCAGGGTGCTGAAGGCGGACTTCCCGGACAACCCGCTCGGCGCGGTGTTCATGTGGGGGGTGACGGACGCTGTCTATGAGAAGCGACCTTCTGCACCACGATGACGCCGGACCCGGCGCCGGCGTCTGACCGCCCGAGCGGTGTGGAGTACAGGCGACCAAACCGGTCACGAATCAAGAAGCGCTGGATACCGGACCGTTTGTAGCGTGACTCGCATGTGCCGCATCCCAAGAGCACAAAGGAGACAAGGTATGAAAGCGCACGTCAGCTCCATCCTCCTCGGCGTCCGGGACCTGGACCGGGCCAAGCAGTTCTACACCGAGGGGCTCGGCTGGAAGATCAAGGACGACTACGGCATCTCGGTGTTCTTCGAGTCGGACGGAGCCTCGCCCGTCGGCTTCTACGGCCGCGAAGGCCTGGCCGACCAGGTGGGCGCGAGCCCGGAAGGCAGCGGCTTCAGCGGACTGGTCCTCACCTACGTCGTCCGCAGTGAGGCGCGGGTCGACGAGATCATCGCGGAGGCCACGAAGGCCGGCGCCACGATCCTCAAGCCCGCAGGCCCCCTGCCGTGGGGCGGGTACGGCGGCTCCTTCGCCGACCCGGACGGCTACATCTGGAGCCTCGGCTACAGCGCCCAGGGAGCCGACCAGCCCTACGCCGAGTAGCCGCCGAGCAGGCCCCTGGCGAGTGTGGTGACGCAGCCACTGTCGGACCCTCCGGACGGATGGTCCTTCGGCATGACCGGCGTGACCGGCACCGATGATCAGACGAGGTGCCAGGTGCGAGCCGTGTTCGTCGGCTCAAGGCGTGATCTGGCCGCGCAGGAAGGCGGTGACCAGCTCCCGGTACCTGCCTGGCCGGTCATGGGCGATGTCGTGGCCGGAGCCGCCGATCTCGCGGAAGACGGCGTTCGGCAGCACGTCGGCGTACTCACGGGCGACCTCGGGCGCCACGTAGTCGCAGGAGCCGCGCAACACGAGCACGGGAACGGCGATCCGGCGCAGCGCGGGCCGGGGATCGGCCACCCTGTGCATGTCGCGCCCGGTCATGGCGTTGGCCCAGAATCCCGCCCCCGACGGCGGCACCCGCAGTAGCCGGCCGGGGCAGCCCGCCCGCATGTCGAACTCGCCGACGAGGGACTCGAAGTCGCCGTCCACCGCGTCGTCCGGCAGCAGCGCGTGGGTGACGCGTGGCCCCGCGACCTCGACGAGCACGTGCGCCAGCAGGAGGCGCGGGTGGTCCCACAGCGCCCGGTTCTGGTCGCGCAGGCCGCCCTCCGTCATGTGCCGGTTGTCAGGAAAGGCGGGCAACCAGATGGTTCCCGGCGAGGCCACGACCGCGCGGGCCACCCGGTCCGGGTGCGCGGCCAGGTAGGTGGCGACGAGCTGGCCGCCCCAGGAGACGCCGGCCAGCACGACGCGGTCCGCGCCGATCGCGGCCCTGACGGCGTCCAGGTCGGCGATGTGCCGGGCGACGGTGTAGCCGCGTACGTCGGACAGGCGGCTGGACAGGCCCGCGCCCACCTGGTGGTAGGCGTACACGTCGAAGCCCGCGGCGGCGAGCGCGGGTGCGAGCGGCGACGGCTCGTCCGGCGCGCCCGGCCCGCCGTGCACCAGGATCACCGGTGTGTCGCGCCGCTCGCCCTGGGCCGGGGTGCGCGTGTAGGCGATGCGCGAGCCGGTCGGCAGGTCCCAGTACCGCGTGCCGGGCCCCGCCGCGATCGGCCGGTTCGGCGGCCCGCCGTACAGCAGGCCCGCGAGGGGGACGGCCACGACCGCCAGCTCCACCACGGCGACCGCGATCGGGGCCCAGCGTCGTACCTGTAAGCCCGCCACTCGCCGCAGCGCCAACCGGCACAACCACCAGACGAGGCCCGTCAGCGCCGGCGCGGCCACGGCCAACGCCACGTACCGGTTACCACTCGTCGCAGCGGCGGCCCACAGCGCGCCGAGCCCGGCCACGAGCCCGGCCAGGACCGCCGGCACGATGAGCAGCCCAGCCGCTGCCTTTGCTCTCACGCCCTCGCGCCCGCTGTCGGCTGTACCGGGCCCGCCGCCCTCATCGCTCATGCCACGTCAACGTTTGGTCGTGTCGTCTTTTCTCCGTCCTCGAAGAAGGTTCGACACGCGCATGGATGGCCGCAATGAGCCCGACGTGGCGCTGAGACACCTGAACTGCTGCGGTCTTCGTCCCCCGTTCCGGGACGGCTCACCACGTCGCGATGCCGAGCAGCAGCGGGGCCATGGAGACGGCCGCGAGCACCACCGGGATCAGGATCCCCTTGACGTCCTTGACCCGCAGATGCGTGACCACCGCGCCGAGGAAGTAGGGCATGCTCGTGCAGGGGTAAGCGAGGCCTGGGCGACCCACACCGCGCCCAGGTCCTCGAGAGCGCCGAGCAGGTCCTCTGGGTGGCGGTGAGGGACGAGGTGCGGGTCAGTCCGGGCACGTGGCGACCGGCGGGGCTGTCTCGTGCGGGACGAGCGGTGCACGGCGCCGGTCGGGGCTGGTGCTCGTCCGCAGGGCCTACTGAGGCCGGACGTTGTGGTTGCGGGCGAACAGGTTGCCGGGATCGTACTGGCGCTTGACCGCCGCGAGCCGCTCGTAGGTCTGCGCTGGATAGATCGCGGCGACATCCTCCTCGGTGGCCGAGGCGAGGAAGTTGGCGTAGGCGCCGTTGACGTGGGGTGCGAGCCTCGCCCAGATCGCTTCCAGGGCAGGACCAGCGGCCTCGACGACCGGAGCCGGACCCGCGGTGGTGGTCACGAACATCAACTCCGCTCGGCGATGCGCGTAGGCGGTGGCGTCGTCGGGGACGCGGGCCACCGCACCGCCGACGCTGCGAACGGCGATGAACGGCGACCCCTCCGATGCCCCGACCTCGGCAAGGATCTGAAGGACCTCTGGCACCGATTCCCTGTCGACGAATGCGCTTCGGGTGACGAGCCGGATGCCGGGCGGCGGTGTCACGCCATCCACGAGCGTGTCGGCATAGGGCTTCAGCGCGACATCGTCGGCGATCACCGTGCCGAGGCGGCGGATCGGGTCGATGGCCTTCGTGGCGAGCTCCGTGTCGTCGCCGTCGAAGGCGAGGTGGATCTCGACCGGCGCTTCGGGTCCGCCGGCGAAGGGATTGGCGAAGCTCGCGATGGAGGTGAGCTCTTCGGGGGCGGTGCGGAGGTAGTCCGCCCAGCCCTGGAGCACGGCGGCAGCCTCCGACGCCGGGAAAGAGATCTTGCCGTAGAAGACGTCTGTCGTCGGGTGTGCCGCGAACTCGAAGGCGGTCACGATCCCGACGTTGCCGCCGCCCCCGCGAATCGCCCAGAACAGCTCCGGGTTGTCCTGCGCGCTGGCGTGCAGGACCTCTCCGTCGGCCGTGACCACCTCTGCGGCGACCACGTTGTCCAGGGCCAGGCCGTACTTCCTGACCTTCCAGCCGATGCCGCCGGTCAACGTCAGCCCGCCGACACCGACGCTCTTGGTGTCGCCCGAGGAGATCGCCAGGCCGTGCGGGGCCAGGGCGGCCGCGACCTGACCCCAGGTGGCGCCGCCACCGATCCGCACGAGGTGACGCTCCTTGTCGATGAGCTCCACGTTCGCGAGCCTGCTGAGGTCGATCACGATGCCGCCGTCGTTGGTGCCGAAGCCCGCGAACCCATGGCCGCCGCCACGGACGGACAGCACAAGCCCTGCGCCGGCGGCGAATCTGACACCCGCCTGCACGTCCCCGACGCTCTCGGGCCGCAGGACATAGGCCGGACTACCCGAAGACAGGACCGAGCGGCTGGCCGATTCGTACTCCGCTCCGCCCGGTTCGATGATGTCGCCGCCGAAGTCACGGCGAAGGGTTTCAAGCGCTGAACTCATGACGTTCCTTCCACACAGGAGAAAACTCGTTGTCGGAACCGACCGGGCCGACAGTCGCCGCCGCCCGGCGGCGTGCTGAACGAACACAAGATGCCGGCGACCTGATCCTTGTGACAGCGCGGCCATGTGACCTGCACCACACAAGGGGCTCATCGGAGATATCTGAGGCACCGCCGCTCACGACGCTGCCCCGGCGTCAGGCCGTGCGGCAGCGGGCGGCAAGGATCGGCTACCGTCGCGGTGTCACAAAACGGCCTGGTTCGGCGTCTGGTGGCGACACAGTCGAGGGAACAGGAGTATCCATGGCCGGCACGTCGCAGACCGCGCCCGGAGATCGCGGCGGGGACATGAGCCGGGACGACCGCCCCGACCCCGCAACCGAGGCGTTCGTCGCCCACCGCAACCTGCTGTTCACCGTCGCCTACGAGATGCTCGGCTCGGCCGCCGACGCCGAGGACGTCCTGCAGGAGACCTGGCTGCGATGGGCGGGCGTCGATCTCGACACCGTGCGGGATCGGCGTGCCTACCTGGTCCGCGTCGCCGCCCGCCAGGCGCTGAGCCGGCTGCGTACGCTCGGCCGTCGCAAGGAGTCCTACGTCGGTCCCTGGCTGCCCGAGCCGCTGCTGACCTCGCCTGATGTGGCCGAGGACGTGGTGCTGGCCGACAGCGTCTCGATGGCGATGCTGCTGGTGCTGGAGACACTTCAGCCGACCGAGCGGGCGGTGTTCGTGCTGCGCGAGGTGTTCGACCTGGACTACGACGAGATCGCCGAGGCCGTCGGCAAGAGCCTGGCCGCGGTCCGTCAGATCGCGCACCGGGCACGGGCGCACGTCGCGGCGCGCCGGCCGCGCGGGGTCGTCTCTCCGGCCGCGACACGAGACGCGCTCGAGGCGTTCCAGCGGGCGGTCGAAACCGGCGATCTGCAACGCCTGCTCGACGTTCTCGCGCCGGACGTCGTCCTGCTGGGTGACGGGGGCGGCGTCGTGCGGGCCGCGCTGGAGCCTGTCGTGGGAGCCGACCGGGTGACCGACGTGCTGGGCAGGATCTCCGCGGCGACGCTGCTGCAGCCGGCACAGGTGAACGGCTATCCGGCGCTGGTCTTCCGGCTGAACGGCGAGATCGACACCGTCATGGCGGTCCGCGTCGACGACGGCCTCATCACCGGGCTCTACGCCGTCCGTAATCCCGAGAAGCTGTCGCACATGGAGCGGGAGACCACCCTGCACCGCTGAGCCGGGCGACGAACCCCACCGCACTGCTGACAACGAACCAGCGGGAGAAACCTCTGGCCTCCCTCCGGCCTGCCGTACCAGCCCGTCGGTGTCGCGTGCCGGATCAGGCGCCACGGCCGGCCCTGAGCGCGGCCGCGGTGTTCACAAGTTCCTTCCTCAGCGGCTCCTGCCGGTACGACGACACAGCCCTGCGCAATGGCCGCTGATCAATCTGAGCGCCGCTGACCGGGGGCCACCGCCGCTGCGGGCCCCGCGCAAGGGGGGCGGAGAATGAGAACTCCGTGCCCCCACGTGATGGAGAAACCGTATGCCCGAACTCGTCCTCCCGGTCATCGCGCCCGGTTCGCTGAGCCACAGCCCGCAGCCGGTCCTGACGTCAGAGAGGAGCCTTCTTCTGAGGCCCTGGAGAAGGGAGGACGCTCCCATGATCCTCGACGCCTTCAAGGACCCGGGCACGCGGCACTGGCATGCGCGCACCGTTGACTCGATCGGCGAGGCCGAAGAACTCATCGAGGGCTACACACAGGGCTGGCGCATCGAGTCCAGCGCGACCTGGGCGGTTGTTACGGCGACGGACGAGGTGCTCGGCAGGGTCGCGCTGCGTGGCATCGACCGCGCAGCGGGAGAGGCCGAGGTGGCCTACTGGATGCGCGCCGCGGCCCGAGGTCGAGGCGCGGCCACGGCCGGAGTGCGGACGCTCAGCGCATGGGCGTTCGGCGTGGGAGTCCATCGGCTGTACCTGAACCACTCGACCATGAACGAAGCGTCCTGCCGGGTCGCGCAGAAAGCCGGGTTCGCCCTGGAAGGGACCAGGCGCAGCGCTCATCTCCACGCCGACGGATGGCACGACATGCACCTGCACGCCCTGATCAGTCCGTCACCCTGACGGCACGCGTTCGCAGGGCGAACTCGTCCGTCCCTCGTCCGCGGTCGAGCCGCACGCCTCTGTCGCTGCGAACCGCGAACGGCAAGGATGCGCGAGCGTTACGATGACCGGCCATTGATCACTCGGGAGGTGTTCGCATGGGTTTCGGGGTGCTGTGTGTGCATGCGCATCCGGACGACGAGGCGATCTGGACCGGCGGGACCCTGGCCAGGTACGCCGACGAGGGCGCCAGGACCGCCGTCGTCACGTGCACCTGGGCGGAGGGAACCCAACGGGCCGGAGAACTGGAGCGCTCGCTGGACATCCTCGGCGCGGGCAAACCGAGGCTGCTCGGTTACGCCGACGCCGGCAAGCCCGAGTCCGCGCCCGGCAGCCCGCGTTTTCTGGACGTCCCGCTCGACGAGGCGGTGAGAAGGGTCGTCGAGCACATCAGGGAGTTCAGGCCCGATGTCGTGCTCACCTACGACGGATGGGGTCGTACGGTCATCCGGATCACGTGCACGTGCACCGGGTGGCCATGGCCGCGGTCGAAGCGGCCGGGTACGACCAGCTCTACAGGGACGCGGGCGCTCCGTGGCGTCCGCACGCCCTCTACCTGGCGACCATCCCGCGATCCGTCGTGGCGTCGCACTGGCAGGCGGTGTTCGGAACGCCTCCCGAGCCGGGCCAGACGCTGCCAGGCGTCCCCGACGAACACGTCACCACCCATCTCGATGTCGGGCAGTGGGCCGAGCGCAAGTGGGCTGCCATGCACGCGCACGAGTCCGAGGTCGGGCGGGGCGCGTCGATGACCTTGCTCACCTCTCTGCCGGAGCAGGCCCGCGCCCAGATGCTGGCGAACGAGTGGTACCGGCGCGTCTCCTACACCGGGACTTCGGAGACCGCCCTGTCAGGACCGCGGTCCTGAGCCGTTGAGACGGCCATGCGCTCAAGACCCAGGCCTCACCTTCGAGCGTGCCACCGTCGCAAAGGTCGTCGCCCGGGCCACCGGCGACATGGTCGGCCGCCCCGGCGCCGAGACGAGAAAGCCCGGACCCCGGCCTCGGGCTTCCTGTCGAGTCGCGCTGTGGCAGTCGTGGGGCGGCCAGGTCGAGCAGTACCTCCCAGACCGACAGCGGCATGGCAAGGCCGCCTTGCGCGCTGTTCATCCCCGACGCCGGCCCCGGCGTCAGGCGGCCGGTGATCTCAGCGGTTGACGTAGACGCTGACCCAGGGCGTGCCCTGGGCGATCGTGGTCTGACCCACGTTCGCGAGCTGCGGGGGGCCGTTGCAGTCGCGATCCCAGTACAGGGACACAGGAGCTGTGGTGTTGTTGACCGCCTTCACCGAGGAGTCGATGGAGTGGCAACCCCGAGCGGGATTCTCGAGCTCGGCCTCCTGCCCACTGAGCAAGGTCAGGGTCAGTGTTCCGAATGCCGCAGACGCAGGGGTGGCGAGGGCGAGGACGAGGGCGATCGCGCACCCTACGGCGAGGGTGGCGGGGAGACGACGCATATGACCTCCTAGTGACGGGGGAGGGCCCCGAGGTTCACATCTCATTGTAGTCAAATGACTACTGACAGTCGCGATATTATTCAGGGCCTACGGCCGAGGGTCGTTCTGTCGCGCCACGAAGGTGGCAGTCTCCCGGCGACCGTTGGCTGCCTGCGCGGAAAGTGCCGGCTACACCCGGAGGCGGTAGTACCACTGGCTCGATCATTCACGGCCGGTCCCTCGCCACACAGGCTGGTGGCCGGCATCGCGCCACCGACCGCGAGGCCCCTGAAACGCCACGTAGTGGGGTTGGTCGTCACGGGTCGGTCCGTCTGGGGGGAGGCGGTCATTGCTCTCTTTCGATGCTCGGCGGGTCAGGACTGGGCGGCGTTCGCGGCCTCCTCGACCTGGGTCGGCTGCGGCGGCCCTGCGGGTCCGGAGCGCAGCATGATGAAGCCGACGATGACGGCGGTGACGAGGAGGCCCGCACCGACGCCGAACGCCAGGTGGTAGCCGGCGTTCAGCGTTGAGACGGTGCTCGTCTGGTTTTTCATGGCCGGGATGGGATTCCTCGCCTTCGGCACGTTCGCCCGGTGGGCCGTCAAGACGACCGGTCGCATGCCCGCCCAGATCGGCGGCTATCTCCTGGCCGCAGGTGTGCCGATGACGATCATCCAGCCTGTCTCTGGAGGCGTGCTCCTGACGGCCATCGGAGTGCTTGCCCTGCGTGCGGCCCGCCATGACCCGGCCGCCAAGCCAGGCGCGTAGACCTCCGACCGAAGCCGCCACCACCCTGGAGGTGTCCGCTTCCGGGCCGCGTCAACTTCCTGGGTCGCTACGCCTGCAGCCGCGCCGAGGTCGGGGGTCAGTTGAGAAGGCGGGACGAAAGTCCGTGCCGGCAGATGTCGTATCGAGGCCTGCGCCGATCGTCGTGCTGGTGAAGGCCCCGGTCCGGGTTGCCGCCAAGGCGGCACCGCACGGGCACGACCGACCAGGAAGACAGGAAACACGATCATGAATCCGACGCTCAACACCATCGACATCGTGGTGTCCGACCTCGACGCCTCGATCGCCTTCTATGCCCGTCTCGGGCTGGAGTTCAAGATCGACGACTACTCGCCCGAGCACGCCGGCTGCGACCTGCCGAACGGGCTGCACGTGATGCTCGACACCGAGGGCTTTCGTACCCCGTTCCTGCCCGGCTGGAGCAGGCCGTCCGGCGGCCCGCGCACCCTGCTCTGTTTCCAGTTCGAGACCCCGGCGGGGGTGGATGCCACGTACGCCGAGCTCGTCGCGGCCGGCTATCGCGGGATCGCCGAGCCGTTCGATGCGTTCTGGGGGATGCGTTACGCCACGGTGGCCGACCCGGACGGGTGCGGCGTCGACCTGTATGCCGCCCTTCCGTCCAGCTGAGATCTGGCACGGCAGGTACCGGGTACGTCATCGTCGAGCAGGAGGTTCAGCAAGGTGAAGTACGTGTTGATGTTCATCGAGACCGAGCAGTTCTCCCGGCAGTTGGAGGCGATGGGCGAGCTGGAGCAGCGCCAGGCCTACGAGGCGGTGGGCCAGTGGTTCGCCGACAACGCCGAGGTGATCACGCACCATACGCATCTGGGGCCGGTGCACACCGCCACCACGCTGCGCCTGGACGGCGCCGAGCCGGTGGTCACCGACGGGCCGTACATGGAGGGCAAGGAGGTGGTGAGCGGGTTCGCCGAGGTCGAGGTGGCCGATCTGGACGAGGCGTTGAAGCTGGCCCGCTCGTGGCCGGCCTGTCCGATCGTGGAGATCCGCCCCGCCTCATGACCGGCCCCGCAGACCAGCCCGCCGCCGAGCCTGCCGGCGGCTCTCTCGGCGAGCGGCCCGGCCGCGCCGGTGCCAACCTGGGCGGAGACAGCGGAGGCGTGCTGGCCCGCGTGGTGCGTGAGCACGCGGGCCGGTTGGCGGCGAGCTTGATCTCGCTGCTGGGCGACTTCTCCGCCGCCGAGGACCTGGTGCAGGACGCCGTCGAGATCGCGCTACGCCGCTGGCCGGTGGAGGGGATTCCGGAGCGGCCGCAGGCGTGGCTGTACATGGTGGCACGCCGGCGGGGGCTGGATGTGCTGCGCCGGGAGTCGAACTATCGGGCCAAGCTGGCCCAGTTGCGCTGGCCGGAGCCGCAGGCGACCGATGACCGGCTGCGGCTGATCTTCACCTGCTGCCATCCGGCGCTGGCTCCGGCGGCGCGGATCGCGCTGACGCTGCGGGTGGTGTGCGGGCTGTCCACGGCGCAGATCGCCGCGGCGTTCGTGGTTCCTGAGGCCACGGTGGCCCAGCGCATCACCCGGGCGAAGAAGAAGATCGGCCAGGCCGGCATCCCCTACCGCGTCCCCGCGGCCGAGGAACTGCCGGAGCGGCTGGCCTCGGTGCTGGCGGTCATCTACCTGCTGTTCAACGAGGGCTACCTGTCCAGCACGCCCGAACGGGCGCGGGCGCGTGACCTGGTCGACGACGCCGAATGGCTGGCCGCTCTGCTGGCGGGTCTGGCACCGGGCGAGCCTGAGGTGGGCGGGCTGCTGGCGTTGATCCGGCTTCACCGGGCCCGCGACGCGGCCCGCTTCGACGAGCACGGCCGGTTGGTGCTGCTGGCCGATCAGGACCGCTCCCGCTGGGACCATGACGCCATCGAGGAGGCGACCGCGCTGTTGACGGGGGTGGCCCGGACGCACCGCCGGCCGGGGCCGTACCAGCTGCAGGCGGCGATCGCGGCCTGTCACGCCGAGGCGCGGTCGTTCGAGGACACCGATTGGGCGCAGATCCTGGTGCTGTACGACATGCTGCTGCACCTGGCGCCCTCGCCGGTCACTCGGCTGCACCGGGCGATCGCCCTGTGCCGCGTGCACGGGGCCGCGGCGGCGCTGGCCGAAGTCGACGCGCTGGAACACGACCTGGTCTCCTACGGGTTGTGGCACGCCACCCGCGCCGAGTTGCTGCGTGAGCTGGGCGAGGCCGAGCAGGCGCGCGCCTGCGACGAGCGGGCGCTGGATCTGACCGCCAACCCCGCTCAGCAGGCGCTGCTGGCCGAGCGGCTCACCTGGAACTGACCGCGGGCGGGGCGTTCAGCTGCGCGACTGCCAGGGGCGCGAACGGCATCCGTACGCTATAAATGTAGCGATACACTTGTAGCGAATGGAGGGTGTCATGCATGACGTCGTCATCGTGGGGGCCGGCCCCACTGGGCTGATGGCCGCCTGCGAGCTCGCACTGGCGGGCGTGTCCTGCACGATCCTGGACAAGCGCGACAGCGAGTCCAACGTCACCCGAGCGTTCGGTCTGCACGCCCGCGCCCTGGAGCTCCTGGACGCGCGAGGCATGGGCGACGAACTGGTCGCGGGAGGCAACCCACTCAGGACGGTGTATCCCGCCTACGCCTCACGGGTCGACTTCGGGCGGCTCGACACGCGATACCCGATGCTGCTGCTCGTGCCTCAAAACGGCACCGAGAAGCTCCTTCAGCAGCGCGCCGCCGAGCTCGGCGTGCAGATCCGCCGCAACGCTCATGTGGTCGGCCTGACCCAGGACGCCGGCTCCGTACGGCTGAGGCTCGAGGATGGAGGCGAACTGGAGTCCGGGTACGTCATCGGCGCCGACGGCGCCCACAGCACTGTCCGCGACCTGATCGACGTCGGCTTCGACGGCGCGGCCTACAGCCTGCCCATGCTGCTGGCCGACGTCCGCATCCCCACCTCCGAGCCGCCACCCATCACGCAGGTCGGCACCCAGGGCGTGGTGGTGACCCTTCCCTTCGGCGACGGCTGGTTCCGGGTCGGCGCATGGCTGCGCGAACAGCAGAGCAACCCGGACTTCGCCCAGATCCGCGAGGCGTTCCGGCACATCGCCGGCACCGACTATGACATGAGCGAGCCGCGCTGGTTCTCCCGCTTCACCGCCGAACGCCGCCAGGCCCGCAGTTACCGGTCGGGGCGGGTCTTCCTCGTCGGGGACGCCGCCCATGTGAACTCACCCATCGGCGGCCAGGGCATGAACACCGGCATCCAGGACGCTGCCAACCTGGGCTGGAAGCTTGCCGCCACACTGCACGGCTGGGCCCCACCCTGGCTGCTCGACACCTACCACGCCGAACGGCACCCCGTCGGCTCCGCCGTCCTTGCCATGACCGACCACCTCACCGGGCTGGTGCTCAGCGGCTCACGAGTACGCCTGGAGATCAACCGGCGCGTCATGGCGACCCTGCTCCACACCGGTCCAGGCCGCCGCCGTATCCTCGGAAGGCTGTCCGGGCTGGAGTTCGCCTACCCGCCCGGCGAGCCGGGCGCCCACCCGCTGGCCGGGCGCCGCGCAGCCGACGGCCCGACGGATGCGGGCCGTCTGTACGAAGCGCTGCGCGCCGGCACCTTCGTCCTGCTCTCCGACAAGGGCGTGCCGACCTCCTGGCGCAATCGCGTACGGGCGGCCAGACCTCTTGACGGCACCAGTCCCGAGGCGACGCTGATCCGCCCGGACGGCTACGTGGCCTGGGCCGGAGATCACACCGGTATCGAAGCGGCTCTGGTGAAATGGTGTGGCCCGGCCGACCACCCCAACGGAGAAGGTGACCATGCCGCCGCCTAACCCACAGCGCCGCGACCACCTGGCAGACGCGGCCATTACGGTGCTGGCCGAGCAGGGGTCACGCGGGCTGACCCACAGGGCCGTCGACACCGCCGCCGCCGTGCCGGCCGGCACCACCTCGCGCTACTTCCGCACCCGCGACGCGCTGCTCGACGGGGTCATCGAGCGGATCACCCGCCGGCTCGGCGAACGCGTGGACGCCTACACTGTCCGGCCGATCTCGCCCGCCGATCTGGAGGAGGCGCTGGTCGCCGTCCTGACCACGATGCTGACCGGCGGCCGGCACGATCCGCTGGCCCTGTTCGAGCTGCACCTGGAGAGCACCAGAAATCCCCGCCTGCGACACACGCTGACCGACGCCCTGCACGGCCGAAGCGACCTCATCGTCCGCCAATGCCGCGCCGCCGGAATCGACATCAGCGAGGACGACGCCATGCTCCTGGAGATGAGCGTGCTGGGCATCCTGTTCACCGCCCTCACCACTGGCATCCCCGACGCCCCGGGCGAGTCGATCCGCACCGCCGTACGGGCTCTCCTGGCCCACCATCGAACGCCGACAGCTACCTGACCGCCGCCATCTGGCACAACCGTGCCACCGGCCGGCCCCATCACCTGATCACTGATCGCCTCCGACCACTGACCCTGACATAGGACTTACTCGTCTAGCCCCTTATGCCACCAACATGCGACCACGCATAGTGAGTATACTTACACTCACAGTCATAATCGGGCGGATGTGGCCCGAATCTGGAGCGGTGAGCCGTGTTGCCATGCACGCCATGCCGGTCGGTGACCGTCCGGCGAGAGGCGTGTCCACCCACCGGCGGAAGGGTGATTCGCCGCGGTTCACCCGAGGGAAGGGGATTTTCCGTGAGTCGTGCGCTCATCATCGTGGATGTGCAGAAGGACTTCTGTGAGGGCGGTAGCGTTCCGGTGAAGGGCGGCGCGGACCGAGCCGCGGCCATCGCCGATCTGGTCCAGCGCGCCGACGGGCAGTATGCCTTCGTCGTTGCCACCCGTGACCACCACATCGACCCAGGCGCCCACTTCTCCGACAACCCCGACTTCCAGGACTCCTTCCCCGTGCATTGCGTCCTCGGCAGCGAGGGAAGCGAGTTCCATCCGGATTTCGCGCCCGCCGTCGACTCCGGACACGTCGACGAGGTCTTCTTCAAGGGCGCGAACTCCGCCTCCAAGAGCGGTTTGGAGGGCTCGACCAAGGACGGCACGACACTGTCAGCCTGGCTGAAGGCCCGTGAAATCGCCGAACTCGATGTCGTCGGCATCGCGACCGATCACTGCGTGAAGGCCACCGCTCTGGACGGAGCGCGCGCGGGCTTCACGGTGCGGGTCCTGCTCGACTACACCGCCGGCGTCGCCGCCGACACCACCCGCACCGCACTCGACGAACTGCGCCGGGCCGGTGTCGCGCTGAGCGGCGAACCGGTCGTCGCCTGAACGGGGTCCCGTTAGTAACGGCGGCAGGAAACAACAGATATGCAGGTCAGCGGCGTCCTCCAGGCTGAGCTCGGAGGGGCTTACAGGGCTCCGACCTGCATATCCGTTGGAAATTTCGCCATTGCTACCGGAACCCCCGATTCGGCCTATGGACCGTTCGGCTGCAGGCCGCCGAACCCGCCCGCTTTTCTGGCCTCCTTTGCCTGCCCTCCCACCACCGACTTCCGCGCCGATCCTCCTCAGCGGCCGGTATCGCGCCTGCACGGCACTCAGCGGAGGTGACCGTGCAGGAAGGTGTGGATGCCTGCAGCGACTGTCTTGGTGAGCTCATCGGTGGGCAGAGCGGCATGGTGGGCCGGCAGTTCGGCTGAGATCAGCAGCAACAGGTGTAGGGCCGCACGGTCGGGGTCGTCGATCCGCAGCAGCCCCCGGTCGGCCATCTGTCGCAGGTGACGGCCCAGTTCACGGCGGACGCGGCGCGGCCCGGTCTGCTGCCAGGCATCGATCGCTTCCTGAGGAATGTGGCCCGCTTCGGCGTTGATCTGTCTGACCAGGGAGAAGTGGGCAGCGCTGTCGGGCCTCGGCGTCACCCAGTCCAGCCCGAACTCGATGAGGTCGGCCTCCACATCGGTGATCTTGCGTAGATGGCGGTCGATGACGGCGATCTGCACGTCGGCCGCCCGAGTGGCGCTCTCCTGAATCACGGCCAGGAACAGCCCGGCCTTGTCGGTGAAGTGGTTGTAGATAGTCCGGGTGGACACTCCGGCTTCAGCCGAGATCGCGTCGATGCTGGCGCGCGTGAAGCCGTCGCGGGCGAACACCGTCAGGGCGCCGTCCAGGATCGCCTGCCGCTTACCGGTCAGCCCGCCGCGAGGGCGCGTCTTCGCGGTGTTTTCCCTGGTCATCCAGATCCTCCAGCACTTTTACAGTCATCGTTTTACTTTTTGCCATGCACGTTGTACTTTACCTCACGTCGGGCCACTACGGTCCGCAATGAGGAGGGACAAGCATGATCAGGATCGCCCTTGTCATCGGCAGCACCCGCCCGCGCCGCCGTACCGCGGTCGCGGCCCGCTGGGTCGCCGAGGTCGCCAACCGTCACCCCGCTGTCATCGCAGGGGAGGCGACGTTCGAGGTTGTCGACCTGGCCGAATACGGGCTGTCGGTACTTGACGAGCCTCTGCCCGCGCTGTTCGGCGATTACCACCACGCCCACACCAACCAGTGGGCCCAGACGATCGCGTCGTTCGACGGGTTCGTCTTCGTCACCCCTGAGTACAACCACTCGGCCCCGGCCGCGCTGAAGAACGCCATCGACTTCCTGTTCGCCGAGTGGAACAACAAGGCGGCCGGTTTCGTCAGCCACGGGGTGCACGGCGGCGTGCGTGCCGTGGAGCACCTGCGGCAGGTCATGACCGAGCTCCAGGTGGCCAACGTGCGCACCCAGGTGGCGTTGTCGGTCTTCACGGACTTCGAGATCACCGACCCGGCCGAGCCCGGCATCATCGCCCCCGGCCCGCACCAGGAGCCGACCCTGAACGAGTTGTTCGACGAGGTGATCGCCTGGTCCCGGGCACTCAAGCCGCTGCGTGCGGCGGCCGGTCAGACGGTGGCCGCGTGAGCATGCGCTAGCGGTGCTGGGCCGCACCGGACTGCGGGTCTCCGAGGTCTTCCTCGGCGCGATGACGTTCGGCGAGGAGCAGATCTGCTCCTCGCCGCAGGAGGCCCGCCGCATTCTCGACCTGTACGGCGAAGCGGGCGGCAACGTTATCGACACCGCGAACTTCTACTCCGGCGGCCGGAGCGAGACCATCCTGGGCGAACTGCCGGCGGGGTCGCCGCGATCGGTTCGTGGTGGCTAGCAAGTACTCGGTCTGGCTCGACGGCGGCGACCCCAACGGCGCCGGCAGCCACCGCAAGAACCTCACCCTGTCGCTGGAGGCCAGCCTGCGGAGACTGGGCTGGCCGGCGTAGCGGTGACGAGGCGGCACGACCTGACTGACGGGCAATGGGCAGCGCTGGAACCGCTGTTATCTGCCCCTTCGGGCCGCGGTCGTCCGCTGAAATGGAGCAGGCGGCAGTTGATCGACGGGATCCGGTGGCGGATCCGGACCGGCGCGCCGTGGCGGGACGTGCCTGAGCTCTATGCGCCCTGGTCAACGGTGTATGGCCGGTTCCGCCGCTGGCAGTGTGATGGCACCTGGGCGAAGATCCTGGCAGCGTTGCAGGCGCATGCGGACGCCGCCGGGAAGATCGGCTGGACGGCGAGTGTGGACTCCACGATCAACCGGGCCCACCAGAGCACAGCACTTTGCTGGGTGCGGCGGGCCGCGAACCATAGAGCAGGGGAGCGGGCGGAGCCTGGAGCGCGGCGGTCCAGGTGGAAGAGCTGCTCGCGCTCCCTGGCCGACGGCTCCTCGGGGGAGGGGAGTGGCTACAAGGGGGCCACCTGCTCACCAGGGAGAAGGGCATGGCGCAGACCTGTGACCCCGACCGGCCTGACCGGGCGTCGTTGTCGAACCGGCAAGAAGATCGACCCTTGTCGCCAAGGCCACATGGCGTGCCGAGTGAATTGTTCTACTTTGTAAAGGCGTCCGGCTGTTACACCTCCAAATCACGGCCCAAAAACAACCACAGTGACAAAGGACCAGGCGGACACGAGCGGTTCGTATGATGGCGGCGTGATCATCATTTCGGGCTGGATCAGTGTCGATCCCGATAGCCGCGACGACTACCTGCGGGGCTGTGTGAGCGTGGTCGAACAGGCACGGGCCTCGTCCGGCTGTCTCGACTTCGCGCTCAGCGCCGACCTCGTCGAGACAGGCCGGATCAATGTCTATGAGCGGTGGGAGTCCGGGGAGAGCCTCGACGCCTTCCGCGGCTCCGGGCCGAGCGACGATCAGTCGGCGGTGATTCGCGCCGCTGAGGTGGCTCGCTATGAGATCTCGGGTGTCGGCCCTGCCTGATCGGGCCGGGGTGGGCGTGGGCGCGTGGTGGCGTTGGTCCCTGTCAGGGGCCATGGCGGCCTCACGCCGGTGTTGACCTTGGACACATATTTGTCCTTGGGCAGGCTTCGGGGGCTTCCGCCGGGGGAGACTCGCGGCATGACCAACGATGCGCGGCCGACGGCCGATGATCTGCTGCGTCACGCTCGGCAGTTCCACGAGCTGGCCGTCCTGCTGAGGTATGACAAGGACTTCGAGGGCAGGTTCAGCGCCGCTGTCGAGGCGGGCGATGAGGGGGAGCTCTCGAGTCTGCTGGCGCCTTTGGGGATGGAGGGGGCCTCGGTCGCGGCGGAGGGTGAGCGGGGGTTCGATCCGTGCGAGCGGTGCTGGTTCTGGCAGGGAAAGCTGGTCTGCGTTCCCATCTGCATGTAGCGGGTGATCTCATCGCGTCGGGAGCGGCGCGGTTCATGGCTCCTTCTTGTCCGGAGCCGGTGAGGTGGTCGCTCCGGCTGACAGCAGTTTCTCCGCCAGTGCGTGGCAGCGCTTTCTTAGTTCCGGGGGGTCGAGTACCTCGAAGTCGTGCCCCAGGAGGAGCACGTGCATGAGGACGAAGTCGAGGCTGCCGGCGCCGCTGGTCACTTCGCAGAGGTCGCTCCCGCGTTGTCGTACGACGGCCGCCGAGGGTGGAATCTGTGCGCGCACCGTGTCGGCGGGGGCGTGCACGAGGAAGCGCGCCTGGTGCGGGTAGACCCGGCTCGCGACGCTCTCCTGGACGTAGGTGGCCGCGTCGGGGGCCGGGCGTGGGTGGTAGCGCCAGGTCCGTGCGGACACCTGGGTCATGCGGTCGACGCGGAAGTTGCGCCAGTCGTCGCGGTCGAGGTCGTAGGCGAGGAGGTACCAGCGGCGGTCGGAGGCGACCAGGCGGTATGGCTCGACGCGTCGTCGTCGGGTCTGGTTTCCTGCCGGGTAGTCGAAGCCGGCTTCGACCTGGTCGCGGCAGGCTTTGGCCAGCGTCATGAGTATTTCGGGGTCGGCTGGTGTGCGGCCTCCGCCGAAGGACTCGACTGAGGCGGAGAGTGCGCGGACTTCGTGTCGTAGCCGGGTGGGCAGGACTTGGTCGAGCTTGGTCAGTGCCCGGAGTGCGGCGTCGCCGGCGCCGGTGACGGCGTCGCCTGCGCCGGTGAGCAGGGAGACCGCGGTGGCGATCGCCTCTTCGTCGTCGAGGAGCAGGGGTGGCAGGTCTTGTCCTGGGCCGAGTTGGTAGCCGCCGCCGACGCCTTGGCTGGCTTGTACCTGGTAGCCGAGTGTGCGTAGCCGCTCGATGTCTCGGCGTACGGTGCGCGGTGTGACGCCGAGCCGGTCGGCGAGCTCGGGGCCGGTCCAGACCTGGCGCTGCTGCAGGAGTCCGAGGAGGGTGAGTACTCGCTCTGTCGTTCCTCGTTCTTCGCTGGTTGCCGCGTCCATGTGGCCAAGCCTGCCAGATAGCGGACCGATGCTGTCCGCTAGGGGTGTCAGGGTGGTTCCATGGATGCGGACGAACTGGACTGGAACCGGACGCTGCGTGAGCAGTGGGAGTTCCATTGGAACCATCAGGTCCGGGCCCGGCTCGAGGGCCTTACCGACGAGGAGTATTTCTGGTCGCCGGTGCCGGATGCCTGGAGTGTGCGGCCGCGTGGTAGTTCGGCGGCGCCTGTGCAGGTGGGGGCTGGGGACTTCACGTTGGACTATGCCTTTCCTGAGCCGGTTCCTGCGGCTTTCACGACGATCGCGTGGCGGCTCGGTCATGTCATCGTCGGTGTGCTGGCCGCGCGCAATGCGGCGCATTTCGGCGCGCCGGCGGCGTCGTATGAGTCGTGGGAGTACGCCGGTGGCGCGGCCGCCGCGCTCGGCCAGCTCGAGGCTCAGCTGGAGGTTTGGCTGGCGGGGGTGGGGGGCTTGGGTGAGGCCGGGCTTCCGGTTGCGGTGGGGGAGAAGGAGCCCTTTCCCGAGGCGCCCATGGCGGATCTGGTGCTGCATGTTCATCGGGAGCTGATTCACCATCTGTCCGAGGTCTGCCTGCTGCGGGACCTCTACGTGCACACGAAGTCTGTGACGAACGGAGAAGATCGATGAGCCGCGACATTCAGGTCACTTTCGATGCGCGTGACCCGCGGGCGTTGTCGTGTTTCTGGCGCGATGTTCTGGGTTATGTCCATCCTGGCCCGCCTGGGGTAGATCTGCCGGGGGATGCCGATCCGCTGGCGGCGTGGGATGAGTTTCTCGCGCGGGTGGGTGTGCCGGAGGAGCAGCGCAACTCGAGTTCGGCGCTTGAGGATCCGGATGGTCGGGGGCCGCGGTTGTTCTTCCAGCAGGTGCCGGAGGGCAAGGTCGCCAAGAATCGCGTTCATCTGGACGTTCGTGCGGCTCCTGGGCTGCGGGGGGAGGAGCGGATGGCGGCGTTGGAGGTCGAGTGCGACCGGCTCGTCGGGCTGGGTGCGAGGCGGGTGCGTCGCCACGAGCCTGCTCCTCCGATGAGCGCGGGTTTCATCGTGATGGCCGACCCTGAGGGCAACGAGTTCTGCCTGGACTGACGTGGCTCGGTTCGTGTGGCCGCGTGTCACACGGTGAGGGTGATCTTGCCGCTCGCGTGGCCGCTTCTCAGGTGGTGGAGGGCCTGCGGGGCCTGGCTCAGTGGGTATGTTCTGTCGATGATCGGCGTGAGTTTGCCGGTCTCGATGAGTTCTGTCAGGGTCTGCAGGTCTTGTCGGCGGGGTGTCGACATCAGCCCGGTCAGGTTCTGGCGGGTGAAGGGTGACAGCATTCCGGCTCGGAGTTGGCGGCCGGCGCCTTCTGTCCATCGTCCTGTCTGCGCGCCTCCGACGATGACGAGTGTGCCCGTGGGGGTGAGGGCGCGTCGCAGGTGGGTGAGGGGGCGGTTGCCTGCGGTGTCGAGGATGAGGTCGTAGCGGTCTGGCCTGTCGGTGAAGTCTTCGCGGGTGTGGTCGATGACGTCGTCGGCGCCGATGGATCGGACCAGTTCTGTCTTGGTCGTGCGGCAGACGCCTGTGACGTGTGCTTGGTATGCCTTGGCCAGTTGTACGGCGAAGGTTCCGACGCCGCCGCCTGCTCCGGTGATCAGTACTTTCTGTCCGGGCTGGAGTCGTCCTTTGTCGCGGAGGCCTTGGAGGGCGGCGCAGGCGGAGGCGGGCAGCGCCGCGGCCTGTTCGAAGGTGATGGTGGAGGGCTTGAGGACGATTGCGTCGTGGTGGGCGCCTGCGTACTCGGCGAAGGAGCCGTGGCAGGTGCCGAACACTTCGTCGCCTGGGTGGAAGCGGGTCACGTTTTCGCCGACTGCTTCGATGTGTCCTGCGACGTCGTGGCCGGGTATGCGGGTTTTGGGGGTGCGTAGTCCGTAGCCTGCCAGGCGGAGCAGGTAGGGCAGGCCGGTGATCAGGTGCCAGGCGCCTTGGTCGACGCCGGCGGCGTGGACGCGTATGAGCACGTCGTCGTGTCCGATGGTGGGTTTGTCGATGTCGCCGAGTTTGAGCGCGTCGGGTGAGCAGTAGGTGTCTCGGAAGATCGCTTTCATGGTCGTCACGTCGTTGCCTTTCGGTGTGGTTCAGGCGGGGAGGGGGGCTTGGCCGTCCTGTTGCGGGGTTTTGACGCCTTTGACGAGGAGCCAGAAGAGCATGGTGATCTCGGCGATGGCGGCGGGGGTGACGAGGTAGGGGTTCAGGGCCGCTCCGAGGTCCGGGGCCAGGAACAGGGTGAGGGTGTCGAGGAGGTAGCCGGCGCATCCGGCGCTGAGGAGGACGCCGAGGGGGCGGGGGAACAGGCGGGAGGTGTAGGTGAGGTATCCCAGACGTTGGCGCGTACGTAGAGGTGGGCGAAGCCGCCGAAGAGGGCGACGATCAGGTAGAGGAGTCCGGCGGTTCTGGCGAGGCGCTGGGGTGAGCGCATGACTTGCCCTGGTTTGGGGTACGGCCGGCGGCGGCGAGGGGGTGGCGGCTATGCCTGGGTGTCGGGGTATTGGAAGACGTCGTCGAGTGGCACCTGGAAGACCCGCGCGATCTGGAAGGCCATTTCCAGTGAGGGGGAGTAGCGGCCCTGTTCGATGGCGATGATGGTCTGGCGGGTCACGCCGATGCGTTCGGCCAGGTCGGCCTGTGTCATCTCGCCGTGGGTGAAGCGCAGGGCTCGGATGGAGTTGGTGACTTTGGTGGGCTTGGGCACGGTCAGAGGCCTCGGCGGTACGCGACGATCTTCACGATCGACGAGGTGAGTGCGGACAGGACGAATGCCAGGTAGAGCGTGTGGGCGATCCAGAAGGGGGCGGATTCGGCCATGGTGAGGCCGAGCGGGATGAGGGCGAGGATGCTCATGACGTAGAACGCGATGTGTTCGCCGAGCCGGTTGATCTGCTTGTCGCGTTCGTCCTTTTTGTCGGCCTCCTTGGGGGAGGCGAGCGCGGCGGCGATGGTCGTGATGATGTTGGCGGCGATGGCGCCGCCGATGGCGGCGAGCATGGGGCCCACGTAGGCGATCTGTGTGACGTCGGTGGTGGGGATCTGGCGCAGGATGAGCGCGAAGTAGATCACGGGAACGCCGGCCGCGATCGCGGCATAGATCCATGCGCGTTTTTCTTCGAATGACATGTCGGTGCCTGCTCCCATGTAAAACAAACCTGACATGGTTCAACGTAAAGCAGGGCGGACATGATGTCAACGATTCTTAACTTCTGCTAGTGGGGGTCGCCGCGTTGGCCGTGGAAGCGGTGTTCCCTGTTGTCCGCCCCGACCAGGCGGTTTCCGTCGAAACGCGCGTCGCCCCGCCGGCCGGAAGTGCCCGGCCGACGAGGCGACGGTCCCTGCTCAGCCCATGTCGCGGGCTTGGTGGACATGCCTACGCACGTGAGCGGCGCGGTCTCGCGTCACTGGCCCACGTTGGCGCAGATCGCGTAGGCCTTGACGCCGTAGCTGATGGCGGACAGGTTCGTGACCCCGATCTGCCATGCGTTGCCCGCCTCGTTGGGCCGGCTCGCGACCACGTGCACGTCCCGGTCCTGGACGCGGTTTCCGGACTCGATGATGTGGCCGCCGCCGAGGACTCGCTTGCCCTCGCCGCACGACACCTCGACGACCCTCCCCAGCTGCCCGGGTGCCACGCTGGTGAGCGGTGAGACCACGCGCTCCCATCCGGAGAATCCCTTGTGGCCCTTGTCCGGCTCCGGGAAGTCGGCGGCCGACCGCCCGGCGGCGTTGACGGGCGTCTGGTATGACGAGGCCACGGCGGCGGGCCCCGCGAACAGGAGCAGGCCCGTGGTGGCGGCGGTCAGCACCGGGATGACGTGCTTGTACATGCTGATGTGTCCCTCTGTGGGTGATGATCCGATCTTCCGTCGCGATAGTTACCCATAGTCACTGATCGAATACTCTATGCGTTCTAAGATCATTTATGACGGACGCGATCTTCGAGGTGGCCGACGGCGTGCCGAGCCGGCGGTGCTGGGGGGTGCCTGGGGGGTGGCTGACAGCGTGCTGAGTGCGGTTTGTGAGTGGCGGGCTGGAGGGTGAGGTCGTCCGCGTCGCCTACAACCCGGAGGAACGGGTCGATGTCATCACATGTTTTTTCCTCGCATCGCGCTGCACGGCCGCGTTGGCCGCGCACGGTCACGGCGTCGGCGCTGGCCTTGGGTCTGTCCGTGGCCGCGGCGCACCCGGCAGCCGCCGCGGCCACGCCGTCCGCGGCCTCGAGTGACGCCGCCGCGCGGCGCGCCCAGCTCCAGCAGTTGGCGCGCAAGCTGGTGGAGGCCGGGGCGCCCGGCGTGATCGTGCGGGTCGACGACGGCCGCGGCCGTCCGGTCGAGATCGCCGAGCAGGCCCCCTGGACCCGACGAGATCACGTGCTCAAGGTGGGGGACGAGTTCCGGATGGGGTCCAACACCAAGACCATGGTGGCCACGCTCGTGCTGCAGCTGGTCGCCGAGGGCAAGCTCTCCCTGACCGACCCGGTGGAGAAGTGGCTGCCGGGCAAGGTGCCGGGCGGCAGGGCGATCACGTTGCGCATGCTGCTGAACCACACCAGCGGCCTGTTCGACTACACCGACGACGCCGCGATCCGGCCCTCGATGCTCGGCAAGGACCGGCGGCGGTGGACCTCGGCGCAGCTGCTGGCCGTGGGGGTGAAGCACGATCCGCTGTTCGCGCCGGGCACGAAGTGGTCCTACAGCAACACCGGCTACGTCGCGCTCGGCGCCGTCCTGGAGCGGGTCACCGGGGTGGGCCTGGCCGAGCTGGTCCGGGACCGGATCGCCAGGCCGCTCGGCCTCGGGCACACCTACTACGCCGCGGGCTCGGCCTGGCGTGGCTCTCATGCCCACGGCTACGAACGGGATGCCGCCCACATGCCGCCGGGTGTGCCGGCCGAGTTCAGGGACCTGGCAGGCGAGCGCCGGCACGGTCACGTGGACGTCTCCGACAACGACCCGGGGTGGGGCGGGGCGGCCGGGGCGGTGGTGTCCACGACGCAGGACTGGTCCCGGTTCCACACCGCGTTGCTGTCCGGCAAGCTGCTGCCCGCCGCCCAGATGGCGCAGCTGCGCACCACGGTGCCGATCGACTCACGCCAGCCGGACGGTCCCGGCTACGGGCTGGGCATCCAGACCGGCGCCACCCCGTGCGGCACGTTCTGGGGGCACGACGGCGGCATGCCCGGCTACCTGACGACCAACCTCGCCGACCGCACCGGCAGCCGCACGGCGACCGTCCTGATCTCGACGGAGTTCTGGGCCGAGTTCGAGGCCGATCCGAAGATCGCCAAGGCCGCGCAGGCGCTCCAAGGCGCCGTGACCTGCACGATGTTCGGCAAGCCCGTGCCGGCCGCGGCTCAGGCCGGCTGAGCGGCGCGCTCGGCCGCGGGTGCGGTGATGATCGCGGACACCAGGTGTTCGGCTTCGGCCCGCGACATCAGCGCGCCCGCGACGTGCGCGGCGGCGAACCCTGCGGCGCCCAGGGCGGCGGTGGCCCGCTGTGCGATCATCCGCACGTCGATGTCGTCGAGGTCGTCGCGGCCCCGCAGCGCGGTGGCGGCCCCGAGCAGCCGTCCCGCCCGCTCCGGCCGGTCGCGGCACAGCTCGATCGCGGCGGCCACGACCGCGATCGAGGCCGCGACCGGCGTCTGCCAGGTCAGCGTCAGGTGCACCGCCGGGTGGTCGAGCCTGCGGGCCGCCTCCTCCGGGAGACCCTGCGCGAGGTCCACCTGGGCGAGCACGCCCAGCAGCAACGCGGCCAGGTGCGGGGTCGACCGGCCGGGTGGCGCCTCGGCCAGACCGGCCCCGGCGTGTTCGCGGGCCGCTTGCGGCCGGCCTGCGCGCCACTCCAGTCGTGCCAGGCCCAGGCACACCTGAGCCCGTGACTCCGCCGAGCCGGCCTGCGCGACCTGGTCGAGCAGGCCGGTCAGCTGCCGCCGCCCGCCGTCCACGTCGCCTGACTGGGCCCGGTGCAGTGCGGCCGCCACCTCGCTCTCCATCGTGTGCTCGGGCATGCCGAGTTCCTGGAAGTACCGGCCGGCCCGCTCGGCCAGTCCCGCCGCACCGGCCGGGTCGCCGGCCCGCTGCAACGCCGCGTTCAGGGTGCTCAGCGTGATGCCCAGGCCCCACCGCTCGCCGACTTCCTCGAAGCCGGTCAGCGCGCGCGACAGCACGTGCGTCGCCTCGGCGGCGCGCCCGGTGTTCATGGTCAGCACGCCTCGGACCAGCAGCGTCAACGACCGGCTCCACGGATCGGTCGGCTCGTCAGGGGAGTCGGGCACGTCCGGTGCGGCTCGCTCCGCCGAGCCTACGGCGAGTGCCAGCCGGGCCATCTCCACGATGGGGTGGGTGCCGGGGGTGACGTGCTCCAACGCCTTGCCGATCCGGTCGAAGGCAGCCTCGGCCTCGTCCGGCCGGCTGATGGTCTCGACGGTGGCGAGCGCGTGCGCGGCGACCACGAGCGCGCGGGCCCGCGGGTCGGTCGAGCCGCGCGCCTGGATCATCCGGCCGAGCAGGTCCAGCGACTCCGGCGGGTTGTCGCGCAGGAACCAGAACCAGCACAGCGCGACGCCGAACCTGACCGCCAGGTCGGTGTCGCCGGACTCGACCGCCCAGCGGATCGCCGCCGACAGGTTGTCCCGTTCCGCGGACAGGCGGACCAGCCAGCGCAGCTGGTCGGAGGTGCGCAGGTGTGGGTCCGCGCTCTCGGCCAGCTGAAGGAAGAAGGCGGCGTGCCTGCCGCGGGCGTCGTCGGCCTCGTCACGCCGGGCCAGTCGCTCGAGGCCGTACTCCCGGATGGTCTCCAGCATGCGGTAGCGCGGCTCGACCGGGTCGGCGGTCTCCACCGGGTGCAGCAGGCACTTGTCGACCAACGCCGTCAGCAGTTGCCGGACCTCGCCCGACCGGGCGATCGCCTCCGCCGCGTCCTCGGTGAAGGCGCCGGGCACGACCGACAGTCGTTCCAGCAGCGCTCGCTCGTCGGTGTCGAGCAGGTCCCAGCTCCAGGCCACCGCGGCGCTCAGGGTCCGGTGGCGCGGCAGTGCGGTGCGGCTGCCCCCGGTGAGCAGCCTGAAGCGGTCGTCCAGCCGTGCCGCGACCGCCTCGACCGGCAGAGCGCGTACCTGTGCCGCGGCGAGCTCGATCGCCAGCGGCAGGCCGTCCAGGCGGCGGCAGATCTCGATCGCCGCCGTCAGCGCGCTGCCTTCGGCGGTGAAGCCTGGCCGCACCGCGGCGGCCCGGTCGTGGAACAGCCGGACCGCGGCGCAGGCGCGGGCCCGCTCGAGCGTCGCTCCCTGTTCGGGCAGCTCCAGCGGGAGCACCGGGTGCAGGGTCTCGCCGTCGATGCGCAGGGGTTCACGGCTGGTGGCCAGCACCCGCAGCCTCGGGCACCGGCCGAGCAGGGCCCCTGCGAGCCTCGCGGCGGCCTCGATCGCGTGCTCGCAGTTGTCCAGCACCAGCACCAGGTCGTCGTCGGCGAGCGTGTCGACCAGGTGGTCCAGGACCGTCTCGGCGGTGACGGGCCGCGGCGGCGGGCTCTCTTTGCGCACCCGCACCAGCTCGAGCACCACGCGGGGCACGTCGTCGGCGCCGACCGGGGCCAGCGGGACGAACCACACCCCGCCGGACGGCGTGAGCTGCCGGCCGATGGTGTTGGCCAGCCGGGTCTTGCCCGCTCCTCCGGGGCCGACCAGGGTGACCAGCCGTCCTCGGCCGAGCAGGTCGGCCACGCGGCGGACGTCGTCGTCGCGGCCCACGAAGCTGGTGAGCGGGACGTCGAGGTTGCCGTGCGATCGGCGGGAGCGGGGCAGCTGGCCGCGCAACACCGCCAGGTGGGCCTCCTGCAGCTGCGGTCCTGGATCGCCGCCGAAACTGTCGGCCAGCAGGTCGCGGATCCGCTGGTAGGCGGCCAGCGCCTCGGCGCCGCGGCCGTTCAGCGCCAGGGCGCGGATCAGCTGGGCGGCCAGCCGTTCGCGCAACGGGTGCGCGGCGGTCAGCGCTTCGAGCTCGGAGAGCAGGTCGAGGTCGGCGCCCAGCGCGAGCTCGGCCTCGATGCGGTCCTCCAGGGCGGCCAGCCTGGCCCGCTCGAGCCGTTCGGCCTCGGCGGCGGCGAACGGCGCCTCGCGCACATCGGCCAGGGCGGGGCCGCGCCACAGGCTCAGGGCCTCGCGCAAGGTGGCGGCAGCCTCGGCGGGCCGCGACTGCGCGTGCGAGCGCCGGCCCGCGCGGGCCAGGCGCTCGAAGCGGACGGCGTCGACCGCGTCCGGCTCGACGGCCAGCCGGTACCCGGCAGGGCCCGAGGTGAGCAGCCCCGGCTCGCCCAGGAGGCGCCGCAGCCGGGACACCAGCGACTGCAGCGCGTGCAGGCGGTCGGCGGGTGCCGCCTCCTCCCACAGCGCCTCGGCCAGGGTCTCGGGCCGGACGGCACGCCCGGCCTCCAGCGCCAGCCGGGCCAGCAACGCGCGCAGTCGCGCGCCCCCGACCGGTGTCGGGCCGGTGGCGGTGTCCAGCAGCAGGGGACCCAGGACGCCGACGCGCACCCCTCCGCTGTCGCCGGACGCCTCGATCGCATCTGCCATGGCCAGCAGTGTGCCAGCTGGGGAAGGCGGCGCCGGTCCCCGCTACCGGGTGTGCCCGTCGCCGGGCGGGTCGCCGGCTGCCGCGCGGGCGGTGACCAGGCCCGATTCGTAGGCCACGATGACCGCCTGGGCGCGGTCGCGGACGGAGAGCTTGTCGAAGATGCTGGTGATGTAGTTCTTGACGGTGGACAGGCTGATGTCCAGGACGCGGGAGATCTCGGTGTTGTCGAGGCCGGTGGCCATCAGACGCCACACCTCGACCTCGCGGGGCGTGAGGTCGTCGAGGCCGGTGGGGGTCGGACGGGTCGCGTGGGGGGCCCGTACGTAGGTGGAGATCAGCCGGGTGAGCAGGCGCGGCGCGACGGCGGCATCGCCGGCGTGGACGGTGCGGATCGCGGCGCTCAGGTCCTCAGGGGAGCTGTCCTTGGGCAGGAACCCGTAGGCTCCCGCGCGTAGGGCGCCCACGAGGTAGTCGTCCATGTCGAAGGTGCTGAGGGCCAGGACCCGGCAGCCGGGCAGGGTGGCGGCGAGCTGCCTGGTCGCGCCGACCCCGTCGAGGACGGGCATCCGGATGTCCATCACCACGACGTCGGGGCGCAGCTGGTGGGCGAGGGTGACGGCCTGCGCGCCGTTCTCGGCCTCTCCCACCACCTCGAAGGACGGGTTGGGGGAGAGGATCAGCGACAGGCCGCGCCGGACCAGCAGCTGGTCGTCCACGATCAGCACCCTGATCGGCGGCGGCGTCGGCCCGGTCCCGGTCATCGGCGTGCCTCCTCGTGCTGGACGGCCGCCTCGGCCGCCTCGTCGGTGGTCAGCGGCAGGTCGGCCACCACGGCGAACCCGCCGTCGGCCTGCGGGCCGGCGGTGAGGGTGCCGCCGTGCAGGGCAACGCGTTCGCGCATGCCGATCAGGCCGTATCCGCCGGAGCCCACCGTCGTCGCCCCCTCCTGCGGCGGTGTGCCCCCGCCGTCGTCCCGCACCTCGACGGTGACCCGATCCTGACGGTAGGTCAGCTGGACGGACGCGCGGGCGGGCCCCGCGTGCTTGCGGGCGTTGGTGAGGGCCTCCTGGGCGATCCTGAACACGGTGAGGCCGACGGTCGGCGGCAACGGGCGCTGCGGCCCGTGGACGCCGAAGTCGGTCGGCAGGCCGGCGAGGCGGGACTCGGCCACCAGGAGGCCGAGGTCGTCGGCGCCCGGCTGGGGCTGCGACGGCGCGCTCTCCGGTTCGTCGCCGTCCCGCAGCACGTCGAGGAGCTGGCGCATCTCACGCAGCGCGAGCCGCCCTGAGGACTCCAGGGTGAGCAGGGCGTCCCGGACCACCTCCGGTTCGGCGATGTTGGCCCGGGCTCCGCCGGCCATCATCTGCATGGTGGTGATGTGGTGGGCCACGATGTCGTGCAGCTCCCGTGCGATGCGGCGGCGTTCGTCGGCCACCGCGCGGTCGGCAAGGAGTCTGCGGTTGGCCGCCACCTCCCGCTGCCAGCGGTTGACCGCCATGGCGGTGCCGACGACGATCAGGGTGGTGAGGGGCGAGGTGACGGCGTCCTGCCAGGGCGGTACGCGGCCGTCGCTCTGGCTCAGCAGCGTCAGCGACACCGTCGCGGCGGCCGCGAGCGCCGTGACCCGGCCGGGGCAGGCCCTGGCGACGGAGTACAGAGCGACCACCAGGACGGCGCCGAAGTGCCTGGGCAGTGGCACGGTCAGGGTAGCCGTCGCATCGAGTAGCAGGACGGCGGTGAGCGCCGCCACCGGGTGGCGGCGCCGGGCGAGCAGCGGCAGGGCCGCCAGCGCGACCAAGAGGAACCCGGCCACGCTCACGGCGTGACGGCCGTCGGGGGCGTTGAAGAAGACGTAGCTGAGCAGGTTCATCACGCAGGCCCCGCCGGTCACGAGCGCGTCGTTACGGGTCCACGGCGGCTCGGCGCTGTCGATGTGCGGCAACTCCCGGGCCTGGCCAGGCCGCGCGTGTCGGCTCCTGCGCATGTCTGTTCCCCCTGTATCCGGCCTCCCGGCCCCCGGAACAGGGTCGCACAGCAGCCGCGGTGCAATCGCCGGCGACGGTGGTCGGCCGACCGGGAGACCAGGACCAGGGGCCTGGTCTCCGGCCGGGGGAAGGCCCCAGGGCCCCGGCCAGGATCATCCGCTGCCACGAGGCCTGCGGCCTTTCGCAGTGATGGTCTGGATACCGGCCGGGAGCCCCCGGCAGACAACTGCAAGTGCGTCCGCCGGAGGACATCGTGATCCGCGCCCTGACCGGATACTCCACCAGACACCCGTGGAAGGTCATCGCCCTCTGGGCGGTGCTGGGTGTCGTACTGAGCGCCCTGACCCCGACGCTGTTCGACCGCGTCACCCAGAACCAGGCCGGGGACTTCCTGCCCCGCAGCTACGACTCGGCCGCCGCGCTGCACATCGCCAAGGAGCAGTTCGGGGTGAACCCCGACGCCACCACGGTGACGGTGCTGGTCGCCAGGGCCGACGGCAAGGCGCTCAGCACCGCCGACCGCAAGCGGGTCGAGGCCGAGGCGGCGAAGCTGGCCAAGCGCCGGGTGATCATGCCAAGGGAAGACGACGGCCCGCAGCAGTTCCTGATCCCCGACCGCTCCCAGACCCCCCGGATCGGCCCTGCCATGACGGCGCCCGACCGGAGTTTCGAACTGCTGTCCGTCGAGCTGATCGGCAATCGCGCGGACACGGGGGTCCAGGGCGTCTACCGGGCCTTCAGGGACGCCGCCCGGACCCAGTTCTCCGAGGCGGGGATGCGCACCGGATTCACCGGGCCTCTCGCCGACACCGTCGACACCGTCGATTCCCGCAAGACGGCCACGACGGTCGGGAGCGCCCTCATCATGGGGCTCATCGTCCTGCTCAACGTGCTGGTGTTCCGCAGCGTCCTGGCGGCCCTGCTGCCGCTGCTCGCGGTCGCCGTGATCGGCTCCGTGGCCGCGGGAGCCGTCGCGGCCGCCGCGATGCTCACCGGGCTCAAGCTCGACGCGGGCACGCCAGGGCTGATCAACGTGGTCCTGCTCGGCATCGGCATCGACTACCTGCTGTTCCTGCTGTTCCGCTTCCGTGAGCAGCTGCGGGCCAGGCCCGAGCAGTCGGCCCGCGAGGTGGCCGGGCAGGTCGCCGGCCGGGTGGGCACCGCGATCACCTCGGCGGCGCTGACCATCGTGGCCGCGTTCGCCACGCTGGGCCTGGCCACCTTCGGGCAGTTCCGCTCGATGGGCCCCGCGATCGCCGTCGCGGTCCTGGTGATGCTGCTGGGCAGCCTCACCCTGCTGCCGGCGCTGCTCGCGGCCACCGGGCGCGCGATGTTCTGGCCCTCCAAGGCGGCCCTGCGCCCCGAGGCGCGCGAGGGCCGTGCCGCCCGCCTGGGCGCGCTGGTCACGCGACGACCGCTGATGATGCTGACCGCCTCCGTCGCCCTGCTTGCCGCGCTGGCCGCCGGGTTGATCGGCATCCGCATGGACTACGGCCAGGGCGGCCCCGCCGCACAGACCCCCGCCGCGGCCACCGCGGCCGAGATCTCCCGCACGCTGCCGGCCGGCGTGTCGGACCCGACGAGCGTCTTCGTCACCTCCACGGACGGCGGCGCCCTCACCACCGGCGGGCTCGACGGTCTGTCCCGTGCGCTCACCCAGGTCAAGGGGGTAGGCCAGGTCGCAAGGACGGTCCTGAGCAAGGACCACCGTGCCGCCCGGATCGACCTCTACCCGACCGCGGACCCGCAGAGCCCGCAGGCTCGCGACCTGGCCTCAGGACCGATCCGGGCCGCGGTCGCCCAGCACGCGCCCGCCGGGACGAGGGCACACGTGGGCGGGACGCCGGCGATCATCGCCGACATTTCGACCGCCGTCGACCACGACCTCACGATCGTGTTCCCGGTCGCGGCCGCGCTGATCGCGTTGATCCTCCTGCTGCTCCTGCGCAGCCTGCTCGCCCCGGTGATCCTGATGCTCTCCGTCGGGCTCGGCTTCGCCGCCACCCTCGGCGCCGTCACCCTGCTGTTCCAGCACGCCCTCGGGAGGCCGGGAGTGAGCTTCACCCTGCCGCTGGTGCTGTTCCTGTTCGTCGTGGCCCTGGGCACCGACTACAACATTCTGATCGCCGACCGGATCCGGGAGGAGATGCAGCGACCGGGTCAGGCCCGGGCCGCGGTGGCCCGCGCCGTACGGCACACGACGCCGGCCATCGCGACGGCCGGCCTGGTTCTGGCCGCCTCCTTCGCCGGCCTGGCCATATCCCCTGGCAACGAGCAGATCGCCTTCGCGATGACGCTCGGCATCATGCTCTCCGCGCTCGTCGTGTCGCTGGTGCTGGTCCCCGCCCTTGCCGCGCTCTTCGGCCGGGCCATCTGGTGGCCGGTCCGCCCGGGGCCCGCCGCGGGCGGCCACCCGCAGGACCGTGCGACCGTACCTGCCCCGCGACCCGACCGGGTCACGGCCCGCTGAGGTGTGGATCGGAGCGCCGCAGGCGGTGAAGCGGCAGGGAACTGCCCGAGAAACCTGCCCAAGTACGTCGTGTCCTCGACCCTCGAAGATCTCGGCTGGCGCAACTCGACGGTCCTGCGGGGGGAGGTGGTGAACGAGGTCTCGAAGCTGAAGCAGACGGTGGAGGGGGACATCGTCGTCTATGCCAGCGGTCGGCTCGTGCGCACGCTCATGGAGCACGACCTCGTCGACGAGTTGCGGCTGATGACCCACCCGTTCGTGCTGGGAGGCGGCGAGCGTCTCTTCGGCGAGACCGGCGAGCGGAAACCTTTGCGCCTCGCCGGTGCCCGTACCGTCGGTGACAGCCTCGTCCTCCTCACCTACCGGCCCCTCCGAGACGCCTGACCGCCGTCGCGTCGGGGCCGGCCGGCGAGCTCCTCCATGGGTCACCGTCCCCGGCGTGCTCTCGCCAGACGCCCTCCGACGCGCGTCCATCGAAGCAGGCCGTCAGAAGCAGGCCGTCAGCGGCGTGCGAGCTGACGGGCTCGGCCCCCCGCTGCGTTCAAGAATCGATCGAAGGTAGAGTTGCCGAAGGCCGGGACGCCAACGGTGTCGTCCCCCTGGCCGGCCGTGCAGGCCCCGGCCACGCCGCCGAAGGGTTCGGGCAGGACCGGACCACAGGCACAAGGTCCTCAAGCAGCACGGCGGCGACTGACGGCGGGACGAAACGAACACGAGGTACGGACCATCGACGCGCGCATGCCCCTGACCGTCACCGCCTGCTGCCCGCCGTGACCTCCTCGCGGTAGGCCAGGCACCGCCACCGGCCTGCCGCCCCCCGCCGTCGGGCGCCCGCCTGGTGCCTCGCGACCCCGTCGAGCCGCCTTCTCTCCCCTCGGGCCTCTGCCTGCGCTGCGCGCCGTCGTCGCGCCCACCAGCACGGGTTGCCGCCTGCTCACGTTGCCCGCTCATGTTGAAGGATGTCCTGTTGCCCAGTTCCCCCACGCCTGCCCGCACGCCCGCCGCCCTGGCCGCGCGGCTGCGGCCGGGCCGCCCCGCCTGGCTGTCGCCGAAGGTCGCCCGCACCGAGATCCTGGCCGGGCTGGTGGTCGCGCTCGCCCTCATCCCCGAGGCGATCTCCTTTTCGATCATCGCAGGGGTCGATCCGAGCGTCGGACTGTTCGCCTCCTTCACCATGGCCGTGGTCATCGCCGTCGTCGGCGGGCGCCCTGCGATGATCTCGGCCGCCACCGGTGCCATCGCCCTGGTCGTGGCGCCGCTGGTGCGCGAGCACGGTCTGGGCTACCTGATCGCCACCGTCATCCTCGGCGGCCTCATCCAGGTGGTGCTCGGCGCGCTCGGGGTGGCCAAGCTGATGCGCTTCGTGCCTCGCTCGGTGATGGTCGGCTTCGTCAACGCCCTCGCCATCTTGATCTTCATGGCGCAGGTGCCCGAGCTGATCGACGTGCCGTGGGTGGTCTACCCGCTGGTCGGCGGCGCGCTGGCGCTGATGGTGTTCCTGCCGAGGTTGACCAGGGCGATCCCGGCCCCGCTGATCTCCATCGCCGCGCTGACCGCCCTGACCGTCGGCGCCCACCTGGCCGTCCCCACGGTCGGCGACCGCGGCGCGCTGCCGTCCTCGCTGCCCGTCCCCGGCCTGCCCGAGGTGCCGTTCACCTTCGGCACCCTGTCCCTCATCGCCCCGTACGCCCTGGCCTTCGCGCTGGTCGGGCTGATGGAATCGCTGATGACCGCCAAGCTCGTCGACGACCTGACCGACACCCGCTCCAGCAAGACCCGCGAGTCCATCGGCCAGGGCATCGCCAACATCGTCACCGGCCTGTTCGGCGGCATGGGCGGCTGCGCCATGATCGGCCAGACGATGATCAACGTCAAGAACGGCGCCCGCACCCGGCTGTCGACCTTCCTGGCCGGCGCCTTCCTGATGGTGCTGTGTATCGTCTTCGGCCCGCTGGTTTCCCAGATCCCGATGGCCGCGCTGGTCGCCGTCATGATCCTGGTCTCGGTCGGCACCTTCGACTGGCATTCCGTCGCCCCGGCCACCCTGAGGCGCATGCCCGCCGGCGAGATCACCGTCATGGTCGTCACCGTGGCCGTCGTGGTCGCCACCCACAACCTGGCCATCGGCGTCGTCGTCGGCTCGCTGACCGGCCTGGTCATCTTCGCCCGCCGGGTCGCTCATCTGGCGCAGGTCTCCGCCGTGGTCGACCCCGACGGCGGCCATGCCCTGTACGCCGTCACCGGGCAGCTGTTCTTCGCCTCCAGCAACGACCTGATCTCCCGGTTCGACTACGCCGGCGATCCTGACCACGTCGTCATCGACCTGTCCGACGCTCACATCTGGGACGCCTCCAGCGTCGCCGCACTGGACGCCGTGCAGGCCAAGTACGCCGCCCGCGGCAAGACGGTTGAGATCGTCGGCCTCAACGAGGCCAGCGCTCGCATGCACGGCGCCCTGTCCGGCGAGCTGTCGGGCAGCCACTGACCCTCCGGCCACTGACCCTCCGGCCACTGGCTCCCGGCGCCGAGCGCTGGCCGGGCCGTCCGGTGGCGGGTTCACCGACAGGTCGCCTCAGCGGATCCTGGCGAGGTCGATGATCACATACCGGCCCTCCAGCTCGTACGCGACCAACCGATCGTAGGGGTCGATACCCGGCTGGATGCTGCTTACTTCTCCCTTGGCGTCGGGGCGCAAGCCGAGGTCGCCGGACCGGCCGGTGGTCAGGTCGAGCAGGACCTGGCCGCGCCTGGGGTGCAGATGGACGGTCACGAAACGGTCGAAGGCCAAGCCCAGGGTGCGCTCTGGCAGGTCCTGTTCGCTGGAGCCGTCGCGTAGGCGGTGGAAGAAGCTCCCGTCGGGCCTGCGGCCGGTGCACGTTGTCACGCCGCAGCGCACGTCTTCCTCGCCGGGCCGGACGAGCGCCTTGCTGACCTGCCCCGTTTCGGCATCGAGGATCTCCTCGAAGCTGGGCTCGTTGTCCGGGGTGTACTGGCCCGGCGTGCCCACCCAGGGCCAGTTCAGGATGTGGTGGCGGTCGGCGCCCTCGACGGGTGTCACGGCGCCGCCCTCCAGCGGAAGCGTGAAGACGCCGCCCTCATGGAGGGAGAAGGCGATCTTGTCGCCGGTCACGACGAGCCCGTCACCGCGTCCCTTGATCGGTGTGTCGGTCTCGACGGCGGCGGGCTGCCCGCCCGACAGCGGCGCCGACCAGAAGTTCGTCCGCATCTTGTCGATCGTCTGCCAGACGATCCGGCCCCCGCCCACCGCGTAGTTCGAGGCGAAGACGCCCTTCGGGGTGCGGATGTCGGTGATCTTCCGGGGCTGGTCGGTCTTGAGGTCGTAGGCGTAGAGCGCGTCGGCCTTCTCGAAGCTCTGCCACGTTTCCAGCAGGAGCGTGCGATCGTCGATCAGGGTCAGCGGGCGGCCTTTGCGGCCGTTGGGGAGTTTCATCGGGATGGTGTGGACCGCTTGCGGCCACACCTGGGCAACGGGGGCGGGCATCGGCATCGTGAGGGACGGCGTCGCGTCGGGCGTGGGGGTGGCCGCCACCGGAGGCTCGCCACTCAACGTCGCCCGCACGGCCACGCTGCCCCCTCCTGCGACGAGCACCACGGCCGCCGCCGTGAGGAGGGCCTGTATCCGGACCTTGCGGCGGCGGGAGCGGGCCAGGATCTGAGTCGAGTAGTCGGCAGGGGCCCGTGGTGCACGCTCCGCCGCGCGTGCGATGACCCGAGACAGGTCGCGTTCCGGCTCTACGGTCATAGGGTCGTCCTCCTCCTTGTGGGCATGACGTGCGGTATGGCCGAACGGAGCCTGCTCAGGCCGAGCGACGCGTGGCTGCGAACAGTGCCCTGGGAAATGCCCAGGAGAACGGCGATCTCGGAGTCGGTGAGCTGTTCGTAGAAGCGCAGGACGAGCACGGTGCGCTGTTTCCGGGGCAGCTCGCGCAGCGCCTGCCACAGCTCCTGGTCGGCTTCGAAGGGCAGCGCGTCCTCCAGCGGGATGTCCGGGACGGTCCACGTGAGTTGCTCGCGACGTCGGCGCCGCCAGATGCTGATGTGCAGCCGCGCCATGATCATTTTGGTGTAGCTCTCCGGGTCCTCCTTCCTGCGCACGCGTGACCAGGCTCGGTGCAGCCTGATGAGCGCCTCCTGGGTCAGGTCGGCCGCGTCGTGCGTACTACCGCTCAGCGCGTAGCCGTACCGCAGCAATGCATCGGCGCGTTCAGCGACAAACTCGACAAAACGCGAGTCGTCTTCCACTTGGCTTCGCCCTTCCGTGGTCCGTCACCACGTAGACGGATTCGACCCCCGATTTGTTGAACCGCCATGGATGGGAAGGCGCGGCGTTCAGCGGCGCGCAGGGCGGGGGTTCAGGCGTGGTAGCTTTCGCGGCGCAAGGCATAGCGGATATCTGGTTGAGTCAGAGGGCCCGGTGAAGCGACCGACGATTGCAGACATCGCCCGGCGGGCCGGGGTGTCGAAGGTGGCGGTCTCCTACGCGCTGAACGGCCGGTCCGGGGTGTCGGAGACGACCCGGGCCAGGATCGTCGCCATCGCCGAGGAGGTCGGCTGGCGACCCAACAGCGCCGCCCGCGCGCTGAACGGCGCCCACGCCCGCTCCATCGGCCTGGTCCTGTGCCGACCGGCGCGGATCCTCGGCATGGAGCCGTTCTTCATGGAGCTCATCAGCGGCATCCAGGACGAGCTGTCCGCCCGGTCCTACGCCCTGATGCTGCAGGTCGTCAAGGACCACGCCGAGGAGATCGAGATCCACCGGCGCTGGTGGGGGGAGCGGCGCATCGACGGCGCGATCCTGGTCGACCTGCATCTGAGCGACCCGCGCGTGGCGGTCCTGAAGGAGCTCGGCATGCCGGTCGTCGTGATCGGCCATCCCTCGGCGGCGGGGTCGCTCCCCTCGATCTGGTCCGACGACCGCGCGGCCGTCAGGGAGACGGTCCAGTACCTGGCCGCGCTCGGCCATCGGCGCATCGCCAGGATCGCCGGGCTGCCCGAGCTGGTCCACACCGTCCAGCGAGACCAGGCCTTCACCCGGACCTGCACGGAGCTCGCCCTCGACCATCACGTCATCGAGCACACGAACTACACCGGCGAGCAGGGAGCGCAGGCGACCCGGCGGCTGCTGAGCGCGCCCGGCCGTCCTTCGGCGATCGTCTACGACAACGACATCATGGCCGTGGCCGGGCTGTCCGTCGCGCAGGAGCTCGGGGTGGACGTCCCCGGTGAGCTGTCCATCGTGGCGTGGGATGATTCGCCCCTGTCGCAGGTGGTGCGTCCGCCGCTGTCGGCGGTGGGCCGCGACATTCCCGCCTACGGCGCCCACGCTGCGCAGATGCTCATGTCGCTGATCGCGGGCGAGCAGGTACAGGACGTCCAGGACGTGACCGCCGGTCTCACCCCCCGAGGGAGCACCGCGACAGCGAAGCGGTCACCCTAGCTCCACGCCTCGTACCAGTCCGCCGTCGTTTCGGCGGGAGCGCGGGACCCTCATCGTGGCCGTTCCCGGCCGAGCAGGCGACCCGCTCGCAGGGAGGTGAGCATGCCGTGCAGTCCCATCGCGGCGGCCAGGCAGGCCAGAGGTATGGCGGGCAGCACGTAGCGATGGTCGAAGTCGAGCGCGGCCACGGGCCCGACCAGCAGGACCATCGACATCGCCCACGGCAGCAGCGCGGCCCTGCGCCACAGCGCCGCGCTGAGGCCGCCGGCCAGCAGGAGCAGCCCGAACAGCGTGCCGTGCAGGAACCACGGGTAGCGGTAGTGGGACAGGATCGTGCCGTACGGCTCGACGGAGGCCATGCCTCGGATGTCGTTGTCGTACTCGGCGCGCACCTTGTTGACGAGGGGGAAGTGCCACGGCAGGTCCCACGCGCCCTTGGGGAAGGTCAGCGCGGGTGAGACCCGCTTGGGGTGGGCGACCGGTGTCCAGGTGAAGGCCAGGGAGGTGTCCTTGACCACCTCGCGCAGATAGTCGAGAGGCTGGGCGAGGATGACCTTGGTGGCGAAGGACCTGGCCAGGTCGTTGTGGGCGAACCTGCCGCCCGGCATCCGGTTCAGCGAGGCGCCGGCCGCCCAGACGTACTCCGAGGCGGCGTCGACCACGGTGCCGTTGGGGCAGAGCTCGGCCTCCTCGGGTGTCAGCTCGACGCGCCGGCAGTCGGCGAAGGTCATCGTCCTGGCCCACAGCGACACCCCGTCGGCGCCGGAGAGGGCGAAACGGCCGTGGTGGTGCTGGTACCAGCCGGCGTAGGCGGCCAGCGGAATCGCTCCTGCGAGCATCAGCGCGATGACGGGGCGCCGGCCGGCCCGCCGTAGCAGGAGGTAGAGCAGGGCCAGGCCGACAAGGGGGACGGCCGCGGTGCGGGTGAGCCCGGCCAGCGCCAGCAGCAGGCCGGCGGCGGCGCTCGAGGTGATCGTGGTGCGCCACATGAGCAGCGTCAGCGCCGCCATGATGAGGAAGTACACCTGCAGGTCGGACAGGATCGCGTGCTCGAGTCGGATGAAGGCCGGGTCGAACAGCACCGGCACGGTGGCGAGCGTGGCCGCCCAGCCCGGCGCCGACCAGCGGCGCAGCAGCAGGTAGATCATGACGGCCACGCCCAGCCCCATGAGGTGCTGCAGGCCCGCGACCAGCTTCACGTCGGAGAACAGCCAAAGGAACCAGGAGTATCCGGCCGGGTGGAAGGCGCCGCCAGGCCGCATGTGGAGCGCGGTGTCCAGGTAGGTGAAGGAGTCGTACCAGTACAGCTGGGCGGTGGTGTAGCCGAGCATCACCAGTGCGCGCAGGGCCGCCGCCGCGGCCAGCACGATCCCGAACAGGAGGTGGCCTCGCTGTCGGCCCGGGACGAGGGCGGGCGGCGAGGGCCGCAGAATTGTCGCGGTCATCGGGCCAGTCCATTGATCGCCCGCTAACCTGAGCGTCACTAAAAGTGGTTATGTCCGCGTTATATGCGTCTGTGAATCATCGGGGGAATGGAGGCGCGGGTGCGGGTGCTGATCGCCGAGGACGAGCGGATGCTCGCCGACTCGATCGCCGAGGGTCTGAGGGGTGAGGCCCTGGCAGTGGACGTCGCCTACGACGGGGAGGCGGCGCTTGAACGGCTGACCGTGCACGACTACGACGTTCTCGTCCTGGACAGGGACCTGCCGGGCGTGCACGGCGACGAGGTGTGCGGGCGGGTGGTCGAACAGGGCCTGATGGTCAGGATCCTCATGCTGACCGCCGCCTCAGAGGTGCGTGCGCGCGTGGCGGGCCTGTCGCTGGGGGCCGACGACTACCTGCCCAAGCCGTTCGCGTTCGAGGAGTTGCTGGCCAGGATCCACGCGCTGGGCCGCAGGGCCAGGCCGGCCGATCCGCCGCTGCTGGAGCGGGCGGGCGTCAGGCTCGACTGGGCGCACCGGCAGGTCTTCCGCGAAGGCCGCTACGTGCCGCTGGCCCGCAAGGAGTTCGGCGTGCTGGCCGAGCTGCTGCGCGCCAGGGGCGCGGTGGTCTCGGCCGAGGCGCTGCTGGAGAAGGTGTGGGACGAGCACATCGACCCGTTCACCAACACCGTCAGGACCACGATGACGAAGCTGCGCAAGAAGCTCGGCGAGCCGCAGATCATCGAGACCGTCCCAGGATCGGGGTACCGCATTCCATGAGCATCCGCCTGCGTTTCGGCCTGGCCTGCGGCGGGGTGTTCCTGCTCGTCGGCGCGCTCGTGCTGGCCGGTCTCTACCTGGTGGTACGGCAGACCCTCGAGCCCCGCAGGGGATTGATGACGCCGGAGTACATCAACACGCAGCACGGCTTCTTCGGCAAGGGGAGCCGCGGTTACGAGATCACCGCGGAGAGGGCGGCCACCGTACGCCGCGTCTACCAGAGCGACGCCCTGGCCAACGTGCGCACCTACGGCGCGCTCATCGTGCTGGGCGGCGCCGCGGCCTCGGTCGGGGTGGGCTACGGCGCCGCGGGCTGGGGGCTGCGTCCCCTGCGAGCGGTGACGCGCACGGCAAGGCGGGTGGCGCAGGGCCACGACCTGACCGGACGCATCGGCTACAAGGGCTCCAGCGACGAGCTGGAAGAGCTGGCGGGCATCTTCGACACGATGCTCGGCAGGCTCGCCCGCTCCTTCGACGGGCAGCGCCGCTTCGTCGCCAACGCCTCGCACGAGCTGCGCACCCCGCTGACGATCAACAGGACGCTGGTGGACGTGGCGGTGCGCAGGCCCGAGGCGACCGACGACGTCAAGCGGCTCGGCGAGTCGCTGCTGCTGGTCAACACCAGGCACGAACGGCTCATCGACGGACTGCTCGCCCTCGCCGAGGGGGAGAACAGCGTGCTGGACCGGCGTCCCTTCGACCTCACCGACGTGGCCGAGCACGTGCTGGACGCCGTGGCGGCCGAGGCCGCCGAGCGGGAGGTCACCATCCACCGGCTGCTGGACACCGCGCCGACGGCGGGGGAGGCGGTGCTGGTGGAGCGGCTGGTGCAGAACCTGGTGGAGAACGCGATCAGGCACAACCACGTCAAGGGCGAGGTGTGGGTGACCACGCGCCAGCGGGCCGAGCAGGTCGAGCTGGTCGTGGCCAACACGGGGCTGCAGGTGCCGCCGTACGAGATCGAGGCCATCTTCGAGCCGTTCAGGCGGCTGCACGGCGACAGGCTCCGCTCCGACAGGGGCAGCGGTCTCGGCCTGTCGATCGTGCGGGTCATCGCCGAGGCGCACCATGGCACGGTCGCCGCCCGTCCCCGTGAGGAGGGCGGGCTGACGATCACCGTCGAGCTGCCCGTCCAGCACTGACCGGGGGCGGCCGCTGTCGGGTGGCCCCCGCCACGCGCCGCGTGGCGGGGGCCTGTTGTTTCGGAGGTCAGACGCCGAAGGGGGCCGGGTAGACGATGGTGCCGGCGGGCACGGGCAGGGAGTCGTCGAACACCAGGGCCATCATCGCCTCGTCGGGGACCTCGAAGGACGGGCGGATGCCGTACCGGGAGGCCGGCACGAACCCGAACCTGGGGTAGTACTCGGGGTGGCCGAGAACGAGAACGAGGTTCTCGCCCAGGTCACGGGCGGCTCGCAGGCCCGCGAGGATCGCCGCCGAACCCGCGCCCCGCTTCTGGTGGCCGGGCAGCACGGCGCAGGGGCCGAGCGCCAGGGCCGGGCTTCGGTCCACGTGGCAGCGGGTGAGCAGCGCGTATCCCGCGACGGTGCCGTCGGCGTCCTCGGCGACAATGGACAGGCCCGGCAGCCACGCGGCGTCGGCGCGCAGCGCCTCGACGAGGTCGGCCTCCAGCGGGGTGGGGAAGGCGCCGAGGTTGACCTCGCGGATGGCGGGGATGTCCCGCTCGGTCTCCGCGCGGGTGGTCCAGATCTGCGACACGGTGATGCTCTCTTTCGCGATGGTGAAGTCGGTGAGGTGGATGGCGTCGATCTCGCTCATGAGCGGCGCTGCCTGTCACGGAAGGCGTAGGTCTGGCGCAGCGAGCGGGTGATCGCCTTCTTGACGTCCTCGCGCTGGGCTCGCGCGTCGCTGCGGGAGGTCGCCCACTCGTTCTCGCGCTGCAGCTTGCGGTAGCTGGCCAGGCGACGCTGGTCCAGCTCGCCGGAGGCGATCGCGGCCTGTACGGCACAGCCGGGCTCGCGTTCGTGGGAGCAGTCGGCGAACCGGCAGTCCCTGGCCAGCTCCTCGATCTCGGCGAACACCTGCTGCAGGCCGTCGTCGGCGTCCACGAGGCCGATGCCGCGCAGGCCGGGGGTGTCGATGAGCACGCCGCCGTTCGGCAGCGGGACCAGCTCGCGACGGACGGTGGTGTGGCGGCCCTTGCCGTCCTGGGCCCGCACCGCCCCCGTGGCCAGCACCTCGGCGCCCAGCAACGCGTTGCCCAGCGTGGACTTGCCCGCGCCGGAGGGCCCGAGCAGGACCACGGTCCCTGTCAGCACGCCGGCCAGCGCGTCGAGCCCCTGCCCGGTCTCCGCGCTGGTGGTGATCACGCTCACGCCCGGGGCCAGCCGGGCGGCATCGTCGGCCGACCGTGTGGGGTCGGCCACCGCGTCCGCCTTGGTCAGCACCAGGACCGGTAGGGCGCCGCTCTCCCACGCCAGGGCGAGCAGCCGTTCGACGCGGCCTGGATTGGACGCCGTGGCCAGGGAGGAGACCACCGCGACCGTGTCGACGTTGGCCGCCAGCGCCTGGCCGTGCGACCTGCGCGAAGGTGAGGATCGGACGATGACGCTGCGGCGCGGGAGCAGCGCCGCGATCTCGGGTTCGGCGCCGGGGGGTACGGCGGCCCAGTCGCCCGTGCACGGGGAGGCCACCGGATCGGCCGTCTTGACCAGCGAGGTGCCGGCGCGCAGCGGGCCTGCCTCGGTCACCGCGTCGCACCTGCCGCGGTCGACGGCGGCGATACGCGCGGGGACCAGGCCGGCGGCGCGGTGGGGGGCGAAGGCTCGGTCGAGCTCGTCGTCCCAGCCGTAGGCGGACAGGCCGCCTGGAAGAGAGATGTGAGAAGACAACAGTCTGGAACCCTTTGCCAGAAGGGCCCTCGGTGAACGGGACAGTCGCGCCCGATGCGGGCAGCGGCTAGTGGAAGGTCAGCCGAGGACCAGGGACGTAAGGATGGACCCGGCGCTGCGGAAAGCAGCCATCGCCACGACGGTCATCAACCTCACCTCCCTTGCAGAGCTCCGCTACCTGTTGCCGCTCTGAACTTACCACATCGATCATCGTCGCCGGTGTGCGGTTCGCCCCGGTTTGCCCGCGGTGGACGCGGTTGCTAGCGTCTCGAGGGACGTGATCGTCGCGGGTGACGAGGGAGGTTGATGAATATGGCTGCCACCGGCCGTGTTCAGCATGCCCTTGTCCGGTCCGCGCGAGGTTGAAGCGCGGCCCGGTCGTTCGACAACGACCAGGAGTGTCACGTGTCTTCTTTCGTCTCACCCGCCGATGCCGGCCTGAGCACCGACCGCCTCATCCTGCGGACCTGGACCGCGGGCGAGGTCGCCGCCGTCCTGGACGGCCGCAGGCTCGCCTACTGGGCCGAGGACTTCCCCGCCGAGGGCGACCGCGTCATCGCGGGTCTGTTCGGCGAGCACCCCGGCTGGCTGGGCGAGTACGGTCACCGCCAGATCGTCGAGCGCTCGACGGGCCTGGTGATCGGCTCCATCGGCCTGTTCTGGCCGCCCTCCGACGGCACCCTCGAGATCGGGTACGGCGTCGTCGCCTCCAGGCGGGGCCACGGCTACGCTTCGGAGGCCGCCAGGGCGCTGACGCGCTTCGCCCTCACCGCCCCCGGCGTCCACACCGTGAGCGCCGAGGTGGAACTGTCGAACCCGCCCTCGCTCCGCGTGCTGGAGAAGGCGGGCTTCCAGCGGTACAGCTCTGAGGAGAACCTAGCCAGGTTCCGCGCCACGAGGTAACCCTCCGCGGGGTCGGCGGCACGCCGCCGACCCCGCGTCACGGCCCTGAACTCCTACAGCTACGACGAGCCGCAAAGTAACGGGAGACCTCGCCTCTTCGCAGTTCGGGGCCGTGTACGGATGGCCATCGCCCAGGCGAGATCAGTCGGCGGGTTTGCCGAACCAGCGGGAGAGGTGGTCGTCCAGGTCCTGCTGATCGTCGCCGATCCAGGCGACGTGGCCGTCGGGGCGTAGCAGGACGCACGGAACATCCAGTGGCGCGGTGGGATCCGTGAGGTGATCGACGCGGTCGGACCAGCCGCCGACGGTCAGGCGTTCGGTGCGGTCCAGCAGCAGACCGCGGCCGCGACGCAGCAGGCCGTAGAGGTGGCCCTGTTTCACGTCGATGTCGGGCAGGCGGCGGCCGAGCAGGTCGGGGCCTTCGCCGAAGTCGTAGCGGATGCCGGTCGCGGTGATCTTCTCGATCAGGTGGCGGTTCACCTCGTCGAAGTCCATCAGTTCGGTGAGCAGCCTGCGCACGGCCCGCGGGCCCGGTTCGGTGGACAGCAGTTCCATCTGGGCGCGGGTGTTGTCCAGCACGTCCTCGGCGACCGGATGACGTTCGGACTGGTAGGTGTCCAGCAGGGTTTCCGGCGCCCAGCCGCGGATCTGTGCGGCCAGTTTCCAGCCGAGGTTGAACGCGTCCTGAACGCCCAGGTTGAGGCCCTGACCGCCGATGGGTGGATGGATGTGCGCCGCATCGCCGGCCAGTAGCACCCGCCCGACGCGATAACGTTCGGCCAGCCGGGTGGCATCCCCGAAGCGGGACAACCAGCGCGGGGAGTGCACGCCGAAATCGGTTCCGGCGACGGTGCGCAACTGCTGTTTGAAATCTTCGAGGGTGGGCGGTTCGGCGCGGTCGCTGACTGCCGCGGCGGGGACTACGACGCTGTAGACCCCTTCGCCGAAGGGCCTGAGCCAGAATCGCTGATGGGTCTGGCTGATGTCGGTTACCTTGGCGGCGATCTCCTCCTGCGGCACACCCACTTTCATCTCGCCCATGAGCGTGTCGGTCCGTGAGGGCTCGCCGGGGAAGCCGACGCCGAGCAGTTTGCGCACCGTACTGCGCGCGCCGTCACAGCCGACGAGGTAGCGCGAACGCAGTTGTTTCCCGTCGGACAGCTCGACGGTCACGCCCTCGTCGTCCTGCTCGAAACCGGCGACCGCACAACCGCGCCGGACCTGCGCGCCCAGTTCGATGGCATGTTCTGCGAGCAGATGGTCGATGACCGGCTGCGGGATGCCCAGCAGATAGGCGTACGCGGAATCCAGGCCCTCGGGCGCGGGTTTGGCGATGGCGGCGAAGATGCCGCCGACCGGACGCTTTCTTCCGCGTTCGATAAGGCGCTCGAGCAGTCCGCGCATTGCCATCAGCTCGAGACTGCGGATATGCAGACTGACTATGCGGACGAACGACGCGGGCTCGGTTTCCTTCTCCAGAACGAGTACCCGCACATCGTGCAGCCGCAGTTCGGCGGCCAGCATCGCACCGGTCGGCCCGCACCCGGCGATGATAACGTCGAACATGAGGGGCGCGCGATCGGCCCCGAAGGCCGACGACCGGACTCCGGGGACGTCGCCCACGGTGAAGTCGCGCTCGGCCGTACCGTCCGACGACGGCTCGGCGGTGAACTGCTGAGAGTGCACAGGTGGTGCCTTTCGGGAGTGTCTTGTTGTCGAGGCGCTCCCGGCGACACCTACGTCAATCGCCCGACCGTGACGGTAGGGGGAGCACCCACATCGATACAGCGTTCATGGGTCTCACCTCCTCAGGCGGTGTCACAGTCGACTGCAAGCTATAAGCCCGAGCATCACACCGTCCAATCCTTTCCCAGCCGCCTGGCCCCCCGAGGCGGACCGGATCTCGGAGGGCGCTGCCCTGATGAACCTCCAGCGAAACGACGGGACGGTGCGGTCAGGGCCTGGCCGGGATGGACCACTGCTGGTTGGCGTTGCTCCCGCAGGTCCAGATGATGAGGCGGGTGCCGTTGGCGCTGCTGCCGTTGGCCGCGTCGAGGCACTTGCCGCTGGCGGCGTTGACGATGCGGCCGTTGCTGTGACTCCATTGCTGGTTGGCGCCGCCGTTGCAGCTCCACTGGGTCACCGGCGCGCCGTTGGCGCTGCCGTTGGCGTCCAGGCAGGCGAACAGTTTCGAGCGGATGGTCCCGTCGTAGGCCCAGACCCACGCCTGGCCCGCGCCGCCGTCGCACGGCTGAAGGAGTGCGGGAGTGGCGTCGGCCGCGTCGGCGACGTTGACGCACTTGCCGCCGATGCCGCTCATCTGGCCCATCACCGAGTTGCCGATGGCGTTGACGTGCGTCGCCGACGATCCGCTGACGGTGACGGCGGCCTTGTCCGTGCAGGTCTGACCGGCGTGCGCGCTGGTGACCCTGGCCCGCAGGGTGCCGTTGTTGCCGACCGGCGCGGTGATCCTGGCGCGGGAGTAGGGCTCGGTGGCGCAGGAGGAGCGCGGATCGCTCCACCTGTAGTACTCGGTCCAGCTGACCGATCCCGGTGACATGGTGTCCGCGCCCACGCGGATGCTGCCGAGTTTGAACTGGGCGTTGGTCGAGGTGTTGGTGACGGTCATGCCCCACCAGCCGCCGCCTTCCGCGCGGTAGTGGAAGCGGTAGGTCTGTCCGGGGGTCCAGGTGTGCCAGATGCGGCAGCTCATGCCCTCGCCCTCGCCGCCGAAGGCCTCGCACCAGCTGCCCTGCGAGCCTGGCCTGGCCTCGGTGACGTCCCAGACGGAGAACAGGAACAGGCGGCGGGTGGTGCTGGCATTGGTCTGCAGACCGGCGTAGCCGCCGTGGCCGTTGGTCCAGGAGACCTGGTTGGACCAGTAGACCTGCGACTGGTCGCCGGGGTCGGCGTCGACGGTGATGGTGTAGGCGACGTCGCCGAGCCCACTGACGCCGTCGAACTGCCAGTTGGAGTAGGTGCCTGGGGTGTCTCCCGCGTGCGCCGCGCCGCCGGGTAACAGGGCGGCGGCGACGCCGGCGACGAGCAGGAGGATCAGCCGGAGTGGGTTGCGGCTGTGGCCGCGAGGCCGGGAGGGGGTGGGGGGTGTGTCGTCCACGGTGCTTCCTTTCTCGAGCTTCGGATGTGGTCGCGCCGGTATTGCGGGCGGCTGCACGAAGACCCGAGGTGAGGAACCGATCTCTTGATCGGACCTCTCGCCGAGAAGGTAACAACGGGTAGATATCCCTGGTAATGGACAAACGTCGGGTGGGCTTGGACGTTTCACGGGTGGAGTACGGCTTCTTCCACGATGACTCGAACAGGAAGGACGCGCATGTGCCGGTGGACAGCGGTGCTGGGACCCGCACCACGGACCAGCCGCTCTCCCCGCATCAACCGATCGGTTGATGCCGGAATCCACCATCCCGCTCTCCGGCCGGACGATCCGCCACCCCCTGCCCCCGCGCGATTCTCAAGGCATGCCAACACACCGGGAGCCCGCCCTCCGCACCACCGGACTCCGCAAAGCCTTCGGCGACCACCTGGCCGTCGACGACATCCACCTCACCGTCCCCGCCGGATCCTTCTACGGTCTGGTCGGCCCCAACGGCGCAGGCAAGACCACCACCCTGGCCATGGCCGTCGGCCTGCTCCGCCCCGACGCCGGCAGCGCCGAGATCTTCGGCGTCGACGTCTGGCGTGACACCGTTCAGGCCAAGGGACTGATCGGCGTGCTGCCCGACGGCAACGCCATGCCGGAACGGCTCACCGGCCGCGAGGTCCTCACCTACCTCGGCCTGCTGCGCGGCCTGCCGCCCGCCGTCGTCGCCGAGCGCACCGACGAACTCCTCCAGATCCTCGAACTGGACTCCGCCGAGCGGAGCCTGGTCATCGAATACTCCACCGGCATGCGCAAGAAGATCGGCCTGGCCGTCGCCCTCCTGCACGCGCCCCGACTGCTCGTCCTGGACGAGCCCTTCGAGGCCGTCGACCCCGTCTCCGCGGCCACGATCAGGACCATCCTGCGCAGGTTCGCAGCCAACGGCGGCTCCGTGATCATCTCCAGCCACGTCATGGCCCTCGTCGAGCAGCTCTGCGACCACGTGGGCGTCATCTCCGACGGCCGCGTCGTGGCCGCCGGGCCGCTGGCCGATGTACGCGGCGCCGGAACCCTGGAGGACGCCTTCGTCGATCTCGTCGGCGCCCGCGCCGGAGGAACGGAGGGGCTGGCATGGCTCACCTCCTGACGCCCGGCCCGGCCGCCCTGGCGCAGCACATGATCCGCATGCGGCTGGCTCTCATGCGCAACGCTCTGCGCGGTGATGACGCCGCCAACCTCTACACCGGCGTCTCGCTCGGGGTGCTCCTGGCCTTCGGAACGATCGCCGTCGCCGTGCTGTGGCCCGCCTACCTGCCCCACACCCTGGCCGCGTGGTTCGCTGGCTGGATCTTCGGCCCCATCCTCTTCGGGGGCGGCAGCGAGGCCCTGCGCCCCGAATACTTCTCCATGCTCCCGGCCACGCCAGGCCGGATCGCGGCGGCGCTGCTCGCTGGAGCTTTCGCGGGCCCCGCACCTGCGGTCAATCTCATCGCCCTGCTGTCCCTGCCCGTGTACGGCTGGCGCTTCGGCCCGGCCGGAGTGCTCATCGGCCTGGCAGCAGCCGTCACCACGCTCATCATCATGGTGATGGTCTCCCGCGTCATCGTGGCGCTCATCGGGCTGTTCGTCCGTTCCCGCGCCACCGCGGCCGCCGTCGGCATCGTGATCGGCACCGCCATCGCCCTGTGCAGCAACGGCTGGGCGCCCTTCGTAGCTCTGGGCGGCACCGACACCGCCGCCTGGTCCCAGGTCCTCGTCCGGGCCCTGCCCTCCGGCTGGGGCGTGGCCGCCATCGAAGCCCCCTGGCCCCTCGCCCTCGCCATCCTCGTCGCCGGCGCCGGCGTGATCGCCCTCCTCCTGGCCGCCTGGGCCGTCCTGCTGTCGAAGCGCGTCGTCTCGGCCGCTCGCGGCGGTATGCCAACCCGCCGCGGCGCTCCCCGCCCCTTCCCCGCCGCCGGCGGCGCCCGCATCGCCGCCGCCAAGGAACTGCGCGCCTGGTGGCGCGACCTCGTCCGCATCCAGCTCCTCGCCCTCGCCTTGTCCTATGCCATCGTCACCCCCCTCCTCCTCGTCACCATCGACTCCTGGATCATGGTCCCCTTCGCGGGACTCATCGCGATCGTGATGGCCGCCGCGTCCTCGGCCAACCTCTACGGCGCCGACGGGACTGCCCTGTGGCTCACCCTCATGACCCCCGGCGCGGAACGCGCCGACGTCCGCGGACGCCAGCTGGCCTGGCTCGTCGTCGTCGGCCCAGCCGCAGTGGTGCTGTCCCTGGCCGGCACCCTCGTCAGTGGCCAGGCCTGGGCCTGGCCCTGGGTACTCGGCCTGCTGCCCGCGCTCCTCGGCGGCGCCGCCGGGCTCATCGTCCTGCTCGGCGTCACCTCCCTCGTTCCCGGCACCGACCCCCACAAGCGCGGCGGCAACCCGCTCAGCACCGGTGCCGACGAAACCGCCGAAACCAGCGTCGCCTGGCTCATGCTCCTCGCGGTCCCCGCCACCGCCCTGCCCGCGGCCGGCGCCATCCTCCTCCACCCCTGGGCCGGCATCGCCACCGGTGTGCTGACCGGCGCCCTCAGCGCCTGGGGTCTCGGCCGGATCGCCCACCGCAGACTCGAGAACCATGGGATCGATCTGCTCAACCTCATGAAGCACGGCCCGGCACCCCAGGCCGACAAGCCCACCACCGCGGACCTGCCCATCCAGCACCGCATCGGCGTCACGATCAGCTACCTCATCGCCTGGCTTCCCCTGTTCCCCCAGGGACTCGTGCCCATGGTCATGAAGATCTTCGGTATCGAGGGCAGCGGATGGTTCCTCGCCCTTCATCTCCCGCCGATCTGGCAATGGCCCACCATCGTCTTCATGATCGCCCTGGGGCTGCTCATGTACGGCTACGCCATCCTGATCCCCATGCGCCTGAGCTCGCCCTCATCAGCCACGACCAGCTGAAACCCCAGCCGTACCCGAGAGGAGGGCACGCCCGGATGAACGACCCCTTCCCGCTCTCCCCTTGGGAACGACGCTTCGAGCACGCCGTCGAGATCGTCCCCTACCTCACCCTGGCCGCTTCCCTCCTCATCAGCCTGGCCTCACCCGCCCAGCCTGCGGGCGGCATTCCCCGTACCCTCGCGCTCACCGCCCTGGCCCTTGTCTGGATCGTCGGCACCCGCACCCTCCTCCCCGCCGCCGTGCGCGGACGCCGGGTCGCCGTCACCGTTCACTTCGCCGGCGTCCTGGCCACCGCCGCGCTGCTGGTCTTCCACCACCCAAGCTTCATCATCTACTGCATCTCCGGCTTCTTCCTCGCCGCCAACTTCGCTCCTTCCAGGTGGACCTTCGCCGCCGTCGCCGCCACCTCCTTCGTCCTGTACGGCTCGTCGCTCGACTGGACCCAGGCCACCATCCAGCTCATCGTCTTCTACCTGGCGATCATCGCCGTGCAGACCGTCGCCATCGGCGGCGGCTCCATCGCAGGCATCAAGATCGAGGACCGGCAGCGCAAATACCGCAAAGCAGTCAGCGACCTTCAGGCCGCCCTGGAGGAGAACGCCGACCTCCACGCCCAGCTCCTCACCCAAGCCCACCAGGCCGGCATCCTCGACGAACGCCAGCGCATGGCACGCGAGATCCACGACACCCTCGCCCAAGGCCTCACCGGCATCATCACCCAGCTGCGCGCCGCCCAGCGCGTCGAGGACGCCGACACCCACCTCGAACTCGCGCTCAACCTCGCCCAGGACAGCCTCACCGAAGCCCGCCGCTCCGTCGCCGCCCTCCAGCCCCACCAGCTCGAGGAAGCCCACCTCCCCGAAGCCATGACCACTCTGGCGCGCGAGTGGGCCCATACCACCGGCGTCGACCTCCACGTCGAAGTGACCGGCGACCGCGTCCCGCTCAGCCCAGCCATCGAGGTAACCCTGTTCCGCGTCGCCCAGGAAGCCCTCGCCAACGTCGCCAAACACGCGGGCGCCACCCGCGCCGGCCTCACCCTCTCCTACACCGGCGCCGTCGTCCTGCTCGACATCCGCGACAACGGCACCGGCATCCACAACCCCAACGGCAAAGGATTCGGCCTCAGCAGCATGAGACAACGCCTGCGCGGCGTCGGCGGCTCCCTCGAAATCGAGAGCACGCCCGGCGAAGGCACCGCCGTCAGCGCCACCATCCCCGCACTCCAAGGAAACCCCCGGTGATCCGCCTCCTCCTCGTCGACGACCACCCCATCGTCCGCGACGGCCTGCGCGCCGCCTTCGAAACCGAACCCGACATCCACGTCGCAGGCGAAGCCGCCAACGGCCGCGAAGGCATCGACCGCGCCGCCGCCCTCAAGGTCGACATCGTCCTCATGGACCTGCGCATGCCCGAAATGGACGGCGTCAGCGCCATCACCGCCCTGCGCCACTCCCACCCCCACATCAAGACCCTCGTCCTGACCACCTTCGACGGCGACTCCGACGTCCTGCCCGCCATCGAAGCTGGCGCCACCGCGACCGCGCCGCCGCCGTCGGCGAGGGGTATCGACGCGTTTGCTCAGTTAGTCGACGAACAGCCCGGCTTTGCGGCGACCCCCCGCCTACCTGCAGAACGCCGCAGATGGCGGCTGGTGGGGCCAGGTGCCGGCCGTCCGCCTTACCGACAGGCCGTTTCAGCGGGGCTCGAAAGTCGTACACGCCCTTGGGTCGCGTCCGGCTCTACGCCTGTGACTCCAGCGAGGCGAGCGTCTCGCGCAGCCAGGTCAGCTCCGTTCGTGTCGTGGCCGTCGCGATCGTGAACAGGCCCTGGCGGAACGGGTCGTCGAAGTCGGCGGCTCGCAGGGGCCGGTCACCGTCCCAGAAGAAGCTCGCCGGCTGGGTGAGGAAGTTCAGCCTGCGCCGCAGCACCGCCGCCTGCTGGGCGGGATCGTCCAGGTGCCGCAGGAAGGCCAGCAGGGTGAACCAGCGGTTCTCGTCGGTGATGAACAGCTCGTCGGGGTCGCGCAGCCGGTTCAGCAGCTCCTGCTCGCCGGCCGGGGTCAGCGACAGCATGTGCCGGGGCGCCGCCACCTGGCCGGGCTGCAGCTCGCGGCGCAGCAGGCCGGCTGTCTCCATGCGCTTGAGCAGCGGGTAGAGCGTGCCGTCGGCGATGGGCCGCACGTGGCCGGTCAGGGCCGCGATACGTCGTCGCAGGTCATAGCCGTGCAGCTGCGCATCGTAGAGGAATCCGAGGACGGCGAGCTGCATCATGGCTCCATCGTACCCTGTCGGCGGGATATATCGAGTTCGAGGTATATTCGGCGCCATGCACAGCGCACAGGTCCTCCCCGACGGCTCCCGCATTCGCTGGGTCGAGATCGCGGGCGTCGAGCCCACCCTGGTCTTCGTCCACGGGCTCGGCGCGAGCTCGGCCCCCTACTTCGCCCCTGTGGCGGCGCACCCGGCCCTCGCCGGGCGCCGGTCACTCATGATCGACATGCTGGGCTTCGGGATCAGCGACCGCCCCACCGACCTGGCCTACACCCTGGAGGAGCACGCCGACGCCTTGGCCGTCGCACTGGAGCAGGCCTCGGCAGAGGGCGCGGACATCGTCGCGCACAGCATGGGCGGCGCTGTCGCCATCACGCTGGCCGCCCGCCATCCACACCTGGTCGGACGGCTGGTCCTGGCCGACGCCAACCTCGACCCCACGCCGCTGCCGCAGACCAGGCGGCCGGGCAGCTCCGGCATCGCCGTCTACCGCACCGAACAGGACTTCCTCGACCACGGCTGGAAGGAGACCATGGAGTTCGTCGGCCCGCACTGGGCGGCGACGATGCGCCTGGCCGGGCCCGAGGCGCTCTACCGCAGCGCGATGAGTCTCCTGCGCGGCACCGTGCCGACGATGCGGGAGAACCTGGAGAAGCTGCCGATCCCGCGAGCGTTCCTCTACCCGGCCGCGGACGGCGTGCGCGCCGACACCGAAAGCCTCACCGGCGCCGGCGTCCGCGTCATGGCGATCCCCGACTGCGGGCACAACATCATGCTGGACAACCTCGACGGTTTCGCCCACGCCGTCGCCGACGCGCTGAGCGCGTAGAGCGCGGCGGCACCCGCGTCACCGAAAGGGCCTACGCCGTGGCTCGCGCGCGGTGCCGGCGTACCGCGTCGCAGTTGGCGCACCGCGGGGAGCAGTAGCGCTGCCGCCCGGTGCGGGAGGTGTCGGCGAAGATCGTGGCGCACCCGGCCAGGGCGCACCGCCGGAGCCGGTGCATGCCCCGCCCTGCCAGGTGCAACGCGGTGCCGACGGAGATCAGCGAGAACAGCACGGAGCCGAGCGGCTGGTGGTCGTCGCGGTAGTGCAGGTGCCAGCCGTGGCCGGCGTGGTCGGTCAGCCGCGGGTAGGCGGCGGCCGCCACCAGCATCCGGTTGACCAGGTCCGCGCGTTCGTGCTCGTCGACGGCGTCGACGACCTTCTCCCACTCGTCCAGTACGGCACAGAGGCGGTCCATGTCCTGCGCGGTGACCGGGCTCTCCAGCACCAGCCCGGCGGAGCGGCAGCGGTCGGCGAGCTCCTCCGCGCTCGTCGGGCGCCGGTTGGCCAGGTCCGCGGCCAGGTTCACGGCGTCCTCGCCGTAAGGGTTGAGGCGCATAAGCCCATTACATCAGGCTGGTCGGCATGGAAGAAACCGGACACCATGCCGAGAGAGCCATGAGCGCGGCCGACGCGACGAGCGACGGCGGGCCGGGCCGCCGTCCGGCGGTCACGCCGCTGCTCGCGGTGGACAACCTGCTGGTCAATCTCGGCCAGTACAGTCTCGTGCCGGTCCTTGGAATCCTGATCGCGACCCAGGACAGGAGCACGGGGGCCACCGCCGTCGGCGTGGGGCTGTTCGTCTATTTCGCGGCGGTCGGCGTCTCCTGCCTGCTGGTCAACCGGTGGCTTCCCCGATTCGGGTACACCACCGCGATGGTGGTCAGCGCGCTGTTGGCCGCGGTGGGCTTCGGGCTGCTCGCGTTCGTGCACGCCTTCGCCGCGCTGCTGGTGGTGCTGCTCGTGGCGGGGTTCGGCCAGAGCGTGCACCAGGTGCTGGCCCGGGTGCTCATCGCCGAGAACACCACCGGCGACGTCGAGCGGAACAAGGCGTACTCGACGATGAACATCGCCGTCAACGTGGCCGGGGCGCTCGGCCCGTTCATCGCGAGCGCCCTGTACGTGTCAGGGGGCGGGCGGCCACTCATGGCGGCGGTGGCGGTGTGTTACCTGCTCGGTGCCGCGATCCTGTTCGTCGGGCTGCCCAGGGCGCTGCCGCAGGCGGCCCGGCGGCCGCGGCCCACGGTGAACGCCTGGCCGGTGAGCCGGGCGGGGGTCGCGGCGGCGCTGCGCAGCCCGCACGCGTGGCGGACCGTCGTCGTCGCCACGCTCGCGACGTTCCTGTACGCCCAGTTCTACTCGGCCTTCGCACTGATGATCGCCGACGAGATCACCACCCCGGTGCTGCGGGCGGTACTGCTGTCCGGCCCTGCGATCATGATCGTGGTGCTGCAGCCGGCGATCACCGCGATGGTCACTCATCTGCTTCGCCGTGGGACGCGGCCGATGACGCTGCTCGGCGGGGCGGCTGTGATCTTCGGTCTCGCCTTCCTCGCGCTCGGCTCGGGCCTGCCGCTCGCCGCCGCATGCCTGCTCACCGTCGCGCTGTTCGCCGTTGCGGAGATGGTCTTCACGCCGATGTTGAACACCGCCTTCGCGGCGCTGGCCTTCGAGTCGCGGTTGGAGGCACTCAACTTCCGCCAGATCTGCTGGACCGCCGGTGAGGCGCTCGGCTCCCTCTGCGGCGGCACCCTTTTCTTCTGGTCAGCGACCGGGGACTGGGCCGCTTCTACTGGCTGGCGCTCGGCGCCGCCGCCATCGTCAGCACCGTGCTGCTGCTCCTTCCGCGACAGCGGACAGCGCACGGGCCCACCGGCAGCGGCGACACCCGGCCGCCCTCCCCGGCCGTCACGGCGAGCGCCGGATCGTCGCGATAGGCGACTGGAGATGGGGCAGGGACCGGCCGTGCCGCGCCAGCCCGCCGCCTCTCCTGAAATACCGACCCGTGGGGGTTACCTGGCGCGACTTCGGATAGAGAGCATGCGTGGAAAACGACGGGATTTTGTGCCAGGTGTGCCAGGGAGTGCTGCTCGCTTCCGACCGCAAGGCGTACACGCCTGCCCGAGGCAGGTTGATCGTCACCAACGGTTACTGCGGGGGTGGCTGCGCCGAGCGCCTGCCGCGGCGGCGGGTTTCCGCCGAGGCGGAACGGCAACAGCAACCCTCGATGCCGGCTCCGCAGGCGCCCCCGGTGCGGACGCCGACTTTTCAGCACTGACTTTTCTGCGAGAGGCGCCGCTCCCGGGGTGAGGGCGGCGCCTCTCGGTTGTCACGGGGGGATCGATGGGGTCGATCTCTGCCGGACGGCTGACCTCCTGACACGGCCTGCGATCTGACGCCCGAGGCGCGGCGACACCTTGCGATACTCTGTTCAACAGAGTATGTTGCCGGTCGTGCCGAGAAGATCATCAGAAGTGAGCGAGCCGATGTACTTCGTGCTCACCGCGCTGCTCGACGGTCCGCTGCACGGCCACGCGATCCTCAAGCGGATCGGCGAGCTGTCGGCGGGCCGGGTCCGGCCGACGGTCGGCACCCTCTACGCCATCCTCGAACGCCTCGCCGCCCGCGGGGTGCTCGCCGTCGACCATGAGGAGACGGTCAACGGCCGGGTCCGCCGCTATTTCCGGATCACCGACGAAGGGACGGCGATCGTCAGGAGCGAGGCCAGACGCATGAACGAGGCGGCGGCCCTGGTCCTCAATCGCGAGGCTCTCGCGTGACGCGGCTCGAGCGGCGATACCGCAGGTTCCTCCTGGCCTATCCCGCCGGCTACCGCAAGGCGCACGGCGACGAGCTCATCGACATCCTGCTCGACACGGCCGAGCCGGGGCGGCGCACACCCGAGATCAGGGAGGCCCTGGGGTTGCTGATGGGCGGGCTGCGCACCCGCGTCGAGCAGGCGGCGGCAGGGCCCGCCTGGCGCGACGGCCTGCACCTGGGGGTCGCCGCGCTGACCGTCGCCAACCTGGCCGCGTTACTCCCCTTCGTCACGGCGATCCCGCTGTGGACCGTCCTGTCCGCCTTCACCGTGCTGGCTGTCATACGGGGGCGGGTACGGCTGGCGCTCCCTCTCCTGCTTCTCACCGGAGCGAAGGCCACGGCGATCGCGTCAGGGGTGCCCCTGTTCGACCACGTGCTGATACCGATCACGTCAGGCCCCCGGTCGGTCGACGGGCTGTTCGCCACCACCGGCCCCCAGGTCGTGGCCCTGTCCTACGCGCTCGCCTTCGCCGGTTCGCTCGTGCTGGCGGCGGGCGTCCACCCGTTGAAGGCGCGCTCCTGGTGGTGGCTCGCGGTCGCGCCCGCCCTCTGCGTGGGCCCCGCCCTGATGGGGGAGTCGGAGTTCCCTGTCGGAGTGGTCCGGGCGGTCGCCGAGTTGGGGCTGCTGGCGGCGGCGGTCTGCGCGGCCCGCATGGCGAGAGACCCACGCTGGGGCGTGGCGGCGCTCGTCTACCTGATCTCGGTCACCGTCGCGATGGCCGAGCACGGGCCGTACCTCACCGTGCGGCATCTGGCCTACTGGGCCCTGCTCGCCCTTCCCGCCGTCACCGCGGTCCTGGTGGCGCGCGAGCACCGCAGAACCGCCCTGCGCTGATCCCTCGGCGCGTCGTTTCTTTGGAGATCTCATGAGAGCGTTCGTCACGGCTGCCCTGGCGCTTGCCGTACTGACCGGGTGCGCCACCGAGGCGCCCGAGCCTACCGCTCCGAGCGCCACCGGCGCCGGACAGGAGGCGAAGTGGAAGATGGAGCGGATCAAGGCCGACTGCATGAAGCAGAGGGGCTTCAAGTACACCCCGTTCGTCATGTCGGGACCCAAGGAGACGGAGGCGCAGAAGAAGGTGGCGGCCGGTGACTACGCCGCGGCCAAGGAGGTCAGGACGAAGTACGGCTACCGGGTCTTCGCCCAGTTCGTCTACCCCGACGACTCCGCCTCGGGCGCGCTGGTCGAGGACGAGTACGAGCGGGACCCCAATCCGGGGGCCCGCCTGAACGAGACGCAGTTCAACGCCTACAAGAAGGCGGAGGACGCCTGTATGGCCAAGGCCTTCAAGGCGGTCCTGAACAAGGACGTGAAGAACCGGATGGACGTGTTCAAGATGCACTTCGACCTGAAGAAGCAGCTCACCACCCGGCGGCTCGACGGCGACGCCGAACTGGTGCGCCTGGCCGCGACGTTCGGCGACTGCCTCAAGGGCAAGGGCTACGCGATCACCTCGCTCAAGCCGAGCGACCTGGCCGGCAGAGGAGAGAAGGCCATGTTGGCGCAGGTCGGCAAGATAGGGAAGGAACAGGGAACGTCCTGGCCAGAGCTCACGGCCGCGCAGGCCAGGCCGTACCTCACCAAGGAGATCAAGGACGCCCTCGACGACCTCGAGTGCGGCAAGGAGTTCTACGCGCGCTACTCACCCGTGAAGACGGCCGTCGACCAGGAGGTGGAGGCGCAGATCCCGTTGTGAGCCCGTTCCTCCGCTCCACCCCGCGCCCCCGCGCCCGGGTGGAGGCGCGGGGGCTGCGACCGCCCAGGAACTAGGCCGGGGCGTTGCGCAGGGTGACGTTGATGCGATTCCAGGCGTTGATCGCGGCGATCGTCATGACCAGAGCGGACAGCGCCTCCTCGTCGTAGTGGTCGGCGGCCGCTTCCCACACGTCGTCGGGGACGCCGACAGGGTTGTCGGACAGCCGCGTGGCCGCCTCGGCGAGCGCGAGGGCGGCGCGTTCCTCCTCGGAGAAGAACGGGGTGTCCCGCCAGGCAGCGACCGCGTGAAGGCGCTGGCCGGACACGCCGGCCTCCGTCGCCTCGCGGGCGTGCATGTCCACGCAGAAGCCGCATCCGTTGATCTGGCTGACCCGCAACCGCACCAGGTCGAGCGTGGCTCGGGGGACAGGGCTGGCGTTGAGGTACGTCTCCAGCGCGTACATCGCCTTCAGGCCGTCGGCGGCAGGCTTGCGGATGCTCATGCGCATCAGGGCTTCTCCAATCAGTTCATTCTGTACATTCTGGATATTACATAGCGAGAACTGTTTGGACAATCTGAGGGGTGAGCATTCGGTCCTTCGGGTCAGCGTTGGGGGAACAGGGCGGCTGCGAGGTGCCGGCCGGGCTGGACCGCACGAGGGATGGCGAAGATGGCGCTGCCGGTGTGCTGGATGAAGGCGTTGAGCCGGTCGGCGGCGGCCATCTTCTGCTGGGCGCGGATGAAGTCGCCGGGATCTCGGAGGTAGGCGCAGAACAGGACGCCGGTGTCGTAGGTGTCGTGCCCGGTTCCTGCGTGGTCGTGCAGGGGATCGTCGTGGCTGTGACCTGGCCGATCGGCTCCGTGGTGATCGTGCTCGCCGGCTGGTTCGGCCCTCGCCTGGAAGGCGTAGTCGTAGTTGTAGGAGCGCCGCAGCATCGGGATGTCGCGGACCAGAGCCAGGTGGGAGTCGGGCGGGATCACAGGCTCGCCGTCCGGTCCTGTCCTGCCGAAGTCAGGAGGGGTGAACTCGTGGCCGCCGCTGAGAGGGGCGCCGGTGTCGCGGCGACGGCCGATGGACTGGTCCTGCTGCAGTGCGGTGGAGGTGTCCCACTTCGGCAGGTCCATGCGGATCTTGCGGAAGACCAGGTAGGTGCCACCGGTGAACCAGGAAGGCTCGTCAGGTCCGCTGACCCAGACCGCGTCGTCGAACGCGGCGGTGCCGGCCCGCGGGTTGGCGGTGCCGTCCTTGTGGCCGAACAGGTTGCGGGGGGTGGCGTCGCCGAACCGGCCGAGGAAGCCCTGCTGGCTCCAGCGCAGCCGGGCGAGGCCGGGGGCGCGGCCACGGAGGGCGCGGAAGGCGTGGCTGATGCTCTGCGGGTCGTCGCCGCAGATCTGCACGAAGAGCTGACCGCCGCTCCAGGCGGGTTGGAGCTGGTCGGTGGAGAAGGCCGGCAGCTCGCGCAGGTGCCGTGGCCGCTGCTCCTGCCTGCCGATTGTGTCGAACAGCTCCGGTCCCAGGCCGAACGTCAGGGTGAGCCGGGAGGGCGGCAGGCCGTCGGCGACGCCGCTGTCGGCAGGTGCGCCGGGGCGGTTGACGGGGAGCGGACCGGCGGGCCTGCCACGCATGAGACGTTCGGCCGCCCCGCTCCAGCGCTCCATGAGGTGCTGGAAGTTGGTGGCGATCCGTTCGGTCGAGAGGCGCTTGCCCTTGGGGTCGCCGACTTCGAGGTCGAAGGCGGCGAAGTAGGCGTAGCGCTGCTGGGGTGTGGCGATGCCGGACTGGTGCGTCCCGTGGAACTGCTCCGCGGGCGGGCCTCCGGGGGCCGGGTTACGCGCTGGTGAGGCCGGCGCTTCGTCTGCGCCGACGGCGAGCGCCCCGCCCGCTCCCACGCCCGCGGTCACCACGAGTGAGGTGATCAGGGTACGTCGGGAGAAGGCGGAACCGCCGCGGCCGTCTGGCGTGGCGCCCTGTCGGTCTGCGGATGGGCTGGGCATGTGAGGTGTCCTTCGAGTGGAGAGGGTCAGGTCCTCGGCTGGTAGCCGTCGTAGTCGCCCCAACTCGGCGGCTGGGTCATCAGCTGCCGCCAGGTGGGCCAGTCCTGACCGGTGTGCTGGCGCAGGAGTTCGCCGGGCATGGTGAACGGCGGAGCCTTGTGGGGCTTGGCGAGCGCCTGGCCGACGATCGTGTCGTACAGCGCGGCGGCGGCGTGCAGGCGGGGAAGCACTGCGTGGATGCGGTCGGCGTAGCCGGCTGGGAGGGTGTGGCCGCCGTGGGGGCCGAGGTCGAAGCCTGAGCCTGCCGAGACGAGCGCTATTTCGGGCCGCTTGCGCAGGGCGATGTCGGGGTGCAGGTGCAGGGCGATGGCGTCCCAGACGATCTCGACGCGCTCGTCCGCCATCCCCTGGTCGGTGAGGAAGCGGGCGGCGTGGTCGGCGCCGTCGATGTCGAAGGGGTGCTCGCTGTCGCCCTGGTCACTGAGTCCGGCATCGTGGAGCACGCAGCCGAGGAACAGCAGTTCGTCGTCGTAGTCGACATCGGGGCGCCGGCCCTGCTCCTCGCCGAGGAAGCGGCCGTACAGGTAGCTGCGCATGCTGTGGTTGAAGATGGCCGGAGGCTCGATGTCCCTGGCGTGACGCATCGCGCTCAGGGCGAGGTCGGTGCGGGGAAAGGGCAGGGAGTCGTAGTCCACGGCAGTCATCCGTTCTGTGTGGTGTGAAGGTGCCGGAGGGCGAGCAGGCCGCCCACCCCCGGGACGAGGGCGCGCCAGCGCACGCCTTTGGCGGCCTGTGCCGCCGACGCGGCGACGATGACGGTCACATAGGCCATGCCGTGCAGGGGGCCCGCGAGGCTGGTGATCGGCTTGGCGTGGATCGTGAGCAGGTTGGTGAGCAGGATCGTGAGTGAGACGGCTTCGACGGTGGCCGCTATCCGCAGGATGCGCACGGCGTCACGCTCCCGCTTCCGCGCCTGGCACCACAGGCGATTCCGGTTGCCGCAGGGGTGGGGCCGGACGGCGTGCGGCCGCCGACGAACGGGCATGGGTCATGGATGTCCTCCTCAAACCTTCAGGCGTCCTGAAGCTTAGAGGGAGTTTCAGTTGCCCTGAAAGTGGGGGGCCGGCCTGGAGGAAACAGCAGGTCCGCGCACCGGTGAAGGTCGGTGGCGCGATCTGTGGGATATGTGTCGTTGACGCCATCGGGGCGCGGGCTGGAACGTGGAGGGGTGCAATCACACCGCATCGCCTTCGTGATCTTCGATGGCTTCCAGTCACTCGATCTGGTCGGGCCGCACGAGGTGTTCCAGCGGGCAGGGGGCTACGACTGCGCGATCGTGGCTCCCGAGCCAGGACCGGTGCGCGCTGAGAGCGGCCTGCCGTTGCACGCCGGGCACGGCGTGGCGGGGCTACGGCCGACCGGCATCGACACGCTGGTCGTCGTCGGCGGGGCAGGCGTCTACGCCGCCAGGCATGACTCGCGCCTGACCGGCTGGGTCGCCGCCGCGGCTCGCGGAGCCCGGCGGGTCGCCTCCGTCTGCAGCGGAGCGTTCCTGCTGGCCGAGGCCGGTCTGCTGGACGGCCGCCGCGTCACCACCCACTGGGCGAGGGCCGAACGACTCGCGCAGGACTATCCCTCCGTCACCGTCCAGCCGGACCCCATCTTCATCAGGGACGGCCACGTCTGGTCCTCCGCGGGGGTGACCGCGGGAATGGATCTCGCGCTGGCCCTGGTGGAGGAGGACCAGGGGCAGAAGGTGGCGCTGGAGGTCGCCCGTCACCTGGTGCTGTTCCTGCGCAGGCCCGGCAACCAGTCCCAGTTCAGCGTGGGCCTGTGGTCGATGCAGCCGGCCTCCGACCCCATCCGGCACGCCGTGACGGCCATCCACGCCGACCCCGGCGCCCGGCACGACATCGCCCATCTGGCCTCGCATGCCCGGCTCAGCCCTCGCCACCTGCAGCGCCGGTTCACCGCCGAACTCGGCATCCCGCCCGCCGCCTATGTCGAGCGGGTCCGGGTGGAGGCGGCTCAGCGAGCTCTGGAGAACGGCGGCGAGCCCATCGACGTCATCGCCCGCCGCTACGGCTTCGGCACCGCCGAGACCCTGCGACGCAGTTTCCACCGCTGCCTCGGCGTGGCTCCCTCCGACTACCGCGACCGTTTCCGATCCACCACGGGAGAACACCGATGACCACGTACGGACTACTGCTCTTCGACGTCGTCGAAGAGCTCGACTTCGCCGGACCCTGGGAGGTCTTCACCACCTCGGCCAAGCTGCGCGCGGACGCCGACCTCGCGGTGCTCGTCGCCGAACGGCCCGCTCCTGTCCGGTCCAGCAAGGGCATGCGGGTGCTTCCCGACTGCACCCTGGACGACCATCCGCCGCTGGACGTTCTGCTGGTGCCGGGCGGCCGCGGCGCCCGCGAGATCGAGCCGCACAACCGCGCGGTCACCGACTGGATCGCCAAGACCGCCGAGCAGGCCGCCTGGGTGGTCAGCGTGTGCACCGGCGCTTTCCTGCTGCACGCCGCCGGGCCCGCCCGCGGGCGGCGCGTCGCCACGCACTGGGGCTACGAGGACGCCCTCGAGGCCCGTGGGAACGTCACCGTCGTCCGCGACGCCCGCTACGTCGTGGACGGCAACCTGCTCACCAGCCAGGGAGTCTCCGCGGGGATCGACAGCGCGCTGTGGCTGGTCGGCCGGCTGCACGGCCGCGAGCACGCGCGGGCCGTGCGGCGCGAGATCCAGTACGACCCCGCCCCGCCCTATCTCGCCGACGAGCCCCTCTGACCGGGACGGCCAGGACCTGGGGCGCCTGACCGGCGGGACGGTGGCGGTGCCGGCGATGGTGCCCGTGGCCGGTACTGCCGCCCTCTCGCCGGTCAGGTCGTCGACCGGCGCGGATAGGTCGAGACGATGAGGCGGCTCAGGAAGGCGTCAAGGTCGTCGAGGCCGTAGGAGGCCAGCACGTCGGAGGGCTGGCTGAGCAGATGGCTGAGCGCCCCGTTGATCGCCAGCGTGACCACGGCGGCGCCATGGCGGGTGGCCGGGAGGCCGGCGGCCTGCTGGGCGGCCAGGTGCAGGTCGAGGTCGGCGCGGGAGAGCCGGGCCAGAGTCTGCCGCACCTGGGCGTTCCTTGCGGCTTCCGCGTGCAGTTCGAGGTAGGCCAGGATCCGGGACCGGTTGACCGTCAGCGCTCGGTCGATCATGTGGCGCAACACCGCGAGCAACTGGTCGACGGTGTGGATCTCGGCCTGCTGGAGCTCGCTCCAGTAGCGCTCCACGCACCGCTCGGCGGCGGCCTGCAGGAGGCTGTCGCGGGTCGGGAAGTAGTTCTTGGTCGTGCCCTCCGGCAGCCCGGCGGCCCGGTCCATCGCGCGGTGGGTCAGACCCCTCCCGCCCTCTTCCGCCAACACCTCGATGGCCGCGTCACGCAACCGGTCGCGCCGATCCCTGTTCTCCACCATGGCCCCCTATTCTCCCGTTCGACACGACCACCACTTCCGTAGTACCACATATGTGGTGATGAGAATGAGAAAAGCTGTCATCGTCGGCGCCGGAGTAGGCGGGCTGACGACCGCGATCGCGCTGCGCGCGATCGGCTGGGAGGTTTCGATCTTCGAGCGGTGGCCGCGGATCGTCGCCGAGGGAACGGCGCTCGGGATCCGCCCGGACGCCCAAGCCGGCCTGGCCGGTCTCGGACTGGGTGAACGACTGCGCGAGCGCACCGTCCCCTACCTGCGCGCGCAGATCCGCACTCCTGGCGGAAGGCGCCTGGCCGACCTCCCACTGGACCGCATCCAACGGCGTGGCGGAGCGCCCGTCCGCATGCTGTCGAGGGTCTCGCTGATCGAGATGCTGGTGCAGGAGGTGGATCCTGCGACGATCAGCACCGGCGTGGAGATCACCGACCCCGCCGCGCTGCGCGCCGACTACGACCTGGTGGTCGGCGCCGACGGGGTCCGCAGCGCGGTGCGCCAGGCGTTCTTCGCAGCCCCCACCCGGCCACGCTACGCGGGCATCGTCGCCTGGCGCGGAGTGATTCAGGGCTTCGAGCCGCAGGACTACGGCGAGACCTGGGGCCGCGGGCAGATGTTCGGGATGACACCGCAGTCTCCGGGCGTCACCAACTGGTACGCGCCCGTGCGGACCCCGGAAGGAGCGCGCGAGACTCTCGACGATCTGCGCGCCCGCTTCGCCGGCTGGCACGACCCCATACCCCGCGTGCTCGCCGCCGCCGAAGAGGGCGCCGTGCTGAGGCATGAGGTCCACGACCTGGCGCCGCCGCTGGCCTCCTACGTCGCCGGGAACGTGGCGTTGATCGGGGACGCCGCCCATGCGATGACGCCCGCGCTGGGACAGGGCGCCTGCCAGGCCCTGCTCGACGCGATCGAACTCGCCGCCTGCCTGCGCGCCCAGCCCGGCGACGTGGCGCGGGCGCTGCGAACCTATGACGCCCGGCGCCGCCCGGCGGCTCAGCGGATGGTCACGGCGTCCCGGTGGATGACCCGCCTGGCCGGAGCGGGCCGCCTGGCGGGACCACGCAACGCCCTGATGCGGGTCCTTCCCCTCTGAACACCTCCCGGTCGACCGTGCCCCCGTTTCACGAGCCGGGCCGCTCACTCCTACCCCGAGCAGGCCGAACACCTCGACATCGCATCGTAAGGAGGCGAACGACATGCCGCTTCTGGTCTTCTCGCTCATGCTCGTGGTCTTCGGCCTGACCACAGGGGAGTTCGTCATCGCCGGCATCCTGCCGGACGTGGCCCGCGATCTGTCGGTGTCGATTCCGGCCGCGGGGCTGCTGGTCAGCGCCTACGCCGTCGGGATGATCGCCGGAGGGCCGGTGATCACGACCCTGATCGCGCGGCTGCCCCGTCGGCCGCTCATCGTCGGGCTCATCGTCACCTCCATCGCAGGCAACGCCGCGTCGGCGCTCGCACCCACCTACCCGGTCCTGCTGGCCGGGCGCTTCGTCGCAGGCCTGGTGGTGGCCACCTTCTTCGCCGTCGCGGTCGCCACCGCCGTCTCCACCGCCCCTCCGGGCAGGCAGGCCTCCACGGTGGCGAGGCTGACGTTCGGCATGAACCTGGGCATGATCGCCGGCACTCCGCTGTGCACCTTCGTCGGTCAGAACCTCGGCTGGCGAGCGACCTTCGCCACGATCGCCGTGTTCACCGCCATCGCCCTGACGCTGGTGGCCCGCCAATCCCTCCGGCACCGACATCTACCTGCCCGCCGCGGCGGTGCCGTACGTGGAGTCCTACATCCGCGCATCCGCGGAACTCAACCACGGAGCAGGCTTCGATCCCGCCCTGGCGGCGAATCACCGCCTGCACGGCGTGGAGCGGGACGACGAGTTCAGCTTCGGACGCCAGGGACACCATGTGCGGGTGGTGGAATGCGAGCACAAGGTGCCCTGCGTGGGGTACGCCTTCTCGCAGCGGAGCAAGACGCTGCGACCGGAGTTCGAACAGCTGCGGCAGTCCCTGGTACAGCAGGGCAGGGGTGGCGAGTTCGGGCGCGTCATGGCGCGCAAACGGCAGGAGGGAATCGACGTCGACGCCGCGATCCGGCGACCGCTCTTCGCCTTCCTGGGTGACACGCATGTGAGCGTCTTCGAACGCAACCCCTGGCTGTTCGACTACCCGGTCATCATCACCGAGTGCACCTTCCTCGAGGACACCGGACTGGAGCGCGCGAACCGGGTCGGGCACACGGTCTGGAGCCAGCTGCGTCCCTGGGTCGAGGCCCATCCTCGGACGCTGTTCGTCCTGATCCACTTCAGCCTGCGCTACTCCGACCGGCAGGTTCTCACCTTCTTCCGGCAGCAGTGGGAGCAGGCGGACACCTCGCGGCCGGACAACGTCCTCCTGTGGGTTCACCCGGCCGGTCACCTGCCTGAGCAGCACCAGCACCGCAGTTCCTGACCCGCGATGGCGGTGAACGGAGGGGGTTCGCCGGTCATCTCGTGGGGACGGCCTCCTCGAAGGCGGGCACCGGGCCGGATGCGCGAGGGGGCCTGTGCCGGACCCGGTTCAGGCGAGGAAGTCGAGGAGGTGCCGGGCCGTCTCGTCGGGCGCCTCCTCGGGCAGGAAGTGGCCGGAGTCGATGGGGCCGCCGCGCACGTCGTCGGCCCAGGCCCGCCAGATGTCGAGCGGCTCGTACCACTCGGCGACCGGTCCTGCCGCGCTCCACAGCGCGAGCGTCGGGCAGCCGATGCGCCGCCGCATGCCACGGTCGGCCTCGTCATGCTCGCGGTCGAGCGTCGCGGCGGCGCGGTACTCCTCACAGATGGCGTGCACGGTGGCGGGATCGGCGAACTGCGCGGTGTAGGCGGCCCGCACCTCGGGCGGGAAGGCGTCCGGCACCCGCGACCAGGAGTCGAGCATGTGGTCCACGAGGACGGAGGGCGCTGCCGCGATCAACCGCTCGGGCACCGGCTCCGGCGCCGCCAGGAAGGACCACACCCAGTAGCCGAGGGCGAAGTCCGTGTCCGCACGGCCGAAGACCTCCCCGGTGGGCACGATGTCGAGCACGGCCAGCCGGGCGACGGCCTCGCGATGGTCGAGCGCCATCCGGTACGCGCAGCGCGCGCCCCGATCGTGCCCGGCCACGGCGAACCGTTCGTACCCCAGCGCGCGCATGACCTCGACCTGGTCACGGGCGATCGCGCGCATGCTGTAAGGGGCGTGGTCGGGCGTACTCGGCGGCGTGCCGCTGGCGCCGAAGCCACGCAGGTCGGTGGCGACCACGGTGAAGCGCTCGGCCAGCCGCGGCGCCACCCGGTGCCACATGAGGTGCGTCTCGGGGACGCCGTGCAGCAGGAGGACAGGCGGCCCCGCCCCGCCGTGGCGTCCATGGACGGTCGTATCGGGGGTGGCGATGTCGAACTCATCGAAGTCCTTGAACCCTGCCAACACACCGATCACTCTTCCACACGGGTCCGACGAATCCCTGTCGCCGGACGGCCGGCTCAGGGAGGGGCGGAGCAACCCCCACCGTTCCCATGACCGCGGGCCCCCTGCTCACTGGACTGTCCAGTCCTCCTTCAGCGGCGGATAGGCGAACGTCTGGGTACCGCGCCAGCCCTCCCCGACGATGCGGTAGTCGTGCGCGGCTTCGCTGGCGGTGTGGTCGGGACCGATGTCGACCCTGTCGGCGGTCGACCAGCTCCCGTTGACCTTCTGCTCGATGACGTAGAGGAACTCGTTGAAGCCATCGGAGGAGACGAACGTGTTGACGATGGTGAGCGAGCGCCGGCCTGCGGTCAGGGCCGGCGGGATGTCGAAGATCTGGTTCCTCCACTTGTAGTCGCTGTCGCCGAGCAGCGGCCGCCACCTTCCCGCCGGGCCCCGTTCACGGTGACGGTGGCCTGTTGCAGGGGGACTCCCGCATCCAGGCGGCGGATCAGCCGTACGCCGGTGTTGGCGGGATCGACGACCACGGTGAACCGGCTCGAGCCGCCGGGTCCGAACGCACGGCCATCGTCACTGACGATGGAGCCGACCACGGTGCGGTGAGGCGGCTCCTGCGACGCGCCGTGTCGCGGTGCCGCCCTCTGACCGATGAGGATGCCCAGGATCACCGCGGTCGCCAGCGCGGCCACCGCCGCCACCGCCACCACCGCCGGCACGGCCGCTTTGCGCCGGCCTGGGCCGGGGTCGCGCGCCCCCGGCTCATCCGCCCTGGACGCCCGGACGGCGGGCGGCGTGTCGCGAGGGGACTCGCTCCTGTCGGTCTCGCCCGCCCCAGCGGGCAGCCGGGTGACGCGCACCCGCTCCCAGGCCCGTTCCCACGCGGGGAGCTGATCCTCGGCCACGTGGCACGCCCGCAGGAACGCCATCATCACCGCCCTCTTGGGAAAGCGCCGACCGGCCAGCATGTCCGCACAGGTAGCCCGCGGCAGCCGGGTACCGCCCGCCTTGTCCGCCCGCGCCTGCAGCTCGCGCAGCGACACATCGGCCAGCGCGAACTGCTCGGCCAGCAGCTTCACCAGGTCCTCGTGGCAGCTCACCGCCTCCGCCGCGGGTCCATGTGTCTTCGCGTCGGCGCGGAGATCTCCGCGGCCTTCCGGGTCCGCGCTCATCGCCCCTCAGACCCCGTCCTCTCCTGCACCGGGCGGCCCCGCCCACCTGACCGCATCCTCTCTGAGAGTGTACGAGCCATCGCTCAGCGTGTCCGGGGATGAATGACTCCATCCGGGGGCGGGGCCTGAGCGTCTGCAACCGCGGTCGAGCGGGTGCCACCACCTCAGGAAGCCGACGTACTTCCCACGTCGTAGTCCGGCCGGTCGTTGATCCCGAGGTGGTAGCGGCAAATGACTCCGCACGTAGGACGCCCCTGAGCGGTGGCTGCACGACGATTGCGGTCATGGAAACCTCGGTCAGCACATCCACGGGCCGGCGTCGTCGGCCATCGGGATGCCCTCGACGACGCGCTGTCGGCCTTCCACCGGCAAGCGCTGTGCGGTGACGGAAACGCGCATGTCAAGAATTCCCCCCTCGCAGAGGACTCCATCAGCAGGCGGAAGCGTGGTCAGCGAGCCGGGTGCCCGGCCGGGGCTCATCCTCGCCGCGGTGGCCGTCGTGCAGTTCATGGTGTCGCTGGACCTGTCGGTCGTGAACGTCGGACTCCCGGAGATCGCCGCCGGCCTCGGCTTCGGCGCGGTGGGCCTGACCTGGGTGATCCACGCCTACGCGCTCACCTTCGGCGGGCTGCTTCTCCTGGGCGGCAAGGCCGCCGACCGTTACGGCCGCAGGCGGGTCCTGCTGTTCGGGCTCGGCCTGTTCGGCCTCGCCTCACTCGTCGGCGGCTTCGCCCAGGAACCTGGCCATCTGGTCGCCGCCCGTGCCGTACAGGGCATCGGGGCCGCCGCACTGGCGCCTGCCGCGCTGGCGCTGCTGACCACGACGTTCCCCTCGGGCAAGGCCCGCGTCCGGGCGTTCGGGATATGGAGCGCGACGAACGCCGCCGGGGGAGCCCTCGGCGTCCTGATCGGCGGCCTGCTCACCGAGTACGCCGGCTGGCGCTGGGTGATGTTCGTGAACGTGCCCATGGCCGCCTGCGCGCTGGCCCTGGTCTGGAGGGGTGTCACCGCCGGCCCGCCCCCGGCTCGCAGCAGCCGCCCTGATGTCCTCGGTGCCGTCCTGGCCACGGCGGGCATGACGCTGCTGGTGTTCGGCGTCGTCCGCACCGACCAGTATCCGTGGACCTCGCCGGTCACCGTGACGACCCTGGCGGTCGCCGCCGCACTGCTGGCCGCGTTCGTCCACGTCGAGCGGACCACCACCCGCGAGCCGCTGATCCGGCTCGGCCTGTTCGCCAACCGGTCGGTCGTCGGGGCGAACGCCTACAACCTCCTGGCCGGCGCGGCCCTCGCCGCGGCCTTCTACTTCATCTCCCTCTACCTCCAGCGAGTGCTCGGAACGGGGCCGGCGCTGACGGGGCTCATGTTCCTGCCGTTGGCCCTCGGCGTGGTCGCCGGCTCCGTGCTCGCCATCAAACTCGGCTACCGCCTCGCGCCGCGGACGCTTCTGGTCATCGGTGGGCTGCTGACCGGGACCGGGTTCGCCTGGTTCGGTCTGATCAGCCCGGACGGCACATTCGCCACCGACGTCCTGGGGCCCTCGATCGTCGCGAGCGTCGGCTTCGGGCTCTGCCTCGGACCGCTCGTCTCCGTCGCCACCACCGGCGTCGCGCGCCACGAGAGCGGCACCGCGTCGGGCCTGCTCAACAGCTCACGCCAGATCGGCGCCTCGCTCGGGCTCGCCGTCCTCGGCACCGTGGCGCACCACCGCACCGGCCCGACCGTCACACCCGAAACCCTCAACGACGGATACGCGCTCGGCCTGACCCTCAGCGCCGCGCTCCTGGTCGCCGCGGTCCTCGTCGCCCTCACCGTCCTGCGCCGGACCAGCCCGGCCTCAGGGGCTGAGCAGAGCGATGACCGCGATCCGCTGCCCGCCAGGGACTGACCAGCAATCCACCCCATGCCGCGACCTCCCAGTGGCCCGTGGCCGATCCACCATCGGCTCGGCCACGGGCCAGGTCGCGACGAGATCGACGAAGACGGGAAAGCGATGAACGCCACCGACCTTGCCGAGGCGAGGGAGCAGTCCACACCACCATCGGACACCGGTTCCGCGACGGGTCAGAGCATGGCAAGGCTGCTGCGCCCCTATATTTGGAGTTTCGCCGCCGTCGTGATTCTGCAGGTGATCGGCGCTGTCGCGGGTCTGGCGCCGCTGCTGGCGGTCGTCGAACTGGGTCGTACTCTGTTGTCGCCCGGCCCCATCGATCACGGTCATGTCTGGATCGTCGTGATCGCGGGTGCGGTCGGCTTGTTCGTTCGGCTGCTGTTCACGGCAGCATCGTCCGGAATCGGGCATCTTGTCGACGGCCAGGTGCAACTGACATTCCGCCGGCAACTGGCCGCGCGGCTGGGACGCGTCCCGATCGGCTGGTTCTCCCGGCGCGGAACCGGCGAGCTGGCCAAGGTGGTGGGGGAGGACGTGGGCGCCGTGCACCCGTTCATCGCCCACACGCCCGGCGAGCTGGTCTCCGCCTTCGTGGTGCCGCTGGTGTCGCTGATCTACCTGTTCACCATCGACTGGCGGCTCACTCTGATCACGCTGATACCGGTGGTGCTGGCCGTGGCGCTGATCCCCCTGATGATGACCCCGACCCGGCTGCGCGAGCAGAAGGAGTTCGACGGGGCCATGGGACGGATCGCGAGCTCCGTCGTCGAGTTCGTACAGGGGATCGCGGTGGTCAAGGCGTTCGGCGGATCCGGTCGCGCCCACCGCAGATTCCTGACGGCCGTGGACGATTTCGTCGGCATCTTCTCCCGGCTGGTGCGTGGTATCTCCGGGATCGGCGCCGGGATGCAGGTGGCGTTGTCGCCGCCGTTCGTGCTGCTGGTCGTGCTGGTCGGCGGAACGGTTCTGATCACCTCCGGCGGTCTGGCCCCGGCCGACCTGCTGCCCTTCCTGCTGCTCGGACTGGGCCTGACCGCTCCGGTGGCGGCCCTCGGCCACGGTTTCGACGAGCTGCAGGCCGCAGGGCGCGCGGTCGGCAGGATCCGCGACGTGCTCGGGGTGGAGCTGCTGGCGGAGCCCGCGCACCCGGTCGCACCACAGGGGCACAGGGTGGAACTGCGTGACGTTCGATTCGGTTACGAAGCCGATCACGAGGTGCTGCGCGGAATCGACCTGGTGCTCGAACCGGGGACGGTCACCGCGATCGTGGGGCCGTCGGGAAGCGGGAAGTCCACGCTGGTCCAGCTGTTGCCGCGCTTCTTCGACCCGACCCACGGTTCGGTCGTCCTGGGCGGTGCCGATCTACGTCAGATCGGCAGCCAGGAGCTCTACCGGATGGTCTCCTTCGTCTTCCAGGACGTCCGCCTGCTACGCGCGTCGGTCGCGGACAACATCGCGCTGGCGGTACCGCATGCCGACCTCGACGACGTGATCCGCGCCGCCCGGCTGGCGAACATTCATGATCGCATTCTCGAGCTGCCGCGCGGATACGAGACGGTGATCGGTGAGGAGGCCGGGCTGTCGGGTGGCGAGGCGCAGCGGATCTCGCTCGCTCGCGCCCTGCTCGCCGACACGCCCGTGCTGGTGCTCGACGAGGCGACCTCCTTCGCCGACCCGCAGACCGAACAGGCCGTACGCCGGGCCCTGGCGACGCTGGGTGGCGATCGGACGATCCTGGTCATCGCCCATCGCCTGGAGACGGTCGCCGACGCCGACACCGTCGTGGTGCTGGAGAACGGGTCGATCGTCGAGCGCGGCAGGCCCGCGGAGCTGCTGGCGCAGAACGGAAGGTTCGCCGCGTTCTGGCAATCTCACCGATCGGCGATCGCTGACGAGACCGAAACCCACCCTGGCGTCCTGCAAGGAGACGAGCCCCGATGATTCGAATGCTGTTGCGCGTCCTCGGACACGAGTACGCCCAGCCGATCCGTCGCACCGTGGCCCTGATGACGACGACCGCGATAGCCGAAGGTCTGTCCTACGCACTGCTGGTTCCCGTGCTGCGGGCACTGTTCGGGAGCGCGCCCGGGGACGCCTGGCCCTCGCTGATCGCGTTCGGGGCCGTGGTCGCGGTCTACGCGGCGCTGCGCTACTACAGCGACCTGTCCGGCTTCCGCGTCGGGATCGCGCTGCTGCGTGGGATGTATGAGCGGCTCGGCGGCCACCTGGCCCGGCTGCCCATCGGCTGGTACAGCGCCCGCCGCGTCGGGGAGGTCTCGGTCCTGGCCAGTGAGGGCGTCCTGCAGGCGATGAGCGTGATCGCGCACCTGCTGGCACCGTTCATCTCCGCCTGTGTGACCCCCCTGACGATCGTCGCCGTGATGCTCGCCTTCAACTGGCAGATGGGATTGGCCGCGTTGGTCGCCGTCCCGGTCGTGGCCGCGATCCAGATCTGGACGGGACGCTCGATGGCCGCCGGCGACGTGGAGCGCGCCGAACGCGGCCAGGAGGCCACCGGGCGAGTCATCGAATATCTCCAGGCCCAGCCGGTGCTGCGAGCCGGCGGCCGGACCGTCGAACGCTTCCGGTTGCTCGACGACTCGCTGCGGGAGGTCCAGCGCGCCTCCCGCCGTTCCATCCTGTCCGCGCTGTCCGGCGCTGTGGGCCTGACGCTCGTGGTGCAGACGATGTTCACCGTGCTGCTGGTCCTGGGCGCCTACCTCGCGCTCGGCGGGAGCATCGGCGCGGCAGAGGCGCTGGCGATCCTGGTGCTCGCCGCCCGCTGCGCCGATCCGCTGCTGTCGCTGTCGGATATCGGTGGCAAGGTGCGCAACGCGCGTGCCGAGCTGGCGAGACTCGACACGGTGTTGCGTACCGAGCCGCTGCCGGAAGCCGCCGAGCCGATCCAGCCGGTGGGCCATGGCCTGGAGTTCGAGTCCGTCACCTTCAAGCACGGCGAGCGCACGGTGTTCGACGACGTGTCGCTGTCCGTGCCCGAGGGACAGCGGCTGGCCGTCGTCGGGCCTTCGGGCGCGGGCAAGAGCACCCTGCTCCAGCTGCTCGCGCGGTTCTACGACGTGGACGCGGGCGCGGTGCGCGTGGGAGGCGTGGACGTGCGCGCGATCGACACCGAGGTGTTGATGGAGCAGATCGCCATCGTCTTCCAGGAGGTCTATCTCTTCGACGGCACGATCGAGGAGAACGTGCGCCTCGGCCGTCCCGACGCCGATGAAGCCGACGTGCGGGCGGCGGCGACCGCGGCGCGGTTGGACGAGGTGATCGAGCGGTTGCCCGGCGGATGGGCGACGAACGTCGGCGAGGGCGGCGCGCTGCTGTCGGGGGGTGAGCGCCAGCGGGTCTCGATCGCGCGGGCGCTGCTGAAGAACGCGCCCATCGTGCTGCTGGACGAGGTGACCTCCGCACTCGACCCGGTCAACGAGGCGGCCGTTCACGAGGGCATCGAGCGCCTGATGGCGGGCCGGACGGTGGTGATGGTGGCGCATCGGTTGCGGACCGTTCAGCGCGCCGACCACATCGTCTTCCTGGACGGTGGCCGGATCGTGGAGGAAGGCAGCCACGAGGAGTTGCTGCGCCGCAGTGGCCGCTACGCCGAGTTCTGGAACATGTCCCTGACCCCGGCGGCTAGTGAATGAGCCGGCATGTCGCTCGATCCATGGTGATGTGATGATCGATCATCAGGTCACGGTCGTACGGCCGGCGCGTGGCGTGAACCGCACGAACGGAATGCGCCGCCCGACCTCACGGTAGTCCTCCGCGCCGCCGTCGACCGCGAACCCCATGATCTTGCACAGCCGGCGGGCGGCGGCCGGGTGGCGCGGCGCGTACCGGGCCATGACGGTCGCGCCTTCGTCGGTAGAAAGGGGGATGGCGGTCACCTGGTGGATCCGGCCGCCGATCTGGACGGTGACGTTCGGGGTCTTCATGACGTTCCGGTACCAGTCGGCGCGCGGCCCGAAGCCGGAGGCCGCCACGTAGCCGTGCTCGCCGTGTTCGATGACCTCGATGACGGCCTGACGGGGCCGGCCGGAGACTCGGCCGAGGTGGGTGAGCAGCATGATCCGGCGGCCCAGCAACGGGCCCAGCCCCATCCGGTACAGCCGGACGGGGAGTCGCCACAGCATGCGGCGCAGGCCGGTCGGCGGGCCTGGCGTGTTGACGATCCGCATCGTTCAGTCCTTTCCGACGTCGAGGGAGGTCGTGGCGTCCTGCGACGTCAGGATGGTGCCGGCGCCGAACCGGCGGCGTAGGACGGGCGCTCTGACCAGCCAGGGGGCGAGAGGTGCTTCATGTCCGTTCCTCCAGCAGGTCCTCGACCGCGGCCAGCGCCTCCCCGACAGGCAGATCGCGGTCGAGCATGTGGTGCAGCATCAACCCGTCGATCAGCGCGGCGATCAGGGTGGCCACTCCGGTCAGGCGTGCGGGCGGCCAGTCTGGATGCAGTTGACCGACACGGTCGGCGATCTGTCCGCGGGCCTCGCGCAGCTGATCCCGCAGCACCTCGCCGAGGGCCGGGTCGCGCGTCGCCCCCACGATCAGCTCCACGGCCAGGCGGGTCGTCTGCCCGTCACCGGTGGCCGCAGGCAGCAGACGCCGTGCCGTCACCAGCGCCGCCCGCTCGTCCACCGCGCCGAGGAGCTCGATGACCAGGGGGTTGATGACCAGGTCCCCTGCGCGCCCGGCGATCGCCGCATGCAGACCGGGCAGTCCGCCGAAGTGGTAGTGAATCAGCCCGGGATTGGTGTCCGCGCGCTCAGCCACACCACGCGTGGTGACGGCCGGCCATCCCCCCTCGCACAGCAGCGCGACAGCGGCATCCACCAGTTGCTCGCGACGCCGATCCCCACGCACCGAATTTGGTCGATCGCCTAACTTGGCCATATGGCCAAGTTAGCACCTCGCCCCGTGTCATGAGCGCATCGCCTGATGCAGCTGGGCCTGGTCCTCAACTCGATCGCGCCCTCTTCGCCACAAGGGCCGGGCAGGACGTCAGAGCCAGGTCTTCATGGTGGCGGCCAACGGCTCGGTCGGGCGGCCGAGGAGCCGGGCCAGGTCCCCCGGTGTGGGAGCCATGGCGCCGTCGCGCAGGTCGGCGTACGCCACCGAAGGTCTCGACGTCTCCATGGCGGCCGTCGCCAGAAAGGCCGGCGTCGGCAAGGCCACCCTGTCGCGCCGCTTCCCCACCCGCGAGGACCTCATCGCCGAGGTCTTCGCCGACCGCATGGACGCCTACGCGGTGGCCGTCGCCCGAGCTCTGGCCGATCCCGACCCCTGGCACGGCTTCACCGGCTTCATTCACGCCGTCTGCGCCATGCAAGCCGCCGACCGCGGCTTCGCCGAAGTGCTCACCATGACCTTCCCCACTTCCAAGGCCCTGGAAGAGCGCCGTGCCGAGGCGTACCACGGCTTTCTGGAACTCATCGCCCGCGCCAAAGCCGCCGGCCACCTGCGCGACGACTACACCGACCAGGACATGGTCATCCTGCTCATGGCCAACGCCGGCGTCGTCGCCGCCACTGGCGACGCGGCGCCCCACACCTGGCGCCGCCTGGTCGGCCAGATGCTGCGCGCCTACGCCACCCCCCGCGCCGAACTTCCCCCACTGGAGCCGGCCCCCGCGCCTACCGCCCTGTACCGCGCCATGATCCGCCTCACCCACCCCGCGTCCGGCAGCGATGACGACACCAACCCCACCAACGGCCGACGCGGCTGACGATCAAGACACGACCGCGGGCCCGGTGATCCCCCGTGCGAGGGGCTCTTCTCCCTCCTGCGGGGGAGGAGGGCCGGCGATGACACCGGCAGGGTGGCAGGGTGACTGAGGAGCGCGCACAGATGCCATCGCCTGATCCGCCGTCGTCCAAGGGGCAAGAGGCCCAGCGAACGTTCAACAAGATCACTGACTACTACGACCTGATGAATCGGCTCATGACACTGGGGCGACATGCCGTCTGGTGTCGTGACGTCGCGGCGAGGACGAGAGTGCCCTCAGGTGGACGCATGCTCGATGTCGCCACCGGAACAGGCGTCATCGCTCTTGCCGCGCTGAAGAAGTATCCGAACTCGACCATCCATGCCGTCGATTTCTCGGATCGGATGCTGACGGAAGCGGCGAGCAAACCGGGGGCCTCCGCCATCAGGTGGCAGCACGCGGATGCGAACGATCTGCCCTTCGGCGACGAGTTCTTCGACGCCGTCACGCATGGTTATCTCCTCCGCAACGTCGATGATGTCGAGCGCGTGCTCGCAGAGCAGTACCGGGTACTCAAACGCGGGGGCCGGGTCGTGATTCTGGAGACCTGCCCGCCACAAGGACTGCTCCGTTACCCGGTGACCCTGGGAGTTCGCGTTCTGATTCCCCTTCTCGGCCAGGTCGTCGCCCGCGATCGTGAGTCATACGCATATCTGCAGAAGTCCACACTCGGATTCATGACCCCAGAAGAGGTCGTCGCGATCCTTCGTCGAGTCGGCTTCGCCTCCATAGCGTGGAAGAAGAAGTTCTTCGGCACTCACATGATCATCTCCGCCGAGAAGCAATAGTTTCCCAGTTCTGGATCACGGTCATCTTCATCGACACTTCGCGACAGTCGAGGAAGGCTCGTGTGGCGGATGACCGCGAGCTGGGTGGGGGAGGAGCCTGCTTCGCGCGGGTGGCCGCATGATCCCTCGGCGTCTTCCGGTCGCGCCCCCAGGGGGTTCATGCCGGCCCACAAGCGGGATTCACGCGAGCCGTACGGCCGGCTGCGGTCAGGCGTCGGTGACCTCGTCCAACACGTCCGGCCTGTTGGTGATGATGCCGTCCACCTGGTAGGAGATCAGGCGGCGCATGATGTCGGCGTCGTCGACGGTCCAGGTGAAGACCTTCATGCCGTGATCGTGGACGCGCCGGACATAGTCGGCGGTGAGCTCGTGGTGGGGCGGGTTGATCTGCGCGGCGAACCCCGCCAGCCCGGCGAGTTGCCCTGTCGACGGCGTGCCGAGCAGTCCTGTCTGGACCTGCGGCATGAGGCGGTGGAACCTGCGCATCGAGCCCCAGTCGAACGACTGCACCACCAGCCTGCTCGGCCAGGAGACGTTACGGCGCAGCTCGTCGGCCACGCGGGACTCGATGCCGGGGTAGAGGCGCGGCGCCTTGATCTCCAGCAGGAGGCCGAGCCCGCTCTCGCTCATCGCCTGCAGCGCCTCGCCCAGGGTGGGCACTGCCTCGCCCCGGTATGCGGGGGAGGACCATGACCCCGCGTCGAGCCTGCGGATCTCGGCGAGCGTGAAGTCACCGACCCGCCAGGGCGCGCGGTGCGGGAAGAGCTTCTCGACGTCGGTGGTGCGGGCCAGGGTGGTGTCGTGCATCAGGACCAGATGGTGGTCCCTCGTCTGCTGGACGTCGAGCTCGACCATGTCGGCATCCTGCTCGTCGGCCAGTTCGAAGGCGGCGATGGTGTTCTCCGGCGCGTAGCCGGAGGCGCCGCGGTGGGCGACGTTGACGACCGTGACCGAAGAGGCGGCGACGGCGGACGGGGCGGTGAGGGTGGCGGGGGCGGTGAGGGTGGCGAGGAAGGTCGAGATGACGAGGCCGAGTCGTCGAAACATGGGTCTCCTCGGATCTGTGGAGGGGGCCTGGCGTTTCGAACGTGCCTGGCGTTCATGACTGGCGATCGATGGCAGAGTAACCCGGCGATGTCAGGCAGATGAGCAAGCAACGCGGGAGACAACGGACACATGGAGCGGGCGGGGCGGGCTCGCTCGATCGGTGCGCCACGCACGGGGAAGACCGAGGTCGACGGGGTGGTTCGTCGCGTAAAGTCTCGAGGCCGCCACGCCACCCCGCGCGCTGAGTGATCTGCGGGGACACCTTCGCAGCCTGCGAGCACAGCGGCGCATGCCGTCAGAATGACGTGCTAGTCGTCGCGGTCCTCCTGCCCTTCTCGATGCGCCGCCACCGGAGGCTCGGCCGCCGGCGGGAGAGCCGCGGCGATGCAGTCGAGGACGCGCTCCAGCCCGTATCGGAACTGGTCATCGCGGCTGAGGTGCGGCTGGCGCGCCTCCGTCACGATCTTGCGGAAGATGGGGTACTCCCCGCTCTCCAGCAGCTGGTGGACGCGCGGGCCGCTGCGCGCCATCCACTCCGACTCGCTGAGCCCGCTGCGGCGGAGCTCCTCGGCCCGGCTGACCTCCTCGCGGGCGGCGCCCTCGACGTAGCCGTTCAAAATGGCCATGAGGCTGAGGTTCTCGTCGATGGAGACGAAGGCGTCGAGCACTCCCATCAGCCGTTCGATCAAGAGCAGCTGGTTGGGGCCGAAGCTGGTGCGTGACCGGTGCACGGTGGCGATCCATGGGTGCCGCAGCCACATCGCCCGGACGCCTTCGGCGTAGCGGGTCAGATCCGCGCGCCAGTCGCCGGAGGGAACGTCCTCGAGGTCGATCTCGCCCATCAGCCGGTCGGCCACGAGATCGACCAGGTCGTCGCGGCTGGGGACGTACCGGTAGAGGGACATCGCGCCGGCGCCGATCTCGGCGGCGATCCGACGCATGGTGGCGGCCTCCAGCCCCTCGGCGTCGGCGATCCGGACCGCCGCCTCGGTGATCTGCGCGCGACTGTAGGCGGGCTTCGGCCCGCGGGCCGGGCGCTCGGGCCGCATCCAGATGTTCGTGTATTCGGCGTCGGTCACCGTCCCACCTCCTTGTTGCGTACATGGTACCCAGTGACTTAGTCTGGCCGCCATAACCGCGTACAACGTACCCAGTGGAGGGGTCATGCCTGATCCGATCGTGGTCGCCGAAGGGCTGCACAAGTCCTTCGGCGACACCCATGCCTTGCGGGGTTTGGACCTGAGCGTCCCGAGAGGAACGGTCTGCGGCGTGCTGGGGCCGAACGGCGCGGGCAAGACGACCGCGGTGCGCATCCTGGCGACGTTGTCCGATCCCGACGCCGGACACGCCCGCATCGCCGGATACGACGTCGTCCGCGACGCAGGCAAGGTACGAGCCAGGATCGGGCTCGCGGGCCAGTACGCCGCCGTGGACGAGAAACTCACCGGCCGCGGCAACCTGCGCATGTTCGGACGCCTGTCCCACCTGACCCGGCGCGAGGCGCACCGGCGGGCCGACGAGCTGCTCGAACGCTTCGGCCTGATGGACGCCGCCGATCGTCAGGTCGCCGGCTACTCCGGCGGTATGCGGCGCCGCCTCGACCTGATCACCAGCCTCATCCTGCGCCCCGAGGTGCTCTTCCTGGACGAGCCGACCACCGGCCTGGACCCGCGCAGCCGCGGCGAGATCTGGGACAGCGTCCGCGAACTGGTGGCAGAGGGCACCACGGTGCTGCTCACCACGCAGTACCTGGACGAGGCCGACCAACTGGCCGACGACATCGCCGTCATCGACCACGGCCAGGTGATCGCGACGGGCACGCCCGACGAGCTGAAGGCCACCATCGGGGACCGCCTCGACGTCGAACTCGAAGACCCCGCCGCGCTGTCCACGGCGGCGACCGTACTGAACGCCCTGGCCGGGACCGAGCCCACGATGACGGGCGCCGACCAGCTGAGCGTCGCCCTGCCCGGCGGCGGCTTCCGGCTCGCCGACATCGTGCGCGAGCTCGACCGCGCCGGGGTCGCCGCGGCCGACGTGAGACTGCGCCGTCCCACCCTCGACGAGGTGTTCCTGCGCCTCACCGACCGCAAGGAGACCGTCCGATGACCGCCCTCACTCCGCGCCTGCGCTGGACGTTCAGCGACGGGCTGACCCTCGTCGGCCGCGAGCTGGGACGGCTGCGCCAGGAACCCGGCGAACTCGTCGCCGCGCTGGTCTTCCCTGCCGTCATGGTGGTGCTGTTCGGCTACGTCTTCGGCAGCGCCATCCAGGTGCCGGGCGGCGGCGACTACCGCGAGTACCTCATGCCCGGACTGTTCTCCATGGTGACCTTCTCCGCGGTGATGGCAGTCATGACGAGGGTGGCCACCGACGCCTCCCGCGGCGTGATGGACCGGTTCCGCTCCATGCCGATGGCGCGGTTGGCGGTGCCGTTCGGGCAGACCGGCGCAGACTCCCTGATCGGCCTGCTGATGCTGGCCATCATGGTGGGCGCGGGCCTGCTGGTGGGCTGGCAGCCGCACCGCGGCCTGCTCCCCACGGCGGGGGCGTTCCTGCTGCTGATGGTGCTGCGGTACGCGCTGAGCTGGGTGGGCGTGTATGTGGGCCTGGCGGTGAAGAACGACCAGGTCGCCGACGCGATGGTGCCGCTGTTCCTGCCGTTCACGATGCTGTCCAACTCCTTCGTCCCGACCGACGGCATGCCGGAATGGCTGCGCTTCCTGGCCGACTGGAACCCTGTGAGCGCGCTGACGGCCGCCTCCCGGGAGCTGTTCGGCAATCCGGGTGCCCCGTCCGGAGACGTGGCCTGGCCGCTCGCGCATCCGGTGGCCACCGTCCTGCTCTGGTCGGCCGCGCTGCTGGTGGTGTTCGTCCCGCTGTCGGTGCGCGCCTACAACCGTGGGGGACGGTGAAACGGTGACCCCGCTGCTGGGAGGCCCGCCGCCGATCACTGAAGTCGACCGCGAAACGGCCGTGCAGCGCCTGCAGGAGGCGTACACCGAAGGGCACATCTCGCACGAGGAGATGGTCGAGCGCCTCCACCAGGCGCTCACCGCCAGGACGCACCGCGACCTCGCGTCGGCTCTGGCCTCGCTCCCCGAGCCGAACGCGGGCACCACGTCCACGATCGCCGCCGTCAGCGGACGGATCCACCGGCGCGGCGCATGGCGGGTACCTCGGATCCTCAAGGTCGAGTCCGCACTCGGGCGGGTGCGCCTGGATCTGTCCAGGGCGGTCATCGACCATCCGGTGGTCGACATCGAGCTGCATCTCGGCACCGGCAGGGCCAGGATCACGGTGCCTCGCGACGCGATCGTCGACCTCGAGGATCTGCGCACCGGGTGGAAGGATCCGCTCTACAAAACTCGTCGAGGCTCCCGTCCTCGCGGGCCGACGATCCGGATCTCCGGGGTCATGGGGCTGGGACGGTTGACGATCCGCCACGCGCGGCGTTGAGGCCCCATCCGGTGCCCGATATCGGCTCGACCTGGTGGGCCTCCCACAGCTCGATCACGGTCTGCGGCTCGCTGGCCACCTCAGGGCCGATGCCTGAGGTCTGCGCCACGATAGCGAACGCCTATCTTGGGATTCACGATGAAGCAGGTCAAGAAGGCCTACCCACGGCTGAGGTACGTGACGGGTACCGGCCGCCCCTACGTCTCCGTCCCCGGCAACCCGAAGGCCTACTACGAGTTCTTCCCGGACAAGGGCATCGTCACCGGGCTGGCTCTGGGGCTCGATATCCAGGACTGCGTCAGCTGAGTCTCTGGGTCAGCGCGGCCAGATCAGACGTCGGCTCCGGCGTTCGCGCGGCGGCCTCCGGAGTGGGGACCGTGCCAGTCCAGGCACAGGACGGTGGCGTCGTCCTTCACGTGATCGCCGCAGGCGTCGTTGACCGCGGCGATCAGAGCGCGCACGACCTCGCGCGGGTGCTCGGCGGCGGTAGCACGGAGGAGGCCGGGTAGGTCGACTGATTCCGCTTGGCGGTCCTGCATGCCGTCGGTGTAGAGCACGAGGCGGTCACCGGGGCGCAGGTCGAAGTCCTGCACCTGGTACGGGCCCTGCCCGGCGAAGCCGAAGGGCAGGTTCACGGCCAGTTGCAGAACCTCGACCATGCCGTCGCGCAACAGCAGCGGCCAGGGATGGCCGGCGTTGACGAGCTGGGCGCTGGTTCCGTCCAGGGCGATGCGCAGCAGCTGGCCGGTGGCGAAGGTCCCTCGGCCGTGGTCGAGGAGGGCCTGGTGGGTCTGACGGGCCTGCTCGGCGAGATCCGCCCCGGCGCGGCGGGCGCCGCGGGAGGCGTTGACCAGGAGGGTGGCCATGAGCGAGGCCTCGACGTCGTGGTCCATGGCGTCGGTGATGGACAGGTGCAGAGTGTCGTGGTCGAGGCTGTAGTCGTAGGTGTCACCGGCGATGTCGGAGGTCGGGACCAGGGCACCGGCCAGGGCGAACTGGGCCGCCTCGCAGGAAGGGGCCGAGGGCAGGAGCTGGCGCTGGATCTCTGCGGCCAGGCTGACCGAGGTGGTGCGATTGCCCCAGTGGTAGAGGTCGGTGAAGCGGCGGTCGGCGACGATGATGTACGCCAGCGCGTGCGCAGCCTCCTCGACCTGCTCCAGCACGTCCTGGGTGACCTGAGTGAGGAACAGCTCCAGCACCCCGATGGTGTCGCCGCGGTTGGTGACGGGGGCGAGGACCCGCTGTCCTTGCTCCTCCTGTGGGTGCCTGTACCAGCTTCTGGGTGCGCAGGACCGCGTCGTAGACGCTGCTGCCGGCGAGGAGGACCACCTGTTCGGCGTGGCGCTCCTGTTGCGTCGTCGCCTGCTCGTTGACCCGCAGCAGGCGACGGCCGACGACGTCGACAAACAGGAAAGACACGTATCGCGCGTCGAACCGGTCGCGCAGATTACGTGCCACGACGTCGAGGGAGCTCACCGGCGCGGCATCCTCCGCCGCTGCGAGGACCTCAGCCAAGCCAATCCGCCCGTGCGCCACATCAGTCTCCAGTTAGAGATCTTCCTTGCCGCCGACACGACAGGCATCACACTGTGACACACGCTTGCGCACGTACGTGTCTCGGCGAATGACCTCACACATCGAGGGCACACTCACACGGCCGCTGCGACGGCGGCGGCGACGAAGAGCACTTGCAGGGCCGTACGGGTGGGCAGGGTGGTCACCGGTTTGCCGGCCAGCGTGAGACCGCGGCGGGCCGCCGAGACGTTGGCAGGGAACATGGCGATCATGAGGAGTGCCAGCCCGATCGCCGCGTACGGCGCGACCGGCGAGAGCAGCAGCCCGGCGGCGCCGGCCAGCTCCAGGACACCGGTGAGGGTGACCAGCAGGGCCGGGTGGGGGAATGCCGGCGGGATCATCGCGACGAAGTCGCGGCGCCATGAGGGCAGGAAGTGCGGCACGCCGGTGAAGACGAACATCAGGGCGAGAGCGCCGCGCAGTGCGGGTTGCCAGGCGTCCAGTGCGTCGATACCGGCCAGGCCGATCAGCCGCAGGACGACGAAGCCGCCGGTGAGGGCGATGAACGGAACCATCCCGTCCTCCAATCTTGTCATCGGCAAGATTGGAGGAGACTCGCTATCTTGTCAATGTCAAGATAGGGTGAGGTCGACCGCGCGAACGCACCCGAGCTCGGAGGTGAGGCAGATCAACCAAGCGGCCTACCACCACGGCAACCTGAGGCGCGTCATCATCGACGCCGCCCTTCAGGCCATCAGCGAATCCGGCCCCGCGGGGTGGAGTCTGCGCGAGCTGGCCAGGCGGGCGGGCGTCTCGCACGCCGCCCCCGCCTATCACTTCGGCGACAAGCAAGGCCTGCTGACAGCCGTGGCCGCCGAGGGCTTCGCGATGTTCGCCGACACCCTCGAGCGAGCTGCCGCCGACGTGTGGGAGGTCGGCGTCGCCTACGTCCGCTTCGCCATCGACCATCGGCCCTATTCCGAGGTGATGTTCCGGCCGGAGCTGTACCGCGTCGACGATCCCAGCATCGCATCCGCGCGTGAGCGCGCCGCCCACGTGCTCGTCACCAGCGCAGGCACGCTGTCGCCGAGCCCGGAGCACGACCGGTTGACCACGATCGCCGCCTGGTCACTGGCTCACGGCTTCGCCGTTCTGTGGCTGAGCGGAGCCCTGCCTGAGAGCGCCGACGGCGACCCTGAGGCCCTCGCCCGCTCGATGATCAGGCTCGTCTTCGGCGCCATGCGCTGAGAGTCAGGCCGCCCCGCGGTCCGCCTCTGCGGACCCGCATTCTGCGCGCGCGTTTGAGCGGCGGTCTCGTTGTCCACCGAGGCGAACGTGGCACCGGGCCCACCGCGTCGGCGCGGCGCTGTGATGCTCCTGCGGACTGATGCCGTACACCCGCTTGAACGCCGAGCTGAGGGCGAACCCGCTGCCGTAGCCGACCTGCCGGGCGACGGCGTTCAGCGTGGCGTCGGATTGGCGCAGCAGGTCGGCGGCCAGGGCCAGGCGCCACTCGGTCAGGTAGGTCATCGGCGGCGTGCCGACGGTGTTGCGGAAGCACTCGGCCAGCGTCGCCCGTGACACGCCGACCGCGAGCTCCGCTACGTGCCGATCACCCGGGACCAGTTCGCCGACGCAGTCGTCGACGACGGCGCCCCGCGCGAGTTCGCCGAGCCGCTGGCCACGCTCATCTCCGAGTTCTTCGACGGCCGCAACAGCTCGCTGGCCGACGGCGTCGAGCGTGCCCTGAACCGCAAGCCCCGCGACTTCGCGGACTGGGTGGCCGAGATCGCCCCCACCGGCGTATGGGACGCCGCCTAGATGGGAATGCGCTGCGGGCGCTCCACCACCTGACGTTTTGCAATCCTTAGGGCTCAAGGCTTAGCCTAATGGCACTAGTTTGCGATGCGGTGGTCCTAGGAGAAGGGTGGCGCGCATGGCGCGGGCCGGGTTGACGGCGGACCGGGTGACGCTCGCCGGTGCCGAGTTGGCGGACGAGGTCGGGCTCGGCCACGTGACCATGTCCGCGGTGGCGCGGCGGCTCGGGGTGAAGGACGCGAGCCTGTATGCGCACGTGCGCAACCTGGAGGACCTGCGCGGGCGGATCGCGCTGCTGGCGGCGGACGAGAAGACCATCCGCATCGCCGAGGACACCGCCGGGCGGGCAGGCAAGGACGCGCTGGTGGCCTTCGCGAACGCCTATCGGGCGTATGCCCATGACCACCCTGGCCGGTACACGGCGACGCAGATCCCGATACAGATCGATCCCGAACTCGCGGCCCGGGCACCCGGGCCGCGTCGTGCGGTCGAGCTGACCTACGGCATGCTGCGCGCCTATGCGCTCGACGAGCCCGACCTGACCGACGCGGTACGGCTGGTGCGCAGCACGCTGCACGGCTTCGTCAGCCTCGAGGCCGCGGGCGGGTTCGCGCACGCGCGCCCAGCGGAGGACTCCTGGGCCCGCTGCCTCGACGCCCTGCACACCCTCCTGGAGCGCTGGCCCGCACGCCATGAAGGAGACCCGACATGACCGACCCGACCATCGGCCGCCTGCGCGTGGACGGCGCCACCCTGCACTACGAGGTGCGCGGAAGGGGACCACTCCTGCTCCTGATCCCCGGCGGCACGGGCGGCGCCGCCTCCTTCGACGGTGTCGCCGACGACCTGGCCGCCGATCACACGGTCGCCTCCTACGACCCGCGAGGCCTGTCCCGCAGCCCGCTGGACGACCCGGAGGCCCGACAGCGGGTGGCCCAGCATGCCGATGACGCGTTCCAGCTGCTGGAGCTGCTGTCTCCAGACGCTCCCGCCCGCGTGGTCGGCTGCAGTTCGGGGGCGATCGTCGCGCTGCACCTGCTCACCACCCACCCCGAGCGGATCGAACGCGTCGTGGCGCACGAGCCGCCGGTGGTGGAGGTGCTGCCAGACGCCGCCGAGCATCGCGCGCTGCTCGCCCGCGTCCAGGACACCTTCCGCAGGGACGGGCTGATGCCCGCGGCGGCCGAGTTCGCGGCCGGACTCAGGCGGCCCGGCGCCGATCCGGCCGACGCCCAGGCGGCCACGGAGCCGCCGCCGCAGGCGACGGCCCGAGCTGAGCGGACGATGGCGGACATGCCCTACTTCCTCGGGCGTATCGTGCCGAGCTTCATGGCCTATGTCCCGGACGTGGCTCGACTGGAGGCTCTGTCGGACCGGCTCGTGCTCGCGGGCGGAGCGGACTCGCGCGGCGAACTGCCCTACCGTCCCGCCGCCTTCCTGGCCGAGCGGTTCGGCACGGAGCTCATCCACTTCCCCGGCGGGCACACGGGTCTCAGCACGCACCCCGCCGCGTTCGGTGAGCTGCTCCGCAAGGTGCTGAGCACCTAGTCGTTCCTACGCCGACGCTTTCAAGCCCCTCGAGCCGACATCATCCTGTCGAGCAGGACGGGCACAGTCGTGATCGCGGCAAGCCCCGCGCCGAGCCATGGGATGACGGTGATCCCTGCTCCGGCATCGAGCGCGGCGGCGGCCAGTACGGGCACGAGGCTGATGCCGAGTTGGAAGGCGGAGACGGTGCTGGCTCCCGCGAGCGTGGGCGCCTGGGACGCGATGGCGAACACGCGCCCGTAGATGGCCGGGTTCAGCACGAATCCGGCGACGCCGAGCAGCAGGACCAGGGGGACGACGGCCAGCGCGTGCCGGGCGAGTACGGCGAGCAGAACGGAGCAGACCACGATCCCGACCGCCCCCGCCAGGAGCGCGCGGGTGGGCAGCCTGTCGGCGATCCTGCCCCCGATCGACAGACCGATCAGGGCGCCGACGCCGAACAGGGTCAGGATCGCCGGAACCCATACCCCGGGTATGCGGGTGACGTCGGTCAGGAACGCCGCCAGGTAGTTGAACGAGATCATGTAGGCCGCGGTGCTCAACAGGGTGACGGCGTAGACCACCCACAGCTGGGGCCGCCTCATCGTGCGAAGCTCGCTCCTCACGCTCGCCTCGCCGCGCACGCTCGTGGCGGGCAGCGCCACGAGCGTCACGACAGCGCCGGCGATGGTGAGGGCGACCACGGCCCAGAAGCCGCCGCGCCACCCGGTGAAGTAGCTGAGCAACGCGCCGGCCGGGCCGCCGACGATCATCGCGAGGCTGAGCCCGCTGACGACCACACCGGAGGCGCGCGCGGTACGGTCGGCCGGGACCAGGCTGATCGCGGTGACGGCCGCGACCGCCCAGAACCCCGCGTAGGCGAGACCGCACAGGAAACGCGTGGTCAGGAGCAGCGCGTAGTTGTCGGTGAGGATGCCGATCGCCACGCAGGCGGCGAAGACCACCTGCGTGACCACCAGCGTCGGCCGCCGTGGCCAGCGGAGGGTCATGATGGCCAGGGGCGGCCCGCCGACGACGACGCCGGCGGCGAACGCCGAGATCAGCGCTCCGGCGGAGGACAGCGTGATCCGCAGGTCCTCGGCGACGGCCGGCAGAACCCCTGCGAGCAGGAACTCCGCGCTGCCCATCGAGAACAGGCTGAAGGACAGCAGGTAGACCCCCAGAGGCAGTCTGCCGCGGGCGGCCGGCGCCTGCTGGATCGCGGCCTCGGCGCTCATCGGCCGGCACCCCCGTCACGCAGGAGCGAGGTGAGACGCCGGTCGAGCACGTGCCGGGGCGCCGCACCCGTCGACGAGCCGGAGGGACGGCCTCCGGCGTACATGACGAAGGCGGGGAGGGGCTGCTCGGTGTGCGTGGTGGGCATGAGTGAGTCTCCTTCGTGGGGTGAGGGTGAGGTGGCGGGTCGGGGCCCGCGTGAATGTGGCGGCGGGGGAGTGCCCGCCGCGCTGCCTCGGCCGGCTACCTGCTCCCGGCGGCCGAGGCGCGGTGCTGCTCGACGGCGTGGCGGACGTCCTCGTCCACCAGGTCGGCGTTGATGGCGAAAGCGGCGGCCGATCCCATCCCCGCGGCGGTGACGACCTGGGCGCGCGGGTCGATGACGTTCCCTGCCGCCCAGACCCCGGGGACGCTGGTACGGCCCGTCCGGTCGGTGGTGATCCAGCCGGTGTCGTCCTTGGCGCAGCCGAGGCGGGTCAGCAGCTCGTCGTGCGCCACCGTGCGCGGGAAGAGGAAAGCGGCGGTGCGGGGGAGCACGCGGCCGTCGGCGAGCTCGATGCCGCGCAGCCGGCCTCCTTCGACGACGAGGTGGTCGATCTTTCCCTCGACGATGCGCAGCCCGCGCCCCTCCAGGCGCTCCCGGTCCTCCGCCGTCAGGTCGAGGGTGTGCGGGAGGAAGAGCACGTCGTCGCTCCACTGGCGCAGGAGCAGGGCCTGATGCACCGCCCCCGGATGCGTGCCGAGTACGGCGAGCGGCTGGTCGCCGACCTCGTAGCCGTGGCAGTAGGGGCAGTGCAGCACGTCCTTGCCCCACCGCTCGCGCACCCCGGGGATGTCAGGCAGCTCGTCGCGCAGGCCGGTGGCGACCAGGACACGGCGGGCCTCCAGCACGGGGCCGCCCTCCAGCCGGACGGAGAAGCCGTGGTCGATGTCCTCCACGCGGCCCCTGACGAGGCGCACGCCGTACCGGGCGATCTCGGCTCGCCCGAGCTCCAGCAGCGTGCCCGGTGGCAGGCCGTCGCGGGACAGGAAGCCGTGCATGTGCGCGGCCGGGGCGTTGCGCGGCTGCCCGGCGTCGATCACGACCACCTTGCGCCGCGCGCGCCCCAGGAGCAGGGCGGCGTTCAGGCCGGCCGCTCCCGCGCCGACCACCACCACGTCGTGTCTCTCGTCGGCCGCAGTCCGCGCGTCCGCGTCATAACTGTTCATCGCCTTGTTCATGACGATCACCTCCGGCCCCGATGGTGCGTCCCGCCCGGAGCCGATGACAACTTCTGTTGCCATTTCTGGAACGGCGGAGGTGGAATGGGCCCATGGAACAGCAGCCCTCGATAAGCGCCACGCTGGCTCAGGTCGGCGCCCGCCTCAGGCGTATACGCATGCAGCGTGGAGTGTCCCTGTCCGCACTGGCCGAGGCCACCGGCATCAGCAAGAGCACGCTGTCGCGGCTGGAGTCGAACCAGCGCCGCCCCAGCCTGGAACTTCTGCTGCCGATCGCGCAGGCGCACCAGGTGCCACTGGACGAGCTGGTCGGCGCGCCGGAGGTCGGCGACCCGCGCGTTCGCTGCAAGCCCATCGTCCGCAACGGGCGGACCGTACTGCCCCTGACCACCCAGCCGGGGCCCCTGCAGGCGTGGAAGTCGATCATCCCTGCCGAGCAGAACCAGCCGCGGCCGATCACGCACGAAGGCTACGAATGGATGTACGTCCTGTCCGGACGCGTGCGGCTCATCGTGGCCGACCACGACGTGATCATGGGACCTGGCGAGGCCGCCGAGTTCGACACCCGCCTGCCGCACTGGTTCGGGCCGGCGGGCGACACGCCCGTGGAGGTCCTCAACCTGTTCGGCCGCCAGGGCGAGCGCATGCACGTGCGCGCCAAACCCCGCGCCCGCCAGGACACGGCCTCCTAGCGCGGCGCGGCTCGCGCCATAGTCAGATCATCGCGATACAGGAACCGACGTTCCTGATCCTGAGGGCCGTTGCGGCAGGGCCGCAGCACGGCTACGGCATCATCACCGACGTCCTGGAGATCTCCGGTGAGCGGGTGCGGCTGCGCGCCGGCACCTTGTCGCCGCGCTCGACCGGCTCCAGGGCGAGCGGCTGATCGAGACCGACCACGAGGAGGTCGTGGACGGCAGGGCCCGGCGCTACTACCGGCTCACCACCGAGGGCGCGGCCCTGCTGTCCGCGGAGGCCGAACGCCTGCGCAGGAACGCCGACACCGCCGCCGCGCGGCTGCGTCGCGGCCCGGCCGCCCGGCCGTCCCTCGGCGGCGCCTCGTGACCGCGCTGGAACGGCGCTACCGCCGGTTGCTTACCTGGTACCCCAAGGACCACCAGGCGCGGCACGAGGAGGAGATGCTCGCCGTGCTGCTGGCGGCCTCGACTCCGGGCCAGAGCAGCCCGGCCTGGCGGGACGCGTTCGACCTGGCGCGCGGCGGGCTGGCGATCCGGGCGCGCAGGGCCGCGTCGCCAGGGTCGCGGCGCCGACGCGGCGCGCGTGATCCTCCACTCCGCTGCCGAAGAAGCTGTGCAGGCTGACACGCGCACACCGCCCAGTGGCAGACTGTCCGAATGATCGTCAGACTCGCCCAGGAGCAGGATGCACCCGGCTTCATCGCGCCGAGCGGTTGCACATCGTCCAGTCGGCGGTCAGCCAGCAGGCCCGCCGCCTGGAACGCGAGCTGGGCGTGACGCTGTTCGACCGCACGACCCGGCACGTTTCGCCTGTCGGCCGCAGGCGAGCGGCTGCTGCCCGAGGCCCCCGCCGTTCTGGCGGCGGCCGGCAGGACGCTCAGGGTGGCCGCCGACATCAGGTCGGGCGACGACGGCGTACTGCGGCTCGGCGCGGTGAACGCGCCAGGCGACGGGATCTATCGCATGCTGGGCGAGCTGGCCACCGTGGCACCTCGGCTCCAGGTCAGACTGCGGCGGCTGAGCCTGGCCGACCGGCTGGCCGCCGTGCGGTCCGGCGAGCTGGACGCCGCGCTCGTGCGGGCGCTACCCGCCGCTCCCGAGCTGGAGCTGCTGCCCGTGTGGACCGACCCTCTGTACGCGGCGCTGCCGGCCGACCACCGGCTGGCGGACGAGCCGGTGCTGCGCCTCAAGCAACTGGCCGGGCTGCCGGTACGGCTCGCCCCGCGCGAGAACAACCCGCCGTTCCACGACCTGGTCATGGACGCGTTCCGGGCGGCGGGCGTCGAAGTGTGCCTCGGTCCGCCGTTCACCGACTTCCAGGAGACCCTTGTCTCGATCGCGTCAGGTCCTCCGTCGTGGACGGTCTTGTACGAGGTGTCAGGCCTGCCCGTCTTTCCCATGGTGGCCATGCGGCCGCTGGCCGAACCCGCGCTCGTCACCTCGCTCGCCGTGAAGCCGGGACCGCCGAGCCCCCGCGTACGCCACCTGCTCAATGCCCTCGCCGCGACCGGCCCGGCTGCCGGGCGACGTCCAGTTCTCGGCGGTCACCGGTCGGGTCGCCGGGTGACGTAGCCCGGAGCGCCCGTCAGCTCCCCACCCGTTCCAGCGGGTCCAGGCAGAGCCAGAAGCCGTCCAGCCCCACCTCGGCCAGCACCACGTGACGGCCGGCGTCGGAGTCGTGCGCGCGGAACTCCACCGCCACCAGATCGTCCTCGTCCTGGTCCTCCTCGTCGTCGATCAGGCGGAGCCGCAGGACGGCCTCGCCCTCCATCCGCCAGCGGAAGGCCAGCGTCTCCTCGCCGTGAAGGGCCGAGTGGTGGCGCAGCTCGCCCGTGCCGTCGGCGGAGAAGACGACCTCGTCGCTGAACAACACCCCCGCCGTCCCGTTCGCCGAACGCCAGCGGCCGACCAGCTCTGTCATGCCGGCAAGGTTACGACGTGACGGCCGCGATGCCCCCACTGGCCGGTGTTCCCGGGTCGCTGGAACGGGTTGGCTGTGGTGCCTTTGTCGGTGGGTGTTCGCGGGTTGTTGGAATGGGGTGGCCATGATGACCTCGTCGAGCGGCGTTGACGGTTTTGGCGGGACCTCGGTGTGGCAGGTGTCCAGGATGACAACCGTCTGGGACGTGGCGGTCGTCGGAGGAGGGCCCGCAGGCTCGGCGGCGGCCCTGCGCGCCAAGCAGCTCGATCCCGGCGCGCGCGTCCTGCTCCTCGGCAGGGACGACTTCCCCCGCGACAAGGCGTGCGGCGACGGCGTCGCGGCACACGGCAGGGACGAGCTGGCCCTGCTCGGCCTTCCCGATCTCATCGCCGACTACCGGCCGACACAGCGCCTGTCAGTGATCTCGCGGCGGCGTGCGCGTCTCGGCCACGGTCGCCCGCCCCAACCACCGGCCACGAAGTACTGCAGTTGCCGCTCCCACACCTCGAACAGGCGGACCTCCTCACCCCACTCGCTCGCCTCCAGCAGCATCGGGCGTTCGTTGCGCCACTGTTCGAGAACGGCGGCCACCGAGTCCGTCATGTCTGCCTCCGAAGTATGCGAGCACTCATCTATTTGACTGCTACACAAGCACTCGTTACCTTAGCACTCACTTAACTAGCTCTCATTAAGAACGGGTTCGATCATGCCTTTCATCTCCGCGCAGGACACACGTGTGCACTACGAGGTCGACGGCCAGGGCCCCGGCCTGGTCCTGGTCCACGGCATGGGAGGCGATGCCGAGAAGGTCTTCGGCAACGTCTTCGGCCACTTCACCGGCACCCGGACCGTCGTCCGCCCCAACTTCAGCGGCAGCGGGCAGACCACCGACGACGGGCGGGACCTGAGCGTGGACGGCATCGCGGAGCAGATCACCGCGGCCACCCGGGCCGCGGTAGACGGTCCTGTGGACCTGCTGGGGTTCTCGCTCGGCGCGGTCGCCGCGGCCTCCGTCGCCGCGCGCCACCCGGAGTTGGTCCGCAGGCTCGTCCTCGTCGCGGGATGGACGGACTCCACCGGTCCCCGCGACCGCTTCTACTTCGAGACCGCGCGCGAGCTTCTGGACACCGACCGTGAGCTGTTCAAGCGCTTCTCCACCCTGACCGGCTTCGGCGCCGCGGCCCTGGACCGGTTCGGCCACGAGGGCCTGGCCCATTCGCTGGCCGACGCCTGGCCCCCGCCCGGCATCGCCCGCCAGGTCGATCTCGGGCTGAACGTGGACATCCGCCCGCTGCTGCCCACCATCACCGCCCCCAGCCTGGTGATCGGATTCACCGACGACAACATGATCCCGATCGAAGGCTCCCGTCGACTGCACGCCGCCATCCCGGACAGCCGCCTGATCGAGATCGAGCGGCAGGGCCACATGGACTGGTTCGCCGACCCGAGCGAGCTCATCGCGCTCACCCGCGACTTCATCGACACCCCGCGCGCCTGATGTTCTTCGCGCCCGGCGCGCCCCGGGAGGAGTACTTCGAGAACGTCGGCGAGATCGCCGGTCTTGGCGAAGAAGAACGCGCGGAGTTCTTCCTCCGCCACGACAGCTTCTTCATCTAGGCCGCGGATTCCGGCACCGGCGATGGACACACCCTCTACGAAGGATCGAACCGAAGGAGCTTTCACCATGCGCGTCAAGAAGATCACCCACGAGGACGGTGCCTGGACCGGCGTCGAGGACCATCAGATATTCGTGAACGACCTGATCGACGCGGCCACGCAGCCAGACGCGAAGATGACCGTTGGGTTCGCGCGCGTCGCCAGGGGCGAGTCGATGGACATCAGCTTCCCCTACGACGAGGTGCTGATCGTGACCGCGGGCTCCTACGCGGTGCGCACCGAGGACGGCGAGACCCTGCGAGCAACCGCCGGGGACGTGATCTACCTGCCCGGCGGCACCTCCAACTCCTCCTGGGCCGAAGAGGACACCGAGATGGTCTACGTCGCCAACCCACCGGACGTCTACGCCGCCCATGTGGCCGCCTCGGAGGCCGGCTAGGTGTATTGACCACGAGCGTTGTTAACAGAGGGCTTGATCACTAGAGAAGCCTCCGATGTGGTGAAGGTGTCGCATCTGCACCGCACGAGGCTTCATGCCCCCCTAACGCCCGGCTGGCCATGTACGCCCGCCGACTGCTCGTCCAGCGTGTGCTGGCAGGGCGCCCTGTCGCGCACGTGGCCGCCGAGAGGGGCATCTCCCGGCCCACCGCCTACAAGTGGATCCGGCGCCAGCACCGCCCATGCGGGCTGCTTGAGCTGTGTGCGCGGACGACGGGCAAGCACGGTTCTTAGGGGGCGGGAGCGCAGTATTGCGCTCCCGCTACCCGACAAGTGTTCGTACTCGTCCAGGGCGTGGCGTAGGTGGTGTTCGTTCAGAGCAGGCAGCGGTCCAGGAGTTCGTGGCGGCAGGACTGCATCCATCGCTGTCGCGGTAGGGACCGCCCTTTAGGTGTCGCGCGGATGACCAACGTTTCTCTACCTCTGTTCTGGCTTTCGGGGCCTACGGAGGTCGGGAAGTCCACGGTTGGCTGGGAAGTGTTCGCGCAGCTGAGTCGTGCCGGCGTCAAGACCCAGGGACGTTCTTGAGACGGCGGACTGAGGTTGACGGGATCCCGTCTGGTCATCGCGATCAGGCGGGATCTTGTCGTTTCAGGGGTTTCGAATTGAGGCCGTCCTGGTTCGGGGGCCGCGGAGGTCTGAGTGGTGTCAGGGCGGTGGCGGAGGACCGAGTTCGCGTCCGCTGGGCATGGCGATGCCGGCGCCGGGCTGGGAGGTGATCTGAGATGTGCGTTATGGGGTGGGTGGCGGCCTGCGCCGGCCCCGTGAGCGGCGTGCGGTCGCTGTGCTCTGCGGGGATCTCGGGGATATCGGGCTCGTCTGGGCGGCTGGTGGGTGCGGCGCCACTGGTCGAGAGTGCAGGGCTCCGTGGGAGCTGCCCTGCACTCCTCACAGATCCACTTTGTGGTCGAGTGGGAGTCGGTGGCCGAGTTCGCCTGCGGAGTGGGCGAAGTGGCTGGTCGGTCGGGCGCGGTCGACGATGGCGAATGCTGCGGACGAGCCTGGTCGCGACCGCGCCGGCCGCGTCCCTGGGTGAGGATCGATCGGCCTATCGCCCGCTGGACGCGCCGACGACCAGCGGCAGCGAAACTGACGTGCCGGCCAGGTCGACGGTGACCTTGGCCCCGGTGCCGGGTTCGGCGTCGGTGATGTCGTCGTTGGTTCCGGTCAGTACCAGGCCCAACCGATGCCCGGCCTTGAACTCGTAGTCCTGCGGCAGCATCCTCCAAGTGATCTTGTAGAGCTTGCCCGGCGTCAGCGGTGTCCGACGGCTCAGCGACCTGTGGTTCTGCGCGTCCAGGATCCCGCGGGTGACCACCTGGAAGCCGGAGGTCACTCTGTTGTCGGCGGCCCTGAGGTAGCAGCCGTCATCATCGGCCGTGCCCTTGCCGACGCAGTCCTTGCCGTCCACGAGCATGAGGCCTTGCCCGCCGGCAGGGTCGACGCCGTGGATGCGGGTGTCGGTGCCGTAGTCGACGAGCAGGACGCCCAGGTTGGCGGTCGGCTTGTCCAGCTTGAGGCGCAGGCTCACCGACGGTGTTCCGGACAGCCGCATCGCGTCCTTCAGCGGCGAGGTCAGGTAGGCCAGCCGGTCAGGGTTGGCGGTGTCGGGGTTGCCGGCCATCGCGGCCTCGGTCCGCAGGGTGTCGAGGTAGCTGCCGGTGCCGGTCGAGGGCCTGCGGCCCAGCGAGCCGTCCCGCTGCGGCCTGAGAGTCGTCGTCCGTGTTGGCGCCGGCCAGTCGGCCTGAGTGATCCAGCGGCCCGGGCCGAGCTGTACGTCGGCGCGCGGCTGCCGCATGATGTCGTTGGAGACGCCCATCAGTTCATGGTCGAACCACTGGTGCAAGGTGTCGACCCACACGTCGCGGCGGGCCCAGAACGGATCGAGGTGCCCGTACTGGGTCACCCACACCTTGCGCTCCACCCGGCGGGGCAGCTTGGACCACCACTGGGAGAACTGGTCGGCCATCACGTTCCGGTCGTGCATCCCCACTACCGGGAAGACACTGGCACGCACGTTGCGCACGTTCGAGATCGGTCCCGTCCGGTAGTCGCGTTCGTGCCAGTAGGCGTTGTAGTCGCCGGTGTCGTCGTCCGAGCCTTCGTTCATGCGCTGGTGCACCGCCGCGCATTTCTCGTCCGGGTCCTCGTCGACCATTTTGGCCAGCCATTCCTGGCCGCCCTTGAAGTCGGTGAGGCTGCCGTTGGCGCGCCACATGTCGTACCAGCTGCTGGGCGCGGCGAGCGGCACGATGGTCTCCAGCCCGCGCACCCCGGTGCCGGCGACGCCGATGGCGAGGGATCCTTCGTAGGAGTGGCCGATCATCCCGGTACGCCCGGTGGTCCAGGTGGCTTTGACCGGGTTGCCGTTGTCGTCGTAGGCGCTTGCCCGGCCGTTCAACCAGTCGATGACCGCCTTGCCTCCCAGCACGTCGGACGGACCGCCGGTGGTCGGGCAGCCGTCGGACAACCTGGTGCCGACCATGTCGACGGACACGAACGCGTACCCGCGGGGCACGAAGTAGTTGTCGTAGAAGAGCGGGAACTTCGTCACGTTCCCGTCCGCGTCGTACGTCTTGTGATCCAGCTCGAAGCCGGCACCCGGCTGGTCGTAATACGGGCTTTCGTGCATGATGACCGGGACCTTGAGCCCGGAACCGGACTCCTTCGGGCGGATGATGTCCACCCGGACCAGGTCCTTCTTGCCATCGCCGTCACTGTCGGCCGGCGACTGCACGCGGACGTGCTCACGGATGGCGTCTTCGTAGGAGAAGACGGGTTGCGTGACCCCGCCGGAGATCTCGATCGCCGGCGTCACCGCCGCCGATACGGCGGGAGCGCTCGCGACCACGGTCGCGAGTGCGGTGGTGGCGAGGAGCGCTCGCCGTTGGAAGTTTGACATGTGCATTCCTATTGAGCTGTGCGGAACGAGCTGTCGCTGCGTGGGCCGAGGTGTTCTCAAGCCGAATCGAGGGCCTCGGTGATCTTGCGGTTCATGTCGGCGACGGTGGTGCTGGGCCGGTCCCGGAGGGCGCGGGTGGCTGCTTCGACGGCGACGATGACAGCGCGGCGGAAGTTGTCGGCCTCCGCCGGGTCCTGCTGCTTGAGCAGGCTCATGGCTGCGGTCAGGGCGGGCAGCACCTGGTCGGCGAGTGCCGCGACGGACTTGCCGTTCAGGTTGATGTCCCTGGTCTTTTCGGCGAGTACGTGCCCGACCGGGCCGGTCGCGGAGGCCAGGGCGATGGAACCCGCGGTGGCGGCCTTGTGCGGCTTGCCGGCGGCATCGGCGGCCGACATCAGCGAGACGGCGCCGTAAGCGGCGGTACGTAGGGTGGTCTTGTCCTGCTCGGTAAGGGCGATGGACATGGTGGCCTCCTTCAAAAGCTGGGTTGAGAGGAAACGGCCCGGATGGGGCGGGTCGGTATCGCGCGTCGAGCCTGGTGCTAGTCGTCGATGGCCTGGTAGAGCGTGGTCCAGAAGTCGTTCATCAGGTGCGCCGGGTTCGGTACGGAGTAGCCGACCTGGGTGAGCAGGAGTCCGGTCAGCTGGTTGACCGGGTCGGCGTAGGCTGAGGTGCCGGCCCCGCCGTCCCAGCCGAACTGGCCGATGGGCGCGTAGTCGCCGCGGTAGGTGCGCACCGCCATCCCGTAGCCCCAGCCGCCCTGCTGGCCCTGGCCGAAGGAGATATGGACGTTGTTGACGGCCAGGGCGGTGCGGGCGGCGTTCTGCTCGGGCGACAGGCGGTTGGTGGTCATCAGCTCGACCGCGGGTCGCGACAGGATCCGCTTGCCCTGGTGGGTGCCGCCGTTCAGCAGCATCTGGAAGTAGGCGTGGTAGTCGTCGGCGGTGGAGACCAGCCCGCCGCCGCCGCCCTGGAACGCCGGAGCTTCGCTCCACCGTCCCCCCTTGGCCTCGTCCCAGACGAGGAACTCGCCGCTGGCCGGGTCGGGGGCGTACAGGTCCGGCAACCGGTCGATCTGGTCGGCGGGCACGTGAAAGCCGGTGTCCTTCATGCCGAGGGGCTCGAAGATGCGCTCGCGCAGGAACTCCTCGAACGACTGACCGGTGACCCGGGAGACGAGCACCCCGACGAGGTCGCTGCTGATCTGGTACTGCCAGTGCTCGCCGGGCTGGTGCATCAGCGGCAGCTCGCCCAGGCGACGCATCCATTCGTCCTGCTCGGGCACCTCCACCGGCAGGTTGGGCGTGAGCCCCCGCTCGAAGATCGCGTTCAGGATCGGCGTGCCCAGCGCCGTCATGTCCATGCCCAGCCCGAACGTGGAGGCCAGCACGTCCCGCACGATGATCGGCCGCCGCGCCGGCACGGTCTCGTCCAGCGGGCCGTCGATCCGCTTCAGCACCCGCCGGTCGGCCAGTTCCGGCAGCCACGTCTCCACCGGGTCGTCCAGCCGCACCCGGCACTCGTCCAGCAGCACCATCGCCGCCGCGATCGTGATCGGCTTGGACGTGGAAGCCATCCGGAAGATCGTGTCGCGGCGCATCGGCGCGCCACCGTCATGGCGCATCGTGCCGATAGCTTCCACATGCGTCCGGCCGCCGCGGCTGACCAAAGCGACAATTCCGGGGATCTTCCCGGAATCGACATGCCGCGTCAGCACCTCGCGCAGCCTGCGCAACCCCGTCGCGGTGAAGTCGCTGTGTCCCATGATGAGTCTCCTTTACAGAATTGTTTTGATCTTGCTAAGCCCGTTCGTGGCCTGAGGGCTCTCAGGCGCTGGGCCGTTCATGACATCCACGATCGCCGGTCGCTCTGATACCGGCCCGTTGCCGTCCTGACGCCGCCGCTGACACGGCAGCGTCTGGCCGACGGTGAGCGTGAAGGTTGTCCACGCCGTGGGTGAGCGCGTGCACGCCGGTGGGGGCTGAGCCTTCATGGTTGCCATCGGTCACGGCGGCCACCGTGCGGCGAAGCTGGGCGCGTAGTCCTTCAGCCTGACGAGGTGCGTCCGGGGCGCCTCCCGTGTGCCGGCGGCGATCATCTCCGGCGCCTCCTGGATGGGCATGCCCATGAAGAACCGGTCGGCCCCTTCGCGTCCCATCTGCTGATGCTCGGCGACGAAGCCGCGCATCTCCCGCTCGTAGGCGGCGAACGCCGCCGTGTGCTCGCCGTCGGCGACGGCCAGCTCGCCGGCCAGGACGTAGGCGCCGATCAGCGCCTGGGAGGAGCCCAGGCCGGAGGTCGGCGCCGCGCAGTAGCCGGCGTCCCCGAGCAGCACCACCCGGCCCGAGGACCAGCGGTACATCTCCACCTGGGCGTTGGCGTCGAAGAAGAAGTTCTCCGCCCTGCTCATCTCCTCCAGCAGGCGCGGGATGGGCCCGCCTTCGCCGGCGAACTGCCCGGCCACGATGCGCTTGTGCTGCGCGACGTCGTCACGGTCGTAGGCCAGCGGTCCGGAGGTGAAGTGCAGCGCCGCATGCGCCTCGGCGTTGTTGCGGATGCTGAGTATCTCGGCCGCCTTGCCCGGCATGCTGGGGAGCAGGACGGAGCCGGGCAGGCCGAGGTGGCAGGGCAGGCTGAAGGTCGCCGTGTAGATGCCCAGATGCCGTACGAACCACTCGCGCGGCCCGAAGACCAGCGAGCGGGTGCCCGAGTGCAGCCCGTCGGCGCCGGCCACCAAGTCGAAGCGGCGCGGCCGGCCACGTTCGAAGGTGACCCGCACGCCGTCGGCGTCCTGCTCCACAGTGGCGATCGAGTCGCCGAGGACGTACTCCACCTCCTGGCGGGTGGCCTCGTACAGCAGGCCGATCAGCTCACCTCTGAGGATCTGCAGGTCGCCCGCGAAGGCCACCGCGGGCAGGTCGCCGCCACCGTCCGCCCTCGCCGCCCCGCCCATGAGCGGGTTCAGCGCTTCGACCCGCTCCAGCAGGGCCATGCGGTCCAGCACGTCCAGAGCCTCGCCGCGCAAGCCCACCACGCCCGCGCCCGCACGCACCCGCGGGGCCCGCTCGACCACGGTGGGGGTGAAACCGTGGTGGCGCAGCCAGTACGCCAGAGCGGTCCCGGCGACGCCGGCGCCGGAAATGAGGACGTCCATCACCATGCTCCATCGAACGAACGACTCGTGCGATTCGAGGATCAAGTACGGTAACCCCCGGAACAACGACGAATCCTGAAAGATCACCTTCAGCAGGAGTGAACGGAGCAGGTCAGGCGTGGAACTGCGCGACATCGAGATCTTCCTGACCCTGACCGAGGAGCTGCACTTCGGCCGCACCGCTGCCCGGCTGTGCCTGTCGCCCGCCCGCGTCACCCAGGCGATCCAGAAGCAGGAGCGGCAGATCGGCGCGCCGCTGTTCGAGCGCAACAGCCGCACGGTACGGCTGACGCCGGTCGGGCAGCAGCTCCGCGACGACCTGCGGCCTCTCTACGCCGGGCTGAAGCAGAGCGTGGAGCGCGCCCAGCTCGCCGGCCAGGGCATCACCGGCATCCTGCGTGTCGGCATGCTGCCCGCCAACGCCTACGACCTGCGCGCCTACTGGGACATCTTCCGCCTCCGGCACCCACAGTGGAAGCTGCGCATCCGAAGCACCCAGTTCAGTGACGCTTTCACCACGCTGCGCCGCGGCGACATCGACGTCCTGATCGCCTGGCTGCCCATCGACGAGCCCGACCTCACCGTGGGACCGGTCCTGCTCGCCGAACCCCGGGTGCTGGCCGTCTCCACCGGCCACGAGCTCACCCACCGCACGTCGGTCTCCCTGGAGATGGCCGCCGACTTCCAGCGCCCGCACTCCGACACCCCGCCCGACTACTGGTACGACGCCTACGTTCCGCGCGAGACCCGCCGCGGCCGCACGATCGAGCGTGGCCCTGTGGTGCAGAACACCGAAGAGGCCATCACTCTCGCCGGCATGGCCGAGATCGTCGTGCTCTTCCCCTCCCACATGACCCGCTACTGGGTACGGCCGGACATCACCTACCTGCCGGTCACCGGCATGGGACCGTTGCCGTACGCGCTGGTATGGCGCAGCGAGTCGGAGAACGAGCCCATCCGGGCCCTGGCCGAGGTGGTCCGTGATCTGGGCCCTCTTGCTCCGGAGAGCTGATCGCCGAGCAACACCGCGGCAGGTGATCTGCGCGTCGACACCGACGGTCGGCCGGTGCAAGAGGTAGCCACGGACGTACGGGCTCGCGGCAGCAACTGGCCGAGTCTCTTCCCCTGCACGCAGTCCTCTCGAGCAGGGTCAGCCGCCACGGACAGCAAACCCCAGTCGGGCGGCTGAGGAGAGCCCCATACCGATCACGGTAGCCGAGCGCACTCCCGCAAATGACGCAGCATGTACGTGATAACCGCCGTGGTTCACCGGCCTGGCCGGCCTGACGGCGGTCACCGTTGCGACGGCGGCGCTGCTCGGTGTCGCGGCGTGGCTGGCCCGCACGGCGGAACCCGCCTGACGCCCTCCGGCGCCGTCCATCTCCTGGTGCAGGAAGAGCCTGCCGCAAGGTACCGGGGCGCGCGCGATCAGGCGGATTCTTCGAGCGCCGCGGCGTACGCGGAGTCCATGCGGGCGCGTACGGTGGGTCCTTCCGGCGGTGGCCGGCGCCGCGCCTGTGATCCGAGGTGGACCTCGCGTAGCTCGTCCATGTACGCCTCCCATAGTGGGGGTCCACCGCTGACGAGCACCCGCGCGCGGGCGGCGAACTCGTCGGCCACCCCAAGATGTTCGATTCCCCATGCGCTGAGCTGGGCGAAGACCGGGACCAGCTGGATGGCCTGCTCGGTCAGGGAGTAGATGCTCTTCTGCTTGTGGGTGGGGTCGTCGCTCTTGGTGAGCAGGCCGTGTTCGACGAGCGTGGCGAGCCGGTCGGCGAGGATGTTGCTGGAGATCCGCTCCGGGCCGGCGAGCAGCTCACGGAAGTGGCGGGCGCCGACGAAGATCACGTCACGCAGGACGAGCAGCGTCCAGCGGTCGCCGAAGATCTCCAGCGACAGGTTGACCGGACACCTCGAGCGGACGTCCCTCCGCATGGATCCACCTCCGATTCCATTGTCGAACTGGTTGTGTTCTTGTACCAGCTTTCCTTAGGCTGGAAGCGGTTGCAAAACGATAGTGGTTGTGTTTTGCCAGCGAAGCAACTGAGGGGGCAGGCCAGGCAGGAACAGCACGAGAACCAGGCTGTCGCCTTGGCGGACGGGAGAACGGGCATGACCACGGTGAGAGGAGACAGCCATGGAGAAGGACACGACGAACCACAGCGAGCCCTCCGGCTGCTGCGCGGGGTCAGCCTCGCCGCCGTCGGCCACTGTCGGCGCCACCGACGCACCGGGCCTGCCCGCGGCCGTCGACCGGGCCACCTTCCAGGCCGAGCTGGACAGGCTGCGGGCTCGGGAGAAGGCGCACACCAGGGAAGGTGACGCGATCGCCGCGGCCCGGCGTCGCCTGCCCATGGTCGAGGTGGACGCGGGCATCGCGCTGATCGGGCCGAACGGGCCGACCACCCTGCTCGACGCGTTCGAAGGGCGCAGGCAGCTCATCGCCTACTACTTCATGTGGTACCCCGGGAACCCAGCGGCCGAGCAGTGCGAAGGCTGTACGTGGTGCGCCACCCAGGTCGCGGAGCTCTCCTACCTTCATTCCCGCGACATCACCTACGCGGTCTTCTGCCAGGGGCCCTACGACGAAAGCGCCCGCTACCGCGACTTCATGGGCTGGGACGTGCCGTGGTACTCGGCGCAGGACTCCCTCGACACGCTCCTCGTCGGACGCCACATCGGCCTGATGCACCTCGTGTGCTACGTACGCGACGGCGACCGCGTCTTCGAAACCTACTGGACGACCCGCCGCGGCGTAGAGGTGATGGACTACAGCTACGCGCTCATGGACCTCACCGTGTACGGACGCCAGGAGCCGCATGAGGACTCGCCTCCCGGCTGGCCGCAACCGTGGGGGACCGGCTCCGGCAACGTCACACGCATCAACGGACGCCCCATCGCCCAGTGGTCGCGCCTTGAGGCCGGCCGCTCCGACGACCTCACGGCCGGGCCCTGATCGTCGGTGGGGAGGAGTTCCCCTCAACGCCGGGCGCAGGAAACCAGGCCCTGCGGGCTCAGTCGGTGTACCAGGTCTTGTAGTAGTCGCACGACCAGTAGCCCCAGACCTTGAGCTTGAAGCACGTGCGGAACCATCGGGAACCCCAGTTGTTGATCGCGGGCGTCGTCACGCTGGACTTGCCGGAGGCGATCGTGCGGTGGCAGTAGCGCCAGGTCTTCCTGTTGTCGTCCGACCAGTCGAGTGTCACGACGTCGCCGGGCTTGAGATTGCTGCCCCACACCCAGTAGATGCGTTCGTAGCGCTTGGTGTTGCGGTTGTAGTAGACGCGGTTCTTGCTCGTGTACAGCCGCGCGGCCCCGGCTCCCGCCTGCACGCCGCCCCTGTACCAACGGTCCGATTCGCGGGGGACGTACGGGTAGGGGTTGATGTTGGGCCCGCACGAGCCTCCGATGGGTCCGGCGGCGGCCTGGACGCCGACCCGGGTCTCCTCCGGCACGAGGAAGTCCGTCGTCTCGGGGTCGGGTGTGACGGGATCCATGGTCATCGCGCTGTCGGGATCCAGCGGGACGGGGTCGGCGGCGGCGCCCCCGCCGAGCGTGGTGGCCAGGACGAGTGCCAGGATGCCCGCGGTGCGGCATAACCGGTTGACCATGAGCGCATACCTTTCCGTTGGTCGAGGAGGGCGACCAAGCGGACGGCCGGCCCCACGACGAAAGTAGCCATCAGCCGTTTCGCGGTCGTCAGCCGCTGATGCGACTTTTCGCTTCCACCGATCGCAGTAGCGCGCCTCTGCCATCAACCGGCCGTGGTACTGCGCACACCGGCTTCGTCGTCGGCGGAAAACTGATGGATCATGGAGGCGCTGCCGTACAGACTGGGCATCATGACGGAAGGCGACCTCGTGTCGGCGGCGACGACAGGGGAGGTCCGGCGGCTGTTGGACGCCGGCGCGTCCCCGCCAGGGCTGCCGTCCTCTCCGCATTCCCGCTCCTGACGCGGCCGGGCGCGGCGGCTCCGCACGTGGAGGTGGGGGTCGCGGCACCTTCGAATGCCGGGCATCCTAGAGGGAGCGCGACTGGCGGCAAGAGGATGGAATCGACCATCGGGGAGCTCGTCGTGGAAGCCGACCGCCTGGGCGACCACTCCACGAGGAGACGTATGTCCAGCACACGCCTGCTGCCCGGCGGTCCGGTCGCCGAGAGCGTACTCAACGACGTGGCCGCCCGCGCCGCCGTACTGACAGAGAAGAGCGTCACCCCGTCTCTGGCCACCATCCTCGTCGGCGACGACGACGCCAGCGCCGGTTACATCCGCATCAAGCAGCGTCAGGCCGCCGAGCTCGGCTTCGACTCCCCGCACACGCACCTGCCCGCCGACGCCACCCAGGCCGACCTGCACGCCGCCATCGCCGCCTACAACGACGACCCGGCGGTGCATGGGCTGCTGGTGCAGTACCCCGTGCCGGGGCACCTCGACTACGACGCCGCGCTCCAGGCCATGGACCCGGACAAGGACGTCGACGGGATGCACCCGCTCAACATGGGCCGTCTGGCCCTCGGCATGCCGGGCCCGCTGCCGTGCACGCCGGCGGGCATCGAGGCCCTGCTCGCGTACTACGACATTCCGGTGTCCGGGCGCGAGGTCGTCATCCTCGGCCGCGGCGCCACCCTCGGACGGCCCCTGGCCGTGCTGCTCAGCCAGAAGCGCCCGACGGCCAACGCCGCCGTCACCGTGGTCCACACCGGTGTGCCCGACTGGGCCCGCTACACCCAGCGAGCCGACATCCTCATCGCCGCGGCGGGCGTGCCGGGCATCATCCAGCCCGAGCACGTCAAGCCGGGCGCGGTCGTGGTCGGCGGCGGGGTCCGCTACGAAGGCCGCCGCCTGCTGCCGGACGTGGACGAGTCGGTCGAGAGCGTGGCGGGCGCGATCACGCCGCGTGTGGGCGGCGTGGGGCCCACCACGGTCGCGATGCTGTTCCGCAACGCCATCACGGCGGCGGAACGTGCGGTGGCGGCCGCCTGAGCCGCGGCCTACGGACCCAGGCTCACGCCCCGCTCTCCTGGCTGTCTCAGAATCCGATGTAGGAGGGCCGGGTGGGTGCGGCCGGTGCCGGCATGACGGACCCCCACCAATCCGTGGACGCCCAGGGGCATCGAGATCCGGCGAGGTGGCGGCGCTGACCGACCACGAGCCGCCCCTGCCCGGTCTGTCTCGAGAGCCCGAGTGGGGGCCATGACGGGCGGCTTCGCGGGGGAGACGCGCAGGAGCGAGCCCGGCGAGTGTCGCTCACGCCTGAGACGTGGTGGCCTGCCGTCCGCCGCCGTCGGCGTGCGAGGTGCGGAACGTGCGGCGGTAGGTGTCGGGCGGCACGCCGACCGTGCGGTTGAAGTGCCGGCGCAGCGTCGTGCCTGTGCCCATGCCGGTGGCTGCCGCGATCGCCTCGACACTGTCGTCGGTGGTCTCCAGCAGTTCCTGGGCGCGGCGGATCCGCTGGGTCAGCAGCCATTGCAATGGGGTGGTGCCTGCCACCGACCTGAAATGGCGGCCCAGGTTGCGTGAGCTCATGGCGGCCTGGCGGGCCAGGTCCTCCACGGTCAGCGGATGGTCCAGCCGTTCGATCGCCCAAGGGAACAGCTCCGCGAGCGGGTGGTTCTCCTGCGCGGGCACCGGTGAGGTGACGAACTGGGCCTGGCCGCCGGCCCGGTGCGGCGGCACGACCAGCCGGCGAGCGATCGCGTTCGCGACCGCAGAACCGTGGTCGAGGCGGACGAGGTGCAGGCACAGGTCCATGGCGGCGGCCTTGCCTGCCGAGGTGAGCACGCTGCCGTTGTCCACGTAGAGCACGTCAGGATCGACCTCCACCCGGGGATAGCGCGTGGCCAGCACCCCGGTGTGCGCCCAGTGGGTCGTCGCGCGCCGCCCGTCCAGCAGGCCGGCTGCGGCGAGCACGAACGCGCCCGTGCAGAGGGAGGCCACGCGCGCACCCGCCTGGTGGGCCGCCCGCACCGCGTCGATGAGGTCGCCGGGCGGCTCCGCGTCGACGTCGGCCCGTGCGGGGACGATCACGATGTCGGCGCTCGCCAGCCGGTCGAGCCCGTAGTCGGGCTCCAGCCGGAACCTCCCGGCCTGTACGACGCCTGGCCCGCAGCCGATGAGGCGGTACCAGGGGCCGGCCACATCGGCCGGTGCGGTGCCGAACACCTCGTAGGCCACCGACAGTTCGAAATGCAGCATCCCGTCCGTGACGGCGACCGCGACAGTCCTCATGTCCGGAATTGTACGACGTATGGCGTTCCAGACACTCGCGCGTAAGGACCGCTGCTGCCATGCTTTGCTCTCAGCAGTGGAACAACTGAGCACGATGGGGAAATGATGAGTTCAGGTCAGACGGTCGCGGTCTTCGGCGCGTATGGGCACACCGGCCGCTTCGTGGTGGCGGAGCTGCGGGATCGCGGGTTCGTCCCGGTCCTCTCCGGCCGCGACGCCGGGAAGCTGGAAGAGCTGGCGGCGTCCTTTCCGGGGCTCGAGGTCCGGCCCGCGTCGGTCGACGATCCGGCGTCGCTCGACCGCGCGCTGGCCGGCACGGCAGCTGTGATCAACAGCGCTGGGCCCTTCGCCGCGACGGCCGCCCCGGTGATCGAGGCGGCGCTGCGCGCCGGCATCCCGTACGTGGACGTGGCGGCCGAGATCGAGGCCAACGCCGACACGTTCGCGCACTTCGCCGAGCGCGCCCACGCCGCCGGGGTCGTGATCGTCCCCGCGATGGCCTTCTTCGGCGGTCTCGGCGACCTGCTGGCCACCGTCGCGATGGGCGACTGGACCGCCGCCGACGAGGCGCACGTCGCGTACGCGCTGAGCAGCTGGCACCCCACCACGGGGACGCGCGACGCGGGGACGGTCTCCAGGGAACGGCGGGACGGCCGGCGGGTCCGCTTCACCAACGGGAAGCTGGAGTACCACCAGGACGCTCTGCCGTCCCTGAAGTGGACGTTTCCCGAGCCGGTGGGCGTCCGGCCCGTCTTCGGGGAGTTCAGCATGGCCGACGTCGTCACGATCCCCAGCCACCTGGCGATCCCCGAGGTGCGCTCGTACATGACGGTCGAGGCGGTCGAGGACCTGTCGGCCCCGGACACGCCGGCGCCGACGGCGGCCGACGAGCGCGGACGCTCCGACCAGACGTTCCTCGTCGATGTCGTCGTGCGCTCCGGCGATGTGGAACGGCGCGCCACGGCGAGCGGCCAGGACATCTACGCCATCAGCGCGCCGCTCGCGGTGGAGGCGGTCCGCCGCATCCTCACCGGTCAGACCAGGACGACCGGGGTCGCCTCCGCTGGAGAGATCTTCGACGCGGCCGACTTCCTCCGCGCGCTGTCCGCGCACCTGTCGTTCGAACTGCGTCAGTAACCGCTGGGCGGGTGATCCTGGGAGTTCTGGCGTCCGGTCACCGCTTGTGGCCGGTGGCGGCGAAGGTGTATCCGCCGATCACCCCCAGGCCTGTCAGCGCCTGCGCCATCAGGTAGGGGATCAGGTCGGCCGGCTGTACGGCGAGGGCGACGAGGGCGGGCGCGCAGCCGAGCAGGGCGAGGTCCACGCCGGTCATCGCCCACAGCAGGGGCCCGGTGGGAATCGCGCCGCCGGGCGTGTCGATGATGGGCAGGGAGTGGTCGACCGGCCGCCGACCGGCCATGCGCAGCGCCGCCGCCGCCAGCGCGGGGGCGCACGCGGGCCCGAGCAGCCACCATGGTCCGGCGGACAGGGCGCCGGCGGCGCTCATCCCGGCCAGGGCGGCGCTCAGCCAGGCCGCTCCCAGCAGGGCGGGAGGCAGGGCGCGCGCGCTCGTCGCGGCCCTACGCCCCACGGCCAGCAGCCGTGACAGCGCGGGATTGTCGCTGTCGCGCCGTGCGCCGGCCGTCACCGACGCGGCCGCGCCCAGCGCACCGGCCACCACCAGGACGGTGGCCACTCCGGTCAGCCCGGCGGTCACGGCCAGGGCGGGCAGGGCGCAGGAGCTGACCAGCACCGCGAACCGGACCGGCCGGCGGGCGGTGCGGCGGACTTCTTGCCAGGCCAGTGCCCATGCGCCGCGCACGGGCCACGGTCGTGAGCGCAGCGTGCGGGCCCGCCAGTGATTGTCTTCCGCCGCCCAGGTCAGCGCGCCGGGATCCACCATCACGGTCGCCTGCGCGACCTGGCCACTCCTGCCGGAGGCGTCGATGATCGCGCGGGCGGGTAGGCGGTCGAGCGCGATCCAGGCCTGCCGTACCAGGAACGCGGCCACCGCGGCCGCGCATCCGGCGGCGGCCACGGCCAGGCCCACCGGCGCTCCGGCCAGGACCGTGGTCAGGTGCCGTCCGGGGCCGGCGCCGAGCACGGCCAGCAGGACGGCCGCCACCACGGTGAACGCGATCAGCGCCTGCACCCATTCGTCCCAGGCGGGGGAGGCCTGCCCCAGGACGGTCAGCGCCATGCCGCCCAGCCCGGCCCCGACGCCGAGCACCAGCGCAACCGTCAGGCGTAGAGAGGTGTGGTCGGGTGCGCCGAGCGCCGAGATCAACGCCACGCCCAGGACCAACCCGCTCAACACCGAGATCGCCAGCAACGCCGGCGTCGTTCTGCCGAGGACGGTACGTCGCGGTAGCGGCGACAGCAGCCGCCAGGAGGCGTCGGCGGCTGACACCACCACCGGGCCGGCCGCCCGTGCCAGCGTCAGGTAGGCCGCGTAGGCCACGGCCACCAGCGCCAGCCCGGAGCCGGCGCGGGCGGGGTCGGCCTGCCGGGCCAGCGAGCCCAGCGCGGACGCGATCGGCTGGCTGACGATCGCGATGAGCATCGCGGCGCCGAACAGCGCCGTGTACCGCTCCTGCCAGCCCTTCATGCGGCGGCCTCCAGGGTGACCAGGCGTGCGCCACACTCGCCGGCGAGCTCGTGGTCATGGGTGGCCATGATCACGGTGCCGCCTTCGGCGGCGTACCGGCGCAGCACGCCCGCCAGCCGGGCGCGGAAGGCGGCGTCCAGCCCACGCTCCGGCTCGTCCAGCAGCAGCAGCCGGCTGGGCCTGATCAGTGCCATGGCCAGTGACAACCGCTGCCGCTGCCCGGTGGACAGGGCAAGCGGGTGCAGCTCGCCGCGCTCTTGCAGGTCGAAGGCCGTCAGCGCCTCTTCCACGCTCAGGCGCCCGCCGCCGTGCACCGATACCGCCAGTTCCAGATGTTCGCGCACGCTCATCCCCGGATACCAGGCCGGTTCGTCACCGGTCAGCGCCACCTCGCGCCAGAAGCCCGCCGTGTCGGCCGGCGGCGCGTCCAGCACCTCGATGTGGCCGGCGGCCGGGCTGTGCAGCCCGGCCAGGCAGCGCAGCAGGGTCGACTTGCCGACGCCGTTCTCGCCGGCGACCGCGACGATCTGCCCTGGTCCGGCGGTGAGGTCCACCCCACGCAGCACGGGGCGCCCGCCCAGGTCCACCCGCACACCCCGGGCGGAGATGATCTCTGTCTTCATGCGGGGAGTCTAGGCCGGGCCGCAGGAATGCCCTGGCTCGAGGCGATCGAGCCGCCTCGCCTGGACAGGTAACGCGGACCCGCCACCCACGTAGCCGCCGGAGCAAGGCGGCAGGGTGCTGGAGACGCGGATCAGCTCAGGCGGACATCAATCGGAAGCTACACACTGCGGATATAATCTCAGTGTATAGTCAGCGGCGTGGATCACATGATCGAACCCCCGAACCGGGCCGCGCTGGACGACAGCCACGGCGAGGTGCGCAGACCCTGGAGGCGTGGCCGACTGGCCACCATCACCGGACTGGTCACCGTCATGGCCGCCTCGCTCCTCCAGGCCCTGCCGGCCGCCGCGTCCCAGGCGCCCACGCCGTACCTGCCCAAACCGACCGGCTCCCAGCAGGTCGGCACCACATCCCTACACCTGAAGGACACCTCGCGCCCCGACCCCTGGGTTCCCACTGTCAAGTACCGCGAACTCATGGTCTCGCTGTGGTACCCGGCCAGGTCGCCAGGCCGTAAGCGGGCGCAGTACATGACGGCGAAGGAGTCTGAACTGCTCCTGAAGGACGGAGAGATCACCAGCATCCCGGCCGACACGCTGAGCAAGACGCGCACCAACGCCTTCACCGACGCCCGTCCCGCCGGGCGCAGGCACAGCCTGCCCCTCGTGGTGCTCTCCCCGGGGCACAGTAAGCCCCGCAGCATGCTCACGGGCCTTGCCGAGGAACTGGCAAGCCGGGGATATGTGGTGGCCGCCATCGACCACACCTACGAGAACGTCGCCACGTCCTTTCCCGACGGACGGGTCACCACCTGTGTCACGTGCGAGATCTCCAAGGAGAAGGGCTGGTGGGTGAAGCTGGAGAAGAGCCGGGCCGCCGACGTGTCCTTCGTGCTCGACCAACTGACCGGCGCGCACCCGAAATGGAAGAGCGCCGGCCTGATCGATACGTCGAAGATCGGCATGGCCGGGCAGTCGGCCGGCGGCGCGAGCACCGTCACGGCCATGGTGGAGGACCCTCGGCTGCGGGCCGGCATCGATATGGACGGAACCGTGGAAAGCACGATCCCCGCATCGGGACTGTCCCGGCCGTTCCTCCTTCTGGGCAAGCCCGCGACCTACACGCCGGGCAAGGGCGAAACCGCTGCCTCGTGGGAGCGCGTCTGGACGGGGCTGACCGGCTGGAAGCGCTGGCTGCTGATGACAGGAGCCGTGCACCTGTCCTTCACCGACCTGGGAGTCCTGGTTGACCAGGTCGGCGTCGAGGTCGGCGCCGACCTCGCCGGCGTCCGCGCCATGGACATCACCCGCAGGTACGTCACGGCCTTCATGGACCAGCACCTACGCGACAAGCCTCAGTCCTTGCTGGCCAAGCCTTCGGCGAGCTACCCCGAGATCACGTTCTGCGACCCGCAGAAGAAGACCTGTGCCTGACGCGCTCGCCGGGTAGCGCCGCCCAGCGCGTAGGGGCCGGGGCCAGAATTCGGTCCGGTCCTCCCCGCAGGCCGCCTTCCGCCCTACGCGATGCGGCTGCGATGCGCAGCTTCATTCGGGGCTATCCACGGCGGTGGGAACGGGCGGGAGGCCGAGAACGCCGCGCACCGCCCTCTCGGCGAGTTCGACGTCGTAGGGCGCGTGGCCGGCAAGCGGGATCGTGACGCCCTCGAGGGCGCCGAGGTAGGCGTCGGCCGTCTGCTGGGGTGGCGGCCCCGGGGGGATCGCCCCGGTGGCGCGTCCTGCGGCGATCCGGTCGGCGCAGACGGCGAGCACCCTGTCGACGATCTCCGCGATGGCCCGGCCGACGGGATGATCCTGTCCGGCGAACTCCATCCGGAGCGTCATCAGCACCCCGGCGACGTCGCGGCGGCAGTAGACGGCGTGACCCCGCGCCATCAGCAGGAGCGCCTCGACGGGGTCGGCCTCCTCGTCGGCGAGCCTGCCGACCTCGGCGTTCCAGCTCTCCTCGACCCAGCGCACCACCGCCAGCGCCAACTCCTCCTTGTTGGCGAACAGGTGATACAGCGCCCCACGCGTGTATCCCGCCTCGCTGGCCACCCGCTCCAGCACCAGGTTGGCGTACCCGTACGTGGACAGCCCCCGCGCCGCGGCCTCCAACAGGGCGCTCCTGGTCCGAGCGCGCCGATCCGCCTGCTTCTGCCGGCCACCCTCGGGAATCTCAACTTTACCTACAGGCATGTACGTAGGTTATAGTGGCCGGCCCCACACTGCAACGCGGCACCTCTGGCGGGAGCGGGAGCGAGGTCGCCGGACGTCGTTGCTTCTGTACCTACTAGTATGTACGCTGGCACCATGGACACGAGGGAACGGCTGATCGAGAGCGCGCGGGAGCTCCTGTGGGAGTTCGGATACGTGGGCACCTCGCCGAAGGCGATCCAGCAGCGGTCCGGGGCGGGTCAGGGCAGCATGTACCACCACTTCCGCGGCAAGCCCGACCTGGCGCTGGCCGCGATCACCCGCAGCGCCGACGAGCTGCGGGATCGCGCGGAGGCGGAGTTCTCCGGCCCAGGCACTCCGGTCCAGCGGGTCACCACCTACCTGCGCCGGGAGCGGGACGCCCTCCGGGGCTGCCCGGTCGGACGCCTGACCCAGGACCGGGACGTGATGGCCGATCCCGCGTTGCGCCGTCCGGTGGAGGAGACGTTCGCCTGGCTGCGAACCCGGCTCGCAGGGGTCCTCGCCGAAGCGGTGGCCGAGGGCGAGCTCGACGCCACGCTCGACCCCGCGGCCACCGCGACCGCGCTCGTCGCGGTGCTCCAAGGTGGATACGTGCTGGCCAGGGCCGCCGGCGACGCGGAGGTGTACGCGCAGGCCGTGGACGGCGCGCTGGGCCTGCTCGCCGGACATGTCCGCAGCACGGCTACCTGACCGACTTCGGCATCACCCACCCAGAGCGACCAGTTCATCTGATCGAATCACTTGAAAGGACGTCACGATGCCATTTGTCCGTATTGACGCGATTCGTGCAGACGAGAAGCGGTTGGAGGCCGTGGGCAGGGCCGTACACGATGCGCTGGTGGAGGCCGTCGGCATCCCGCAGGACGACCTGTTCCAGGTGCTCACCAGCCACGACGGCTCACAGCGCGTGCTCCGCTACGGCACCTTTCCCGCCATGGACAGGGACGACGACATCGTGTTCGTCGCCATCACCATGCGCTCGGGACGTACCGCGGAGCAGAAGCAGACGCTCTACCGCAGGATCGCCGAGCTCGCCCAGGAGTACGCGGGCACCGAGCCACGCAACGTCCTCGTCACGATCACCGAGAACGAGCCGATCGACTGGTCGTTCGGCGACGGCGTGGCACAGTACGCGGAGGCGGCCCCCCACTGACGGACCCTGCCGGGAAGGTCCGTCGGATCAACGGAGGGGCGTCACCTCCGTGGGCCATGGACGCCTGCGGGCGCGAACGACGGCGTCGTGCATGGTCATCTTGTGACCGTCGGGGGCGGTGGCCGATCGGGACCTGGCCTCGGCGACGGCGATGTCCCACAGGCCGGGGTCGAGGTCGGCGGCGACCTCCTCGGCGGTGAAGTGCACCGCGGGCGAGGGGCCGTGCGAATGGGTGGTGTGGGGATCGGACGGGTGGTGGCCGACGATGAGCAGCGTGCCGCCCGGCGCGACCGATGCGGCCAGGCGGCCGAACAGCGCCTCGCGCGATGCCGCCAGGTGCACATAGTGAGTGGAGACCAGGTCGAAGCGTTCCTCGGCGGGCGTCCAGCTGGTCAGGTCGGCCTCAACCCAGTCGATCCGGCTCGCGAGGTCGGCGCCGAGGCTTTCGGCGTGCTCTCGCGCGCGGGCCAGCGCGGTGGCGGCGATGTCCACCGCCGTCACCCGCCAGCCGCGTGAGGCGAGCCAGACGGCGTCGGCTCCCTCGCCACAGCCCGCGTCCAGTGCCGTGCCGGGCGGCAGATCGCCGGCCTCCGCCACGAGCTGCGGGTTGGGCCGCCTGCCACCGACCGCGGCGTGGCCGTGGTAGCGCTCTTCCCAGTACGTCCTGTCGAATTCTTCGGACACAGTGGTTCCCTTTCTCTTGTTCACAGGCCGTGGCGACGGTCGCCCATCGCCAGTTCACACAGACGCGCCTCGGACTCGGCCGAGAACGGGTCCAGATAGGAGGCGACCGCCAGCCGGGTCTCCTCCGCGACCAGGTCGGCGTTGATCTGGGCCGCCGCGGCAGCCCCCGCCGCCGCCGAGGCCCCGACCTGGGCCGCCAGGTCGGTGACGTTGCCCGCGACCCACACCCCCGGCACCTCGGTACGGCCGGCCGCGTCGGAGGGGATGTGCTCACCGGCCCCTAACGGGTGTTCGGCCGGCCGCAGTCCGAGGGCCGCCAGGAAGCAGGCACGCGCCGTCATCCGCGGCGAGACCGCCACCGTCTCGCGGCCGACCAGCGTGCCGTCGCTCAGCCGTACGCCCACGAGGCGGTCCTCGGCGATCTCCAGGGAGGCGACCTCGCCGTCCACCACGCGGATGCCGCGGGCGGCCAGCTGTCGCGCCTGCTCGCCGGTCGGCGGCGGCATGGTGTGGGAGAAGAAGGTGACATCGGCGCTCCACTGCCGGAACAGCAACGCCTGGTGCACCGACAGCGGCCCGGTGGCCAGCACGCCGATGGCCTGGTCGCGGACCTCCCAGCCGTGGCAGTACGGGCAATGCACCACGTCACGGCCCCACCGATCCCGCAGGCCGCGCACGTCCGGCAGCTCGTCGACCAACCCGGTGGTCACCAGGAGCCGGCGTGCCCGGACGGACCTGCCGTCGGCCAGCGTCACGGTGAACCCCTCGGTGTCGCGGACCGCCGTGACGACCTCACCTGACACCACGTGCCCGCCGTACCGGCGGACCTCGGCCCGGCCGCGCTCCAGCAGCTCGGCGGGCGGGGTCCCGTCGAGGGCCAGCAGCCCGTGCACGCCTTCGGCAGGGGCGTTGCGCGGCGCGCCCGCGTCGATCACCGCCACCGCCCGCCGTGCCCGGGCCAGCATCAGCGCCCCGCTCAACCCGGCGGCGCCACCGCCGAACACCACCACGTCGTAGCCGTCCTTCAGCTGATCGGTCACCATGACCACCTCCACGACAACCATGCGAGCACACCAGGCATATGTGCAAACCTTGTTGCCGATCTGGCAAACTGCTTTCATGGACAGCGACCTCCACCAAGCGCTCGACGCGGTAGGGCCCCGGCTGCGCGTGCTGCGCCGGCAGCGCGAAACCACGCTGGCCGACCTGTCGGCGGCCACCGGCATCTCGGTGAGCACCCTGTCCCGGCTGGAGTCAGGGGCCCGCCGCCCGACCCTCGAGCAACTGCTCCCTCTGGCCAGGGCCCACGGCGTCACGCTCGACGACCTCGTCGACGCCCCGCCCACCGGAGACCCGCGTATCCACCTGCGCCCTGTCACCCACCACGGCATGACCATGGTGCCCCTGACCCGCCGAGCTGGCGGCATCCAGGCGTACAAGCTCGTGATCTCGGCCGGCGACCCCCGGAAGGAACCCGATCCGCAGACCCACGAGGGCTACGAGTGGCTCTATGTCCTCAATGGACGGCTGCGGCTCGTCCTCGGTGAACAGGATCTGGTGCTCTCACCCGGCGAAGCGGCCGAGTTCGACACCCGCGTGCCGCACTGGTTCGGCGTGGCGGGTGCCGAGCCGGTCGAGTTCCTCAGCCTGTTCGGCAGGCAGGGCGAACGCGCGCACCTGCGCGCCCGTCCCAAACCAAGGAACCCGCCCGGACGGCCCGAGGAGCCGTGAGGGGACCGCCAGTCACCCGAGGTTCCAGCTCGGATCGAGGCCGGTCAGGCCGGCGCTGGCGGTCCACACCCGCGCCGCGAGTTCAGCGTCGGCCAGGTGACCCCGGAGGGGTTCGAGGGTGGGCAGGCCGCGAATCCCGAACACTCGGGGTCCCCAGCTGGCCACCGGCCCCTCGACCAGCCCGAAGAGCAGGCCGAACATGGCCGCGGCGAGAAGCCCCGACCCCACCCCGTCCACGCGGATGGACGCGTCTCCTTCGTCGTGCGGCAGCAGCCGGACGTTATGCCAAACGTGCGGCCGAGCGCGGTTGGGCGGGGCGGGTGAGGCGGTGCTCGCCGGGGCGCCGCCTCCGCAGGCGGGCGCGGCACTGCAGGAGCGCGGCCCCGGCCTGAGTCCACCACCCGCCTTGCCGGAGGACCCGCCGAAACACCATGGATGTCGCCCTTCTGGGAGCAGGGTCCCAGAACGGAATCCTCCGCAGGGCCGAGTGAACCGGCGGCGCGACGGGCCACGCTGAAGGCATGATCGTCAACGCACTGACACTCACGTGGGGCGCGGCCCTGCTGCCCGGCGCACCCACCCGCATGGGTGCGCGAGCGCGCGCCGCGACGGCCGCATCCCTCACGAGAAACGGTGGGGGCCCTGGAGGCTGGCCGAGCGAGAACCGTTCGATGGCGGCGATGAGCCGAACCCTTCGTGTGCTGCTTCGCCCTGTGGCCCGGGTCCACGGCGAAGCAGCGTGACTTAGGGTTTGAGCGTGCGCGTGGCACGAACCTTCATGACGATCGTGCGTTTCCTCAGACGCCCCCGGGTCTTCGACACGACGCTGGTGATCGTGCTCCTCGCCCCGGTGCTCCTGGGCGCGATCTCCATGATCGCCGCCCGGGGCGAGACATGGGCGACGCTGAGCGCCGGGTTTCACGTGGCGGGCTCACTGTGCCTGCTCATGAGGCGTGGCCGCCCGATCCTGACCGTCGGGCTGGTGGCCGCGCTGGACGTCGTGGGCATCATGACGCAGTCGGTGTTCTTCACCAGCCTGCCCTCGCTCATCGCCTGCTACAGCCTGGGCCGCTACACGACCGGCCATCCGACCCTGATCACCTCGGCGGCGGTCTTCGTCGTCTACGCGGTCGACACGGAGGTGTTCCTCGCCGGTACGGGCAGCTGGTTGGGGTCCCTGTTCGCCGTCCTCGTGCCCGTGGGCATCGGCCAGCTCGTCAGGCTCAGGACCGAGCTCGACGAGCGCGGCAGGCAGGAGGCCGCCGACGCCGCCGTACGCGCCGAGCGGAGACGCATCGCCAGGGAACTGCACGACGTGGTCGCTCACCACATCACCGTGATCAACGCCCTGGTCGGCGGCGCGCGGGCCACGCTCCCACCGGGGCAGGATGTCACCAAGAACGCTCTGGAGAGCGCCGAGCAGACGGCCCGCCAGGCGATGTCGGAGATGCGCCGCCTGCTCGACGTGCTCAGGGTCGACGGCAACGAAGGGCCGGACGCCGCGACGGGAGTGGGCGCGGAGCGGCTTCCCGTACTGATCAAGGAGGCCGGCTCGTCGGGACTGCCCCCCAGCCTGACGGTGACCGGCGAGCCCGTCGAGCTGCCCTCCGCCGTGGACCACGCGGTCTACCGCATCGTGCAGGAGGCGCTGACCAACACCCGCAAGCACGCCGTGAGCGCCAGGACCAGCGTGCGGCTGGCGTACGAGCCGGCCGCGGTGGAGGTCGAGGTGCTCGACGACGGCCTGCCGAAGGAGGTCGGCGCGCCGGGGTTCGGGCTCGTCGGCATGGCCGAGCGGGTGGCGTTGTGCGGCGGCCGGCTGTCCACGGGCCGGCGTCCGGAAGGCGGCTTCCGGGTGCACGCCCGCATCCCCCTGGAGAGACCATGATCAGAGTTCTGCTCGCCGACGACCACGAGCTGGTGCGCAAGGGCTTCACGCTGATGCTGGACGCCCAGCCCGACCTGAGCGTGGTCGGCGAGGCCGCCGACGGCGCGGAGGCGGTGGAGCTGAGTGGGAGACTCCGGCCCGACGTGGTGCTCATGGACCTGCACATGCCCGGCCTGGACGGCGTGCGCGCCACCGAGCTGATCACCGCGCAGCTGCCGGGCGTCCGGGTACTCGCGCTGAGCACGTTCGACCTGGACGAGAACGTGATCGCGGCGCTGAGGGCCGGCGCCGACGGCTTCCTGCCCAAGGACGTCTCGCCCGAGGAGCTGATCGAGGGCGTACGCGTGGTGCACCGCGGCGAGTCGGCCGTCGCGCCGCGCCTGCTGACCAGGCTCATCGGCACGTTCGTCCGCGCCTCGCGTCCGAAGGCGCTGCCCGCCGAGCTGTCCGGGCTGACCGACAGGGAGCGGGAGATCCTCGTGCTGATCGCCCGAGGCCGCTCGAACCCGGAGATCGCCGCCGCCCTGTCCGTCTCCCCCTCGACCGTCAAGAACCACGTGACGAACCTGTTCTCCAAGATCGGCGTCAGGGACCGGGCACAGGCCGTGATCGTCGCGTACGAGGCGGCATTGATCGAGCCTGGGGCGTAGAAGCCCGGATGCCCGCCGGGCGAAGGATGACGAGATCAGCCACATACCGCCGAACAGCAGTCAGGTGCCCGGTCGCTGGCTGCGGGGGAGGAGCACCGCAACCGGATCATCAAGCCTGCCCGTCGAAGCGGCACACGTCGAGCACGCAGTCGCGCAGCCACCGGTGAGCCGGATCCGCGTCGAGCCGGACGTGCCACAGCAGGGACACCGTCACCTCCGGGGCGCGGAAGGGCAGCTCGAAGGTGCACATCCCCTGGCGCAGGTTCTCGGTGTGACGCTCCGGAACCGTGGCGACCAGGTCCGAGGCCTTCGCCAGCGCCAACGCGGCGCTGAAGCCGTCCACCACCGTCACGATCTCCCGCCCGCCGCCCGCCGGGCGAAGAGCCTCGTCCACCAGCCCCTCGGTCAGACCGCGCCGCGAGACGTGCACGTGGCGCGAGGAGGTGTACCGGGCCGTCGTGACCTTCCCGGTGCTCAGGGGGTGCTCGCTTCGCACCACCCCGACGAACCGGTCGGTGAACAGGGGCGTGCTCAGCACGTCCGGAGCCGGCGCGTGCTCGACGACGCCCGTCTCCAGGTCGACACCGCCGTCTCGCAGGGGGCCAGCGTCCTTCCTGGTCTTCTGCAGGAACCGCAGGCGTGCGCCAGGGGCCTCTCTGCCGACCCTGGCCACCAGCGCGGGTCCGAACCTCTCCACGAATCCGTCGCTGGTGCGCAACGCGAACGTCCTCTCCAGCGTCGCCAGGTCCAGTTTCTCCGCCGGTCGCAACACCGCCTCGGCCTCCTGGACCAGGCCGCGCACACGCTCGCGCAGTTCCAGGGCGCGGGGTGTGGGCACCAGCCCTCGGCCGGCCCGCACCAGCAGCGGGTCACCCGTGGCTCGCCGCAACCGCGCGAGCGCGCGACTCATCGCGGACGGACTGAGCGCCAGCCGTTCTCCCGCCCTGGTCACGCTGCCCTCCTCGAGCAGTACGTGCAGCGTCACCAGCAGGTTCAGGTCGGGCCTTGCCATGCGCACACCTCCTCACACCTCGGCCTGACATGGCGTTCCATGCACATTTGAGTTTCCATCATTGCGTCTTCCGCCAGGTCGAAGCGGGGCCTACGTTCGTTGCGACCCCCCCTCGACTCCAGGAAGAGGCCATCATTGTGAGATCAGCGACCCCTCCCGGCATCGAGCCTCGGCAGACATCGCCCGCGCGCCGTCCATCACCGGCCTGGGTTCTCACCGCGCTGTCGCTGTCCATGCTGCTGCCCTCGCTTGCCACCAGCATCGCCAACGTCGGCCTGCCGAGCATGGCGGTGGCCTTCGACGCCGCGTTCAACGAGGTCCAGTGGGTGGTGATCGCCTACCTTCTGGCCATCACGACACTGATCGTCGGAGTGGGCCGACTCGGCGACCTCGCCGGTCGACGTCGCCTTCTCCTGACCGGCATCGCCGTGTTCACCCTCGCCACGCTGCTGTGCGCTCTGGCCCCGAACCTTCCCCTCCTGGTCGCCGCCAGGGCGCTCCAGGGAGCCGGTGCCGCGTGCATGATGGCGCTGACCATGGCCTTCGTCGGCGAGACGGTACCCAAGGACCGCACCGGCAGCGTCATGGGGCTGCTCGGGACGATGTCGGCGGTCGGCACCGCGCTGGGGCCCTCCCTCGGCGGGGTCCTGATCGCGGTCTTCGGCTGGCGTGCGATCTTCCTCGTCGGCGTGCCGCTCGGCCTTCTCGCGCTCGCGCTCACCTTCCGGGTGCTGCCCGGCTCGGCGCCGGCGGCCGGCTCCGCACGGCGGCGGTTCGACACCGTGGGTACGGTGTTGCTGGCGATCACCTTGGGCGCCTACGCGCTGGCCATGACGATCGAAGGGAACGCGTTCGGCCTGCTCACGATCGGGCTGCTCGTCGCCTCGGGGGCGGGCCTGGCCCTGTTCGTCATCACCGAGAGCCGGGTCTCATCCCCGCTGCTCACCCTGTCGATGTTCCGCGACCCCGTCCTGGCCGGTGGTCTGACGACGAGCGCCCTGGTATCGGCCGTCATGATGGCCACTCTCGTCGTGGGGCCCTTCCACCTGGCCCTGGCACTCGGCTTCGACCCGGCCTTCGTCGGCCTGGCGATGTCGGCAGGCCCTGCGGTGTCCGCTCTCACCGGCGTCCCTGCAGGCCGCGCCACCGATCGTTTCGGAGCAGAGACGATGGTGGTCGTCGGGCTGTGCGGGATCATCGGCGGCACCGTGGTGCTTGCCCTGACGCCCACGGCGGCCGGTGTCATCGGCTACGTCCTGCCGCTGGTCGCCGTCACTGCCGGCTATGCGTTGTTCCAGGCGGCCAACAACACGGCGGTCATGAAGGACGTCTCCCCGACCCGGCGTGGCCTGGTGTCGGGCATGCTGAACCTCTCCCGCAACCTGGGGCTCATGACCGGCGCATCGGTCATGGGCGCGGTCTTCGCCTTCGCCGCCGGCACGAGCGATGTGACCACGGCCGCGTCGGCGGAGGTGGCCCGAGGAACCCACTGGACCTTCCTCGTCGCGGCCCTGCTCGTGACCTTCGGCCTGGCCGTGGTCCTGGGGCTTCGGCTGCGTTCTCGTGCGACGACCCCTGAGGGCGGGGCTACCACGTGAGCGTGGCGGGCAGTCCGAACCGGAGCGGAAGGTCGTTGCCGAGGAACTGGGTGATGGCGTGAATCTGGTGCGGGCCAGGGGTGAGCACGATCAGCCCTGCCGGGTGGGCGATCGGCCGGGAGCGGTCGGGGAGGTACCAGCCGAACGCGGCCTGGGTGTTGGCGCGGGTGGCGACGAGCCTGAACGGGCGGCCGGGGCGCCAGGCCGTACTGGCGCGCAGGAACGCCACGATCGCGTCCGGACCGTGGTACTCGTGCGGCGCCGGCGGCATCGCGAGCCACGCGTCGTCGGTGAGCAGGGAGACGATGCCGTTGATGTCGTCGGCGGTGAACGCGTCGGCGAAGCGCCTGGTGAGGTCGCGCTCCTCGGCGGAGCCGGGCCGAGCCAAGGTCACGTCGCCGCGGCGTTTGTCGAGTGTGGCGCGGGCGCGCTGCAGGGTGCCTTTGACGGCGGTCTCGGTGGTGGCCAGCATGTCGGCGACCTCGGCAGCGGAGTAGCCGAGCACGTCGCGAAGCACCAGCGTCGCGGTCTGGCGTGGCGGCAGTTGCTGCAGTGCCGCGATGAACGCCAGTTCCACCGCCTCCCTGCCGTGGTAACGGACCTCCGGCCCTGGATCGGCGTCGGGTATCTGTTCCAGCAGCGCGTCGGGGTAGGGCTGGAGCCAGGTCGTTTCGCCGCGGCGCGTGGGTTCGGGAGGGTCGAAGGGCGGGACCGGCTCTGCCGGGACGCGGCGACGGCCGTCGCGGAGGGCGTTGAGGCATCGGTTGGTGGCGATGCGGTACAGCCAGGCCCGTAGCGATGCCCGGCCTGCGAAGGTGTCCAGGCCGCGCCAGGCCGCCAGCAGGGTCTCCTGCAGCAGGTCGTCGGCGTCGGTCAGCGAGCCCAGGATCCGGTAGCAGTGCAGGTGCAGCTCGCCGCGGTAGGGCTGGGTGAGCTCACGGAACGCTTCGCCGTCGCCGGCACGGGCGCGCGCCAGTGTGGCCTCGGTCACTGTCGGCCCCTTCCCCGTTCCGTTCATGGCGACGGCGGTGTCTCAACTTACATGGACACCACGGGAATCGACACGGCATTCGAACGGATGCTCGCGCGGCAGTGGGTCCGCCTCACCCCGACCGACGAACACACCTGCGTTGCCTTCCTCGAGGAGGCGCGCGACTTCGTGATGAGCAGAAAGGGACCCCGATGACCGACCACACCAGCCCCGCCCTGACCACCGCGCTGGCCTACCACGACGCGTGGACCAGCAAGGACCTGGAGAAGGCGATGACCTACATCGCCGACGACATCGTCTGCGACGCCCCGGCCGGGCGCATCGAGGGCGCCGCGGCGTACCGCGCCTTCCTGGAGCCGTTCGCGCAGACTCTTCTCAGCACGAAGATGATCGCGGCCTTCGGCGATGAGGAGACGGCACTCGTCATGTACGACACCGAGAGCATCCCCGTGCCGAGCGCGCCCGGCGCCGAGTGCGTCACCGTCACGAACGGAAAGATCACCTACAGCCGATTCCTCTTCGACAGGGCACCGTTCCTGGCCGCGGCCCAAGCGGCGAGCTGAGCACACGATCGCCCTTCGTCTTCCCGAGCAGCGCCCTTGGCCGGGCACACGCCGTACCTGAGTGGGCCCGGCCGTGAGTCCTTCGGGGGTTCACCCGGCTGTTGGCGGTGCGGCAGGCTGGTGGTCGCGCCCGGGGCGCTGCCGGGAGTGGTGCTCCTTCTGTTCGTGTCGCTCGATCCGGGCCATCCGGGCCATCCGGGCCGTCAGGTCCTCGAGGTCGGCCGGGGTGAACTCCCAGCGGCGGCTGCCGGTCCTGCCGCGCTCCGGATGGCCGGGGGCTTCAGGAAGCTCGTGGCCCAGGCGACCGGTATGACGACCACAGCGATGATCAGGCCGGTGACCACCGCGGAGGAGGCGGTGGAACTGCCGATCGCCACGCCACCGGCGGCCGAGCCGAACGCGATGCCCACGTTGACCGCCGAGGCGGGCAGCGACTGCGCCAGCGCGCCCCCGGGGCCGGCCAGGCTCAGGCCACGGCGGCGGGTTCGACGCGTTCCAGGAGCACGCCGTCGCCCCGGCCGCCTGGGGGCCGCCCGTCAGGGCAGGGCCGGCACGGCCGGCTGGGTGTTGGTCCAGCCGGCCTCGATCAGCGTGTGGTCGAAGCTCTTGGGCACGAACGCCTTGCCGTTGACCGTGACCGTCCCGCTCTGTGACAGCAGCACCATCTTGGTGGTGTCGACGACCAGTCTCACCATGGACGAACTCGTGCTCTTCTCGCTCGTCCTGTCGATCAGGACGGCGGCGCCTGACCTGCCCAGGCCGTCCTTCGCGTCGCCGTCGGCGCGCACGCCCGGCATCGTCAGCAGCGCCTGGTAGGCCGCGGCGCGGACCTCCTTCGGAGCGGGAAGGTCGTGGAGGATCTGAGGCAGGATCGTCGTGAGCGAGCTGCCGATGAGGTTCTCCGGAATCCGGTGGACCCGGCTCGCCTTGGTGAGCCAGTCCTTCAGGCGGTTCGGGTCGGCGGGCAGTCGCTGGACCTCGTCGTAGGTCAACCGCTGCCCCGCGAGCTCGAACGAGTTCGGGCTCTGCTGCTTCACAGGGTTCACCCTGCCCTTGGCGGGCTGGGTGGACAACTTCACGGTCTTGCCGTCGATCGACTCGCTCCACGTGGAAGGGGAGCCGTCACGCTGCCATGCCTTCTTGTCCGCCGCGCTCTTCGGCTGCGTCGCCAGCTCCCGGTATCCGAACCACGACCTGCCGTCGGGCGCGCTCCACCTTTCCACGATCTCCTGCTGCACCAGCGAGTAGGGGTCCGAGCTGGTGCCGAACTGCCAGGGATGGGTGGTCGTCGTCAGCGTCCTGGTATGCCAGTAGGCGCCCTCAGGGGGAGCGGCTGCGGCGGCCGACGGCGCGCCCAGGACGGTGGCACCCACCGCCAGGCTGACTCCGAGAGCGATCATCTGCCGAGCCGGTGCGGTCGCGAACTTCATATGTTTCCTCCATGGATGCGAAGTCACGACTGTCTATACGCCTGGGTTCCCTCGAACGGTTGCCCGCGGAATGTTCTTCGCGAGCGGGCAACCCTGGCGAAGGCCGAGGCGTATTAGGAGGCGTGAAATCGGACAGACAGCCGTGAGCGGCGTGGAACATGACTTCAGCGCCTTCGTGGCCGCACGTGCCACCAGCCTGCTGCGGGTCGCCTATCTCGCCTGTGGCGACCAGACGGAGGCCGAGGACGTGCTGCAGACGGCGCTGGAGCGTACCTACCGGAACTGGGACCGGGTCCACCACGAAACCCTTGAGCCCTACGTGCGCCGCGTCATCGTCAACGCTGCCATCAGTCGCGCCCGCCGCCGGGCGATCCTCAGCATCATCCCGATGCACAGCCCGCCGGAGAGGTCGGCGCATGCGACCGACACGGACCTGCGGCATGTGCTCATGGAGGCGCTGCGTGCTCTGCCGCCCCGGCAGCGCGCGGTGATCGTCCTGCGGTACTGGGAGGACCTCAGCGAGACGCAGACCGCCGAGGTGCTCGGATGCGCGGTCGGCACGGTCAAGAGCCAGGCGTCGAAGGCCATGGCCAAGCTCCGTTCGGTGCTCGGCAGGGAAACAGTGGAAGGAGTGATCAGGAATGCCCATGCTTGAGGACGAGATCCGCAGGCTCATGGCGGACGAGACCGCGGGGCTGCAGGCCGCGTCCGACCTGGCGGAGCGGGTGGTGCGCTCCTCCCGGGTCAAGAGGAGAAGGACCTGGACCGCCGCGGTGGCCGCGTCCGTGGCCTTCGTGGCCGCCGCGCCCGTCGCGTACCTGACCGTCGGCTCGGTGGCCACGACAGGGGCGCAGGTCACGGCCTCCGTGGCGCCGGAGCCACCCCCCATTGACGACATCCCGCCCCTGCCGTCCGCCCCGCCGGAGCTCGGGGACCTGGGTGACGGGAAGGAGTTCGGGCACGTCAAGGTGGGTTACCTGCCCGAACGGCTGCGGTGGTCGCACTGGTCGGTCGACTACGGCGACACGTACTCGACCTCGTACGACTACAAGGGCGACAAGGACGGCTTCTACTGCGTCCAGATCTACATGTACGAGGAGACGGCCGTCCAGGAGGTCGTCGACCGGATCCAGGGGTACCGCGACGAGGGCGACGGCGAGGAGGTGACCATCGGCGATCGAACCGGCTACCTGGTCGTGCAGCACGTCGGTGAGGACGGTATGAAGGGAACCCCGACGCTCTTCCTCAGAATGGGCGAGAAGCAGTGGGCCGAGATCATGTTCAGCCCCACCTACGCCAAGGAGTTCTCCGGCCCCGAGGCCGTCACCGCCGAGCTGAAGAAGATCGCGGAGGGGCTCACCTCCACTGTCTGATCCTGGCGGCCGGGCGCGGGGCTGCCCATGTCCTGATCTTCTGCTACTCGTCAGGGGCTCAAGGTCGGTCACTCCTGTGCCGCTCGGAATATCGAGCGGCACAGAAACCTGATCGTGCGCGCGGCCCCCGCCGGCACGCCGGACCAACCAATTGCCGTCGATCTTCCGGAAGCAGAAAGTGCCCCGGACCCACATGCCGCTCGTCGCTGTCCCGTTCTTCAGCATGCCGCTGAGCCGACCGAAGCAGTGCCCGAAGGCCACATCCTCGCGTTGCGTAGGCGGGGCTTGACCACTGGGCGCGCCGCACACGGCTGCCCGGCGAGCGCCCGGCCCGCCGTACGGCATCAGGATTCAGGCCGGGAAAGGGTGCGGGAGGTGACCGCGCCGTACCGGGCATCTCCGAGGAAGTTCAGTTGAGTACCGCGCCCTCTCTACGCATTCGGCGCAGACCACCATCGGGTAGGTCGGGGCTGCTCCCGTGCGCCCACAACGCGAGACGAGGGGCGCTGCTGACAGCCAGCGCAGCAGGGCCTCTCGTCGGTTCTGGAGACCTCGTCGAGCGGTCGAACAGTGCATCGACGAAGAATCGCCAGCTGGTAGATGTCCTGGTGTCTGTCAGGAATGAGGTTCAGGACCGTCCTCGTCCGGTGAGCGCGTCCCGCATGCGGTCCACCAGTCCCGTTCCTGGCGCCAGGAGCTTGTTGCCGGGCGGCGTGTCCGGCGCTGCCGGATGTGGCCGGGTCGGGGCCATCTTCTTGGCCTGCTGCACCTTGCCGGCCAGTTCGACGAGCTGCTCTTCGGGGCAGGCTTGACGCAGCCGCGGGAACAGGTTGTTCTCCTCTCCCTCGATGTGGTGGCGGATCTGCTCCATCAGCTGGCGCAGGGTGGGCCAGAACTCAGGATCAGAGGGCTCCAGCCGCTCCAGTGTCTTCATTGTCTGTTCGGCCTCAGCGTGCTCGGCGAGTTCCTGATCGGCCAGCTGGCCGCCGTCGGGCACGTGTTCGCGTACGGTGGGATAGAGGTATTCCTCCTCGGCGACGGCGTGGCGGACCAGTTCGATGACCACCTTCTCGGCCAGCGTCTTGGCCTGCTCGCCCGCGCCTTCGGACATCTGCTCGAGCTCGGTGAACATCTGCTCGACCTCGCGGTGGTCGGTGACCAGCACCGCGATGACGTCGTTCCGCTCGTCCATGTCAGGCCTTTCGCAGGTCGGCGGGCAGGGTGAAGGTGAGGTCGACCAGTCCGTCGTCGGTCGGCCTGTCTTGTCTGATCATTCATGATCCTTGTGTCGTTGCTCGGCAGGGCCGCCTTGGCCGAAACAGCGTCTCGCCCAGGCGGCCAGCGACCGCAGTGCTCCCGTGCAAGAGGGCGTGCGGCACGCTTCCGCTCATTGGAGGGCGCTGTGCCCATTGACGGCAACGCGCCACGGCGGCGGACAACAGCATCTTGATCCGTACTTGTCGCTCGCCTGGATCTCAACGACGGCGACGCTGGTCAGGCTGCATACCGACCGATGCAGGGGCGGCCGACGACCAACACCGTCCACGTCGCGAGGGCGGCGGCGACTTCTTGACGCGCTCGCTCGCGGATCCAAGCCATGCCAGGACCCACCCTCCGGGCCGCGGGGAACTTCTTCGTGCTCCTCACCCGCATCACCGCCATGCCTGAGGAGAGCGCCGCCGTACACGCGCGAACGCAGGCGATGTTCTCCGGCCCGCCCGTTCTCGATGCCAGCGGCGGGTTCGCCTTCAGCAACCCGCGCGGAGGCCGGCACCTGACCGGGTGTATCTAACTCCACCCCAACTCTGGGCTCAGCACCATTCCGGCCGGCCGGCCCGTCTCGTTACGTTCGTGACCTGGGGAAAGTTGTCCGAGACGGGAGATCGATGATGAGCAGGGCAATCGAGGCATCGGCGCGGTCGTATGCATCGCTCGATCCGTCCGCCAGAGCGCCGGCACCCGACCTGGCCAGGGGCGTGATGCTGCTGGCCATCGCTTTCGCGCACGCGCCGTTATTCGTGACGAAAGTGGGCCTGGGCCCTGCCGTACTCAATGAGATCGCGGAATTCTTCCACGTGCTCTTCGTCAGCAACCACGCACGGCCGATGTTCGCGTTTCTGTTCGGCTACGCGCTGGTCCAGCTCCTGAACCGGCAGACAGGGCGCGGCGCCGACTGGGTGACCGCGCGCAAGCTGCTGCGGCGCAGGGGGTGGTGGCTTGCCGCGATCGGGTTCGCGCACATGGTGTTGCTCGTCCCCATCGACATCCTCGCCGTGTACGGCGTCGCCGGCGTCCTTGTCGCTGGCATGCTGCGCGCCAAGGACTCGACGCTCCTCTGGGTGGCGGGGCTCAGCCTGGTGCCCGCCACCCTCATGGTCGGGGCCGCCATGTGGTTTCCGATGTCGCGGGACGTCTCCACTTATGCGGCGGGAAGCGTCGCGGCGGGGACGCGAGGCCCGGTAGAGCTGTTACTCGACCGGCTCCAGGCCTGGCCCTTCGGCCTTGTCGCGGGCGTCATCATGGTCGTTCCCGGGGTGCTGTTCGGGATCTGGGCGGCCAGGCGCCAGATCCTGGAAGAGCCGGCACGCCATCGGACGTTCCTGATCCGCACCGCAGTGATCATGACGACCCTCTCCGTGGCCGGTTCCCTCCCCGTCGCCCTCATCCAGGCCGACATGTGGGCCGATCCGTCGGCGGGCGCGCTGTGGGCCGCCGCGATCGCACAGCCGCTCACCGGCTACTTCGGCGGAATAGCCATGGCGGGAATCGTCGCCCTGCTGACGCCGTGGGCCACCCGGAGGAACAACCGCCTGACAACGGCGCTCCAGGCGATGGGGCAGCGCTCGATGAGCCTCTATCTCCTCCAGTCCGTCGTCTTCATAGCGCTCTTCTACCCGTACGGCCTGGGCCTCGAGGACGACCTCGGCCTGGCCGTCGCCACCGGAGTAGCAATCGCGACCTGGCTGCTGTCGCTGGTCATCGCCGACCTCATGCGAAGAGCCGGATATCGAGGTCCCGCCGAGATCCTGCTCCGCCGCCTCACCTACCGCTGATCCAGAGCGCTGAAAGGCGGATGCGGTCCTGCCGGCGTCGGCCGGGTGGACATACCCTACTATCGGGCGAAGTTGGCCTGTGAGCAGCTCGGGGAACGCTCTGGCCTGCCGTGGACGATCCAGCGTGCGACCCAGTTCACGAGCTCATCGTCTGGATGTGCACGAGCCAGCGGTGACTGCCGGTGATCGTGATGCCCAGCGGAGTCAGCTTCCAGCCCGTCGACGCCGGTGAGGTGGCCGCATCGCGACCATGGTGTGGCCCGATATCCACCGGGCCGTACTCGGGCCAGGACGGTGAGCACCTGACGCGTCTCGGCCGAAGCCGTGGCCACCGCGACCCGGGAAGCTGGGCCGCTTGGCGCACCCGGGTGCCGATCAGGGGGAGTTCTCAGAGCTTGCCGAGGCCTCGGGCCAGGATGGTGGCGGTCTTCGCGATGGTCGTGTTGTCAGTGGCGAGGCCGGGAGCGCGGTTGGTGTAGATCGCCATGATGAGAGAAGCGGCGCCCTTCTCTGGCCAGATGACGGCGATGTCGTTGCCGCCGCCGAACCCGTCGGAGTTGGTGCCGGTCTTGTCGCCGATCGTCCAGGTCTTGGGCAGGCCGGCCCGGATGCGCGCGGCGCCGGTCTTGCTGGCGAGCAGCCAGGCGATGAGCTGCTCGCGGTCCTTGGCGTGCAGCGCCTGGCCCGTCGTGAGCACGCGCAGGTCGCCGCCGATGGCCGCGGGGGTGGTGGTGTCGCGCTTCTCCCTCGGGGTCCAGTCGTTGAGCTGGGGATGCCAGCGGTCCATCCGGGAGATCGGGTCCTTCAGCGTACGGAAGTACCTCGTCAGGCCCGCAGGCCCGCCGATCTCCTTCAGCAGCAGGTTGGACGCGGTGCCGTCGCTCATGGTGACGGCCGCCTCGCACAGCTGGGCGACGGTCAGGCCGTCCTCGAGGTGCTTCTCGGTGACCGGCGAGCCGGGCGTCATCTCGGCGGCCGTCCACTTGACGAGCCTGCCCAACAGGCCGGGCTCGGACGTGCGCGCCTTGTGCAGCACGGCCGCGCAGAGGGGGGCCTTGAAGGTGGACAGCATCGGGAAGCGCTCGCCCGCCCGGTAGGCCACCGTCCTGCCGGTGGCCGTGTCCATCGCGTACGCGCCGATGCGGCCCTTGAAGGACGCCTCCAGCTCGCGCAGCTCCTTCTTGACGTGGGCTTCTCCGGCAACCGCCCCGGGGGCCGTCACCACCGTCGCGGCGGAGGCAGGGCCCGCGCCGAGGACGCCACCGGACAGGAGGGAGCTCAGCAGGGCCGTCGCGGACAGCGCGGCGCCGAGCCGGCGGGCACGGAAGTCTCGCATGTCAGATCCTCGTTCGTCGTCTGTCAGAGAGCAGGAGCCAAGCAGACGCGATCACATCGTGTCTAATAGCGAGACCAGGAGGCGATCGATAGCGGTTCACGTATGAGTCCTCGTCAGGACCTACGCGGCCGGCTTCGGTGGGCGGGAGGCGGGAGGCGGGGCGACGGGTCGCGGCGCTGGTCGATGATGGATCGCGTCTCGACGAGCAGGGGGTGGCGGGGGCGATGCCCAGCTCGGCGGCATCGTCGGCGGTGGTGCGGGCGGAAAGGACGGACGAGCCGAGAGTGGGGTATCTGCACGAGTCAGCGACGGCGTAGCCGTACGGCGTTGAAGAGGCGTGCGGCCACCACCGCCGTGCAGGCGATCGCGGCGGCCACCAGCCACATCATGAAGGTCGGGTAGAGATAGGCCACCTGAACCCACATGATGTCACTGCCCCTGGCGAGCACGCGGAAGATCGGGGTGACCGCGGCGCACAGCGCCACCGGCGCCAGGTACGGCAGCAGCCGCCACCGCTGCCACCCCGTACGGCGGGCGGGCCACCGCCGTGAGCGGGCCACACCACGCACGGCCAGCCCGACGGTCGCCAGGGTCAGCAGCACGAACACCAGGTCGGTCACCAGCGTGGGCGGCAGGGAGGGGATCTCGGGCCTGCCTCCCTCGATCAGGTCGACGATGCCCTCCATGAGCGCTTCGGCGTCGGCGAAGGCCATGCCCGTGTTGGCCATGACCGCGACGCCGTACCCGGACTCCGGCATGAGCAGTTGATAGGCCGTCGAGGTGAAGAGATCGCCGCCGTGTTCGATGACAGGCGTGCCGCGCTCGGTCTTGCCGATCGACCACCCGAGCGCGTACGTGTCGTCCTGCTCGGAGGGCGTGCGCATCTCCTTGAGGCTCGCAGGGGAGAGGCTGCCGTCCTGCTGCGCGATCAGCCAGCGGGCCATGTCGTTGGCCGTGCTGAGGACTCCGCCCGAGCCGTTGCCGAACGCGGTGGGCTCCGGCAGGGCGACCGCCTGGCCGAGGACGTACAGGTGGCCGCGGGCGCTGCCGGGCAGGTCCCTGTCGGTGTCGACGGTGGTGCTGTGGCGCATGCCGAGCGGCGCGAACACCTGTGATCGCAGGTGGGCCGCGAACGGCCGTCCGCTCACCACTTCGACCAGCCGCGCGGCGACCTGGTAGTTGGTGTTGTGGTAGCTGAAGGCGGTGCCCGGCTCCGAGGCGAGCTTCGCCGTCCTGAGCCGCGCCACGGCGCCTTCGAGGGTGCGGGGCTGCGGCAGGCTCTTCTCGCGGAAGGTCGAGTCGGCCATGCCTGAGGTCTGGTTGAGCAGCTGCCGTACGGTGATCGTGGCCGCTCTGGGGTCCGCCATCGTGAACTCGGGCAGGTAGCCGCGCACCGGCCTGTCGAGTTCGACCTTGCCCTGCTCCACCAGCCGCATGACGGCGAGGGAGGTCATGGACTTGCTGACCGACGCGACGGCCATGGGGGTGTCGGCCGTCACGGGGTCGCCGGCGGCCGTTCGGCCGTAGCCGGCGGCGTGGACCACCTCCGTCCCCTTGGTGATCGCGACCGCGGCCCCGGGCAACCCCGTCGCTTCACGGTATTGCGCGACGAACTCGTCCACTGCCGCGGGCGTGATGCCGGGTGGCGGGAGATGGCCGGAGGCGGGGAGAAGTGCCAGACAGAGGGCGGTAAAGGTATTTCTCAGCACCTTTCGACGCTATTGACGCCACCTGGCCCGCGACCATTGCGGAACTCCCGTGAGTTTCTTACGGGTAGCCGCCACTCCTGATCGACACCCAGGGTTCACCCCCCGCCCGGCACCCCTGGTCTGGAACGCTCTTGCGGTCAGTCGGTGGGACGGCGGGCCTGGTTCGCCTCACGGAGGACCGCCCAGGCGTCCGCCACGGGGCCGACGTGCCCGAGCTTGTCGGGGTTGATCACCGTGCGGATCGTCTGGATCCGCCCGTCGAGGATGTCGAGCGTCCAGGTGTTGAGGACCTTGCCGTCCCGGTCGCGGAAGATCGCGCCCGGCTGGCCGTTCACCTCGTGCGGCTCCACGACGCCGCCGATCCGCGCGAACGGCGGGACGATCGCGGCCAGCACCCGGGCCACGTTCTCGGCGCCGAAGATGCCCGTGCCCCACTGGGGGGCCTTGCCGCCGCTGTCGCTGACCATGTGAACGTCTGCGGCGAGGAGCTCACGCAGCCCGGCGACCTCTCCTTCCCTGAAGGCGTCGAAGAAGCGCTCGGCGAGTTCCTCGCGCTCGCGCCGGTCGGCCTCGAACCGGGGCCTGCCCTCGTCCATGTGGCGGCGAGCCCGCACCGCCAGCTGGCGGCATGCCGCCTCCGACCGGTCCACCGCCGAGGCGATCTCCGGGAAGCCGAACCCGAACACCTCACGCAGCACGAAGACCGCCCGCTCCAGCGGGCTGAGCCGCTCGAGCAGCAACAGGGCCGCCATCGACACCGAGTCGGCCAGCTCCGCCGACCGCTCAGGATCCTCGTAAGGGTCGGCCAGCAGCGGCTCGGGAAACCACGAACCGACATACTCCTCCCGCCGGACGCGGGCCGAGCGCAGCACGTCGATCGAGATCCGGGTGACCGCGGCCGAGAGGAAGGCCTTGGTCGACGTGGGCTGTGTCGGCGAGGCTCCGAAACGCAGCCAGGTCTCCTGGACCGCGTCCTCGGCCTCGCTCACGCTGCCCAGGATCCGGTAGGCGATCGAGAACAGCAGCGGCCGCAGCTCCTGGAACTCCTCGGCCCTGCTCATGCCAACTCCTCCTTGAAGCCTTGGCGCCAGGAGGGGTGGCGCAGCTTCCAGCCGAGCTCCCGTTTGGCCTTGGCGTTGGAGAAGCCGCGCCCCTCGGTCATCATCGTCACCGCCACTTCGCCCGCCAGCGGCCGGGCCAGCCAGGTGGGGACCCGCATCGGCCGCTTCGCTCCCGCGCACGCGGCAAGATGGGGCAGCCACTCGACGGCCGGAGCCGGTTCGTCGTCGACGATGTTGAACACCCCTCTCGCCCGCTGCTCCACAGCCAGGACGGTAGCGCTCGCCGCGTCGTCGAGATGCACCCACGAGCAGTGGCCGGCGCCGCCTCCCACCACAGGGAACTGCCGCTTGCGCACGGGCTCGACCAGGTCGTCGGTGGCGCCGGGCCCGTAGAACCAGCCGTATCGCAGGACCGCGCCGCCGGCCTTGACGACCACGTCCTCGACGTGGCCGAGAGCCCTCATCCCCGGCTCCGCCGGCGTCCCCCTCATCGGGTCCACCGGGTCCTGCTCGGTCTTCACCCAGCCGCCTTCACGGATGCCGTTCCAAGCGGCGTAGCCCTGCGCGACGAAATGGGTCGTGCCGCTCGCCTCCGCGGCGGCCAGCAGGTGGTCCGTCCCCTCGGTGCGCAGCCGGTTGGTGCCGGCGAACCACCGATCCATGTGCTTCATGTCGGGCTTGCCTGCGTGCGCCGTGGAGATCGCGGTCATCTGGTGCACGATCACCTCCGGCCGGGCCTTGGCCACCGCCTCGCCCACCGACGCCGCATCCAGCCCGTCCATCACGACCGCCTCGGCGCCCATCTGCTCCAGCAGACCCAGCTTGGTCGCGCTCGTCGTGGTAGCCGTCACTCGGTGACCCCTGGCCACCAGCTGCGGCACCAGCCGCCGCCCCAGCACCCCGGTCCCACCGGCCACGAACACCCGCATGACCATCACCTTCCTCATCCCACCATCTGTTTCGAAGCCCGAGACGAGACAGCGCTCGCCGAGGGCCTCACCGAGGCCGTCCACACCGTCCGCCTGCGGCGGTCCGGGGCTACCATCACCAGGGCACAGGGCCGTCCTCGCTGAAGAACCCGGCGGTCGGCCCGTCCGCGCCGAGCGTGGCCAGACGCACCACGACCGCGGCGCCCTGCGCGGGGGTGAGGTGTCCGCTGTGGTTGTTGCTGTCCGTGTCGACGAAGCCGGGGGCGACGGCGTTGACCAGGATGCCGTCCTTCCGCAGCTCGTTGGCGTACTGCACGGTCAGCGCGGACAGCGCGCTCTTGGACGGCGTGTACGCGGCCGAGGGCAGCAGTGCGGTGAAGGGGCCGGCCGGGTCGCTGGTGAGGGTCAGCGACGCGGCGTGACTGCTGACGTTGACGATGCGCGGCGCCGGTGACCGTCGCAGCAGCGGCAGCATGGCGTTGGTCACCGCTATCACCCCGAAGACGTTGGTCTCGAACACCGCCCGGACCATGTCCAGGTCGACGGAGCTGGGGATCTGATCGTAGGCGTCTTGGGGCGAGACCTGCCCTGAGCCGGTGATGCCGGCGTTGTTGATCAGCACGTCGAGGTGGCCGAAGCGCTCCTCTACCTGCGTCGCGGCCGTCCGGGCGGTGGCCTGGTCGGTGACGTCCAGGGCGAGCGCGTGGGCGTCGCCGCCTGCCGCGCGCAGCGCCGCAGCGGCCTCCTCGCCGCGCCGCGGGTCTCTGGCGCCGATCAGGACCGTCATGCCCAGCGCGGCGAGCTGCTCGGCAGCCGCACGGCCGATCCCCTTGTTCGCCCCGGTGATCAACGCGATCTTCTGGTGGGTGGTCTGCTCGCTCATGCCCGGTTCCTTGCTGTCGAATGATGTGTTCTTGTCAGGACCTGTCTTCGAGACCCGAGACGAGACAGCCCAGCCACCTGTGACATGCCGACAGAAAAAGTTTGTGGCGGCGCAGCCTGCCGGTGGAATGATCAGGCAGGCTCCGAAGCGCCGACACCTCAGCCCAGGTCCGGCGTGGGACAGACGCGAAGGAACTCAGGGGATGTCGCGCGAGCCTCAGCTACGCGGGCGCAGACCGTGCAGTGCGGTCTCGACGATGCTGTCGGCGTAGCCGGGGGTGAGCTCTCCGCTGCGCTGGAGCCATCGGTTGAGCAGTGGTCCCCACAGCAGGTCGACCGCCACGTCGAGGTCGAGGTCCTCGGCCAGCTGCCCGGCCCGCTGCGCGCTGCGCAGGCGTTGTCTCTTCAGTTCTCTCATCGGGCCGTCCAGCCGTTCCGCGTAGAGAGCGGCGAGCGCCGGATCATGCGTGATCTCCGTGTTCAGGGCGCGCATAGCCTCGTCGTAGCGCGGATCGTTGAGTTCTTCGATCGTGGCCCTGAGTACCGCCTTCAGGTCCGCTTCCAGATCACCGGTGTCGGGCAGGCCGGCCCCTTCGCCGTCCGGTTGCTCACTGAGCATGAGGAAGGCATCGAAGAGGACCGCCCCCTTGGAGGGCCACCAACGGTAGATCGTCTGCTTGCCGACGCCGGCTCGGGCCGCGATGCCCTCGATGCTCAGCTTGGCGTATCCCACCTCCTGCACCAGCTCGAACGCCGCGGCGAGGATGGCCCGGTGGGAGGCCTCGTTCCGGCGGGCCGAGCCGGAGAGGGCCTTGCGCTGTGTCGTCATGCCGTCAAACCTAACAAATAACTAGACGAGACGGTCCGTCTTGACTCGGCAACGGGAAAGCGCTACGGTCATGCTTCGAGACGAGACGGCTCGTCTCGAATAGGTGAAACGCAACCCCTTGGAGTTCCGCACATGCGCACCCCGGATACCGTCTCTTCCCGCACCTGGTTCATCACGGGAGCCAGCCGCGGCCTGGGCCGTGCTCTCGCCCTCGCCGCGCTGGAGCGCGGCGACCAGGTGGCCGCCGCCGCCCGCACCATCACCCGACAGGACTTCGACGACCGGTACGGAGATCGGCTCCTTGTCCTTCCCCTGGACGTGACCGACCGCGACGCGGTGTTCACCGCCGTGAACAGCGCCGTCGAGCACTTCGGCCGGCTCGACATCGTGGTGAACAATGCCGGGACCATGTCCTCGGGCATGGTCGAGGAGTTCACCGAGGCCGAGGCGCGCGCCCAACTGGAGGTCAATCTCTTCGGGGCGATGTGGGTCTGCCAGGCCGCCCTGCCGCCTCTGCGCGGCCAGGGGTCCGGCCACATCGTGCAGGTCTCCAGCATCGCCGCTCTGGGCGGCTTCCCGAGCACCGGGATGTACAGCGCGAGCAAGTTCGCGCTCGAGGGCATGAGCGAGGCACTGGCGATGGAGGCCGCGCCGTTCGGCGTCAAGGTCAGCATCGTCCAGCCCGGCGGCTACTGGACCGACCTGTACACCAGCATGACGACGGCGTCGCCTCTGGAGGCGTACGGCCCGCTGCGCGCCGAGCTGGAGAAGCAGTGGGCCGAGGGCTCGATCGACAGTGAGGCGCGCCTGGCCGCCGAGGCGCTGCTGAAGCTGGTCGACAGCGAAGACCCGCCGCTGCGGCTGCTGCTCGGCAGCATGGTCTACGACCTGGCCTTCGACATCTCCCGGCGGCGGATGGAGACCTGGGCCGCCTGGGAGCAGGTCAGCCGCGCCGCCGAACACGCCGTCCCCGCCCCCGAAAGCGCCGGTTGACCGGCGGGTCCGAGCAGGTCCCGGGGGTGCCGCCGATGACGCGGTGGCCCACGAGACGGAGGCTCGGTTGCGGCTTCTCCCGTGACATAGGCCAGACTCCTGGGACCGAACGACACGATTGGAAGGCCATCGACATGCAGCATCACGTTGTTGACGATCGGGTCGCGCGCGGACGCGACGAAAGCCTGGGAGGGGAGCGGCCGATGTCGGACGCCGATGTGATCATCGTGGGGGCCGGCCCGACCGGCCTCATGCTGGCGAATGAGCTGCGCCTGGCCGGGGTACGACCGCTGGTGCTGGAGCGGCAGCCACAGCGCCGGGACACCCCCAAGGCCGGTGGCCTCGGCGGGCAGATCCTGGAGCTGCTGCGCTACCGGGGCTTGCTGGAACGGTTCGAAGCGGCCTGCACCGATCCTGTCCCGGCGCCCCGATTCCCGTTCGGCGGCGTGCATCTGGACTTCACCCAGCTGGCGGATCCTCCGATGCACGCCCTGCCGCTCCCGCAACAGCTGCTGGAGAGGCTGCTCGACGAACGCGCCGGCGAACTCGGTGTCGACATCCGACGCGGACACCAGGTGGTCGGGGCGAGCCAGGACGACGCCGCGGTGACTGTGGAGGTGCGGGGTCCGGACGGGCCGTACCGGGTGACCACCCGTTACCTCGTGGGTTGCGACGGCGCACGCAGCCGGGTCCGTGACTGGGCCGGCATCGGCTTCCCCGGCACCACCTATCCGGAGGTCAACCGGCTGGCCCAGGTCACCCTGCCCGAAACGGTGACCATACTCGGCAACGGCGATCTCGACGTCCCCGGCTTCGGCACGATCCGCGCGGGCTTCACCCGTACGGATCATGGTCTCCTCGGAGTCGCCGCATCGCCCGCCTCCGCTGTCGTCTCCCTCTACACCGTCGAAGACGAGAGCACCGAATACGACGACGACGCCCCGATGACCGTGACCGAACTCCAGGACAGCCTCCGCCGCGTGATCGGCGTGGATCTGCCCCTGGGAGAAGCGGTTCGGCTCTCGCGGTTCACCTTCAAGGCTCGGCAGGCCGAGCGATACCGTGACGGGCGGATCCTGCTGGCGGGAGATGCGGCGCATCTGTTCCCCGCCACGGGTGTGGCGATCAACGCCGGCATGCTCGACGCGGTGAACCTGGCATGGAAGCTGGCCGCCGACATCCACGGCTGGGCCCCGCCCGGCCTGCTGGAGACCTACCACGGCGAACGCCACCTCGCCGGCGCCCGCACCATGCTGCACACCCGAGCCCAGGTGGCGCTGCGGCGCGGACACGACCCGGCCGCCGAGGCGCTGCGGGAGGTCTTCCAGGAACTACTCGCAGACGAGCAGCCGTTGCGCCGTATGGGAGCGCTGCTCGCCGGCACTGACATCCGCTACCCGATGCCGGGCTCCGACCACCAGGCGTTGGCCGGCACCTTCGCCCCCGACCTCACCCTGCACACCGACCAGGGCGTGACCAGCGTCGCGGAACTCATGCACACAACGAGGCCCATCCTCCTCGACCTCGCCGACCGCCCAGACGTCCGTCAGGTCGCACAAGAATGGCAGCATCGCGTCGACGTCCGCACCGCCAAAACCGACCAGCGGCCGGCCGACGCGCTGCTGATCCGCCCGGACGCCCACATCGCCTGGGCCGCGACCATCGACGAGCCCGCCGGCACCGCCGCGCCCGCCCTGAGAGAAGCACTCTCTCGCTGGTTCGGCACGCCCTGAACCGACGACCCGATCGAGACTGAACGACCGGCGGCCTGGCCCGGCCCGGCCTGGCCCGGCCCACGACCATGTCGATCCGGGGCCAGGCCCGGGTCAGGCCACCGGCTCATGCAGCAGTCGCCACAAGGTCCGCTCGCGCAGTGTGACCCCTTCACGGCGTGGGGCGCTCGGGAACGGCCACGATGTAGGCGATCAAGTGATGCGGGGTCCGCCCACGGTGCCTCGGCAGGAACCGCGGTGCTCTGGTACGGCTGCGCGCTCAGCCGTACCGGAGGCTGGGGATCAGCCCACGGCGTACGCCCGAGTGATCGTCTGGGTCAGGCCGGCGCCCGTGGCGTCGGTCACCACCGCGCGCAGACCCGGTCGGCGGACAGGTTCAGCACTTCGCCGTCGACGGCGAGGTCGAGGCTGATCGGGGTGTCACCGGTGTTGGCGTAGGTGATGGTTCTGGTCGTCGCCCGCTCGCCCGTGCCGTTCCACGGGAAGGAGGCCCACACGTTGCCCGGTGTGGCCACGACCTCCTGCTTGAGCGCGCGCACCAGGTCGACCAGCCCGGCGCCCTGCTGGTAGAGCGTCGCATCGTTCGACGGCTTGGCGCTGCCGATGAGCGCGGTCTTCAGCTGCGCGCCCGTCCAGTCGGGGTGCCGCTGGGCGAGGATCGCGGCCGCTCCTGCCACGTGGGGCGAGGCCATCGAGGTGCCGTTGTAGGCCACGTAGGGGCCGTCGGCCGTGCCGGAGGCCGCGGCGGCCACGATGTCCGCACCTGGCGCGGTGACGTCCGGCTTGATCGCATGGTCGCTCACCCGCGGCCCCACGCTGGAGAAGTCGGCGAACCGGTCCTGCTTGTCCACGGCTCCCACGGCGAGCGCGGCCTCGGCGCTCCCGGGACTGCCGACCTTGCCGTTGGGACCGCTGTTTCCGGCCGCGGCGACGAACAGGGTGCCGGTCCGCTCCGACAGCGTGTTGACCGCCTGCTCCAGCGGGTCGAGCTCCAGGCTGTCCACATCGCCGAAGCTCATGTTGACGACCTTGGCCTTGACCTCGACCGCCGCCCATTCCATGCCCGCCAGGATGGCGGAGTCGGTGGGGCCTGACGCGGTGCCCACCTTGCCGATCGCCAGCTTCGCCTCCGGCGCCACCCCTCGGTACTTCTCGCCCCTTCCCGCGACGATCGAGGCGACGTGGGTGCCGTGACCGAGAGTGTCGCGGATGTCGGGGTCCTCGCTGAAGTTGCGCGCCTGGACCACCGCGTCCTTCAGGTCGGGATGGTCGGGGTCGTAGCCGGAGTCGAGCACGGCGACGGTGACGTCCTTGCCGGTCATGCCCTGCTGCCACGCCTGGGGGGCGCCGATCTGCTTGACGCTCTGGTCCAGAGAATAGGACCGTCGGCCGTCCAGCCACAGCTTGGTGGTGCCCGCCGCCAGGGCGCGGGCCCCTCCGCCGGTCAGGTCCTTCCACGTCTGCGCTGCGCCGGCCTTGGGGACGCTGGACGCGCTCATCCCGAGGCTGGGCAGCCTGCGGGTCTGCCGCACGCCCTGAGGTGCCAGGGCCTGGCCGTCCGCCGCCTGCGAGATCACGGGGATGTCGGGGGTGTCGGCGTCGCCGTACCCCCAGGCCAGCAGCTGGGTGACGTCGAACAGCCGCCGGTCCAGCACCCCCTGGGCGATCAGCGCATGGGCATCGGACGGGATCACGTACAGGTGCCCTCCGCGCACCTGGCTCGTGAAGTCCACCTGCCTGCCGGGTCCAGGCTCGACACGGTGTCCGCCACCGGTGACCACGACGCGGTCGCCGGTGATCAGGGTGACCCCACTCGCCTTGGCCGTGCCGGCCTGCGTGGTCGGGGGCGACGGTTCCTGGGCGGGCGTCATGCCGACCGCCCCGGTCAGGAGTACGGCGATGAGCGACTTGCCTAATGTCATGACATGCCTCACAGGTGAAGGAAACGATCTCTTCCTCTTCGTCGAAGTCCGCGATCGGGTTCTCGCTCTCTTCGCCTGTGCAGGTCACGCTCGTGTCGTCCCGACTGGCAGCCGGTGTCGTCTGGACGGCTTCGCCGGGCGCTTGTCTGAGAAGCGGAAGTGGTGAAGGCGGCGGAAGTGACCGCCGCTGACCCGGGGCCCGGCGCCTTGGTCCGGGCGGTGTGGCGCAGGCTTCCTGTCGGTCGACTGGGGTTGTCTGTGCGGTCTGCGGTCTGCGGTCTGCGCCCGTGCGCGTGCAGAGTGGGAGCGTTACCTGGCCGGTGTGCCGTACCGCGGGATTCGCCCGGCCGGCCGGGCCCGAGGAGTCCCGCGTGGCGATCGGCGTGGAGAGGTAGGAGCTCGTGGCACCGCCCGTGGGCCCTGTGAGTAAGGGGAGGTGCCAGGCAGGCCGGGCGGGCGCGGGAGATCGAGGTGATCCCGCGCGCTGATCAGGTGAGGCTCTGGAGGTGGTGGCGTAGGACCCTGGCCATGGCCTCGGCGTCCATGCGATCGGGGTGCAGGACGGCATGCACGGTCAGTCCGTCGATCAGCGCACAGAGCCGCTCGACCTCCACCGCCAGGTCGGCGCCCTCCCGTAGGCGGTCACTCCTGTGCGCGCCGTCCAGCACCTTGAAGACCAGGCGGCGCAGGCCGTCGTAGCTCTCCTCGGCGTGCGGGCGCAGCTCGGGACGGGTACGGGCGGCCGTCGCGAACGCCAGCCAGATCGTGGCCTCCTCGCGCCGCCGCTCGTCGAGGGGGAGCAGTTCGGCCAGCATCGACTCCACGAGGGGAAGGCGGTCGTCGGTGCTCTCCAGCTTCTCGACGTGCTCGAGAAGCCGCCGCACCACGCGCTCGTTCATCGCCTGCATCGCGAAGACCATCAACTCGCTGTGCCCCGCGAAGTAGTGCCTGACCGAGCCGATGGCCAGCCCCGCCTCCTCCGCGACGTTGCGCAGCGAGGCCTGTTCGAGCCCGTCGCGGCGCACGACACGGAAGACGGCCTCCGCGACCTGCTCGCGGCGGGCCTCAGGATCGACGACTTTCGGCACCTTTCTTTTATAGCACGTCCCTGCTAATTTATTTAGCATGACCGTGCTAAATGCTGCGCTGATCGTCGGGCTCGTCGGCTACGTCGTGGTCAGGCGCATGATCGGCGAGCCGCTGAACGCGCGTGACGTCTACCTTGCGCCTCTGGTCCTGATCGGCTTGGGGATCCACGCGCTGACCGGCCTTGCCCTCACGCCCGTTGACGTGCTCTGGCTCGTGATCAGTGGCCTGGTCGCGCTGGGGTTCGGCGCGATGCGCGCCTCGACGACCGGGCTGTTCGAACGCGAAGGGGTGCTGTGGCAGCGCTACACGTGGCGGACTCTGGTCGTCTGGGTCGTCTCCGCGGGGGCGAGCATCGGCGTCGGCCTGCTGGCCACCCGATACGGCCTGCACGAGCAGGCGAGGCCGATGTCGCTGTCCATCGGCGTCGGGCTGGCGGGGGAGGCGCTGGTGACGGCCGTCCGCGCCCGAGCGATCGGCGTGCCGTACGCCAACTAGAAACCACTCGGAAACGGAGACGCGCGCTGAACCTGCTCGGTGGGCGTTGAGTACGCCCTACTCATGCGGGACGGCGGCGATGCCCTCACCGTGGGCGAGAGCACCCACAAGGGAGGGACCATGCGGTTACGACACCTTGCCGCACTCGTCGCGAGCCTGCTCATGCTCGCGCTGGTGCAGACACCGTCGGCGGACGCGGCGGGCACCCGGCCCGTCGCGATCACCATCACCAAGGTCAGATGCGTCGACGACTGCCGAAACGAGGGACTGGAGGCGGCAGGCGAGTCGGCGGCCGACTTCTTCGCCGAGGTCTGGATCGACGGCGTGGACCTGCCCAGGACACCACGGGCGCCCGACGACCAGGAGCTGGTGGAGCCATTCTGGCCCAAGGGTCACGACGTACCCGACACGCGCGCACAGGTGCCGATCTCGGTCCAGATCTGGGACTGGGACACCACCTCAGGGCACGACAACGGCGACGCCAGCCCGCGCAACAACGACAACAACCTGGACATCACCGTCGATCTGGCCACCGGACGCTGGACCGGCGACGTCAACTGGCCGCAGTCCTGCGCGATCGGCGACGGCAACCAGGATGACGACGAGGACGAGCCGCGGGTGGAGGTCTGCTTCGACGTCAGCACCGACACCACCTCGGGCGACGCCGACGGCGACGGGCTGCTGGACGGTTGGGAGCGCAACGGCTACAACGACAACGCCGACTCCACCATCGACGTGGATCTGCCGAGGATGGGCGCGGACCCGCGGCACAAGGACCTCTTCGTCGAGATGGACTGGGTGGGCAACCGCGTCCCCACCCGAGAGAGCGTCGCGGAGATCCGCGCGGCCTTCGCCGCCGCGCCGGAGAACGCGGGCGGGGTGACGAATCCCGACGGCAAGCGCGGCATCACTTTCCACCTGGACATGGGCGGACTGCCGGACATCAACCTGCGTGAAGCCGGGATGCCCCAGGGCACCTGCAACGACGGCGTGGACAACGGGGGCGGCGACGCGATCGACGGCGCCGACGTGACCGACTGCTTCTACCGCAGCGGCAGCGTGGAGGACCCGCCCCCGGGCGACTGCGGTGACAACACCGACAACGACAACGACGGCAGGCCCGACGCCCTGGATCCCGACTGCCTGGTCGCCGACGACTTCGGCGCCCTGGCCAGGGGCAACCCGCTCACCGGTCAGGGAACCACCCAGGTCTGCGGGCTCAACCAGGCCTTCTTCGACATCAAGAACCAGTTCTTCGACCAGGCCAGGCGCTTCATCTTCCACTACGGGATCAGCGTGGCGGGCGCTGCCGGGTGCACCAAGGGCGGTCAGGGCCGGATCGGCGGCGGCGTCTTCGTCGATCACAACAACAGCGGCCGCACCGTCTTCCACGAGCTCGGGCACAACCTCGACCTGCATCACGGCGGCGTCGACGAGAACCGGTGCAAGCCCAACCACGTGAGCCTGATGAACTACGACCACCGTCCGGGCGTCCCCAGGCAGGGCGGCGGGGTCATCCTGGACTTCTCGCCGCCGCGCATCGCGCTGGACGGCTCCGACCGCGGTCGCGCTCCGCTCGCCCCGATCACGGAGAACATGCTCAACGAGAACACGATCGTCGACCCGCGCGACACGGAGAACCGCTTCATCTTCGTGGACGCCACCGGGGCCAAGGCGCCGCACGACCTGGACGCCAACCCTGACTGGAACGGCGACGGCGACGATCCGCCGTTCGAGAACCCGGTGATCGCCAACGTCGACACCGTGGGCGCCAACGGCAGGCCCCCCGCGTGCCGGAACACCAGCACGACCGACACGCTGCAGGGAGCGGATGACTGGAGCCGGATCAAGCTGCGCTTCAACCAGTCGGGCGGCGACGCGGATCTGGACCCGGAACCCCTGGAAGAGGAGATCGAGCAGCTGTGGGAGCAGCTGAACACCGCCGACCTCTCGGTGGCCGTCTCCGACTCACCCGACCCCGTGGCGGCGGGGACCGAGACGGTCTACACCGTGACCGTGCGCAACGCCGGTCCCGCCCCGGCTACCTCGGTACGGGCGCTGGTCTCCCTGCCCGTCGGCTTCAGGTACGTCGGCAGCAACGCTCGCTGCACCACCTCGGGCTGCTATCTGGGTGAGATCCCGGCGCACGGCGAGCGTCGCTTCACCGTGACCGCCGCGGTGGCGGAGGATCTGGTGCACCGCAACGGCGGGCCCAAGACCGTCGCCACCTCGGTCGAGGTCGCCAACCTGGCCGGTCCCGACCCCTCTCCGGCCGGTAACAAGGCGCAGGAGGACACGCGCGTCGTCGCCGTGGCCGACCTGGCGATGACCGGCTTCACCGCCACCGCGCCCGACCAGTTGCTCGTGGGGCAGAGCGCTGAGGTGCCGCTGAAGGTGAAGGTGGCCAACAACGGGCCCTCCACGCCGATGGACGCCGTCGTGAGCTTCACCGGCGGTGTCGCCGACCTGCCTGTCCTGGCGCTGGCCAAGGGCAGCCCCCGCGAGCTCGCGGCCACGGTCCGGTTCAGTTGCGACAAGCCCGGCAACCAGAGGGTCGCGCTCGCCGCGTCTGTCGCTCCGGCCTCCGCCGCGGACACCGATCCCGAACCGGGGAACAACGGCGGCGAGGCCTCGTTCACGGTCGACTGCGTGATCCCGGTGGCGATCAACATCAAACCGGGCTCGAACCCCAACTCGATCAACCCGAAGGAGGCGAACGTGCCCCTCGCGGTCCTGACCACCAAGGCCGGCGAGTACGGCCTGCCGATCGCCTTCGACGCGACCTCCATCCAGCCGCTGAGCGTGCGCTTCGGCCCACGCGACGCGGCGTGGACGGGGCAGGCGACCGGCAGCGAGGTGCACCGGCGTGGACACGTCGAGGACTCACTGGAGCGCGGTAACCCCGAGACGGTGCGCGATGGGGATGCCGACATGGTGCTGCACTTCGGTTCCGGGGAGTCGGGCCTGACCCCGGGGCTCGCGGAAGCCTGCGTCAAGGGAACGGTCACCGGGGCAGGAGCTGCGGTCTACCGCTTCTTCGGCTGCGATGCGACCCGCGTCCACTGACGTTGGAGCGCAGGGCGGGTACGGCATCGCCGTACCCGCCCTGGTGAACGTTCGGCACCCTCCCTCGCCACCGTCTGCCCCACGCCGCGGTTCCTGACGAGCTCGTCGACGACTACCTGAGGATCTCGGTCCTGCGGGACGAACCCGGAAAGATCATGACGAGGAACCGCTGGCGGGCGTCGCCGTCGTCCTTCATTGCGGCGTCGGCGCCGCGCATGTGCACGCGGACCCGGTAGCGGCCAGGGCCCTTCACCAGCGGGTTCGGGAGGTCGGCCGCGGCCTCGGCCCAATGGGTCAGCTCGCCCTCGGGGCTCGTGTAGCCGATTTCGACGACCTTCTCCCAGCCCTCGCGCTCGACGGGCGGGCGCGTGCCGTACCCCTCGACCGTGACGCAGACGTGCATCGCCTCGTCGGCGGTGAGGATGGCGAGCTCGCCCTCGGCCGCGCCCACGAGGTCGTTGCCGAAAGCCTTGTCCAGCGCAGCTCCCTCTGGTGGTTCCTCGCCCTCGAAGGCGGTCACCGCGCCGTAGTCCGACCACATCGACGCCGCGCCCTGCACCGCCGGCCTGATTCGTGGCCGGTGCGGCGGGAGGCTCGCGCAGCGCTTCTTCGCGGTCGCGATGAACCCGTCGTTCTCCGCGTCCTGCCGCTTCTCCTCGGCCTGCTCGCGCGCGTCCACGTCGGGGCAGAGCAGCGCCAGCGCCTGCGTCGTCTCGATGCCGAGGGTCACGCCGGTCTCGCCACGGAGGCGTTCCAGCTCCTTCGGGTCGGCGCGCATGCTCGCCCCGCACAGGCTCCTGCCGAAGGCGACCAGCTCGGCGTCGGGCACATCGCGGAACCTCCGCGGCAGGAGGCGGCTGTTTCTCCGCGCCACGCAGACGAAGGCGGTCTCCCTGTCCGTACGGCCGGCAGGCCTGGTGCCGTGGCGGAGGTTCCAGGGGCGGCACTTCTCCTCGGCCGCCTCCGTCACCTTCCCCACGACACTGTCCCCGGTCTGCAGGCCCACAAGGAGGAGCACGGCGAGGACGGCCCCCGCCGTACGGGCGATCCAGCCTCGGGGGGTCGTGCGGCGCACCCTCACCGCGACGAGGATCAGCGCGAGCGCCAGCGCGTCGCCCGCCGTCCACGTGATGGACATGGCGCCCCGGAAGAACGGGGCCCACGTCTGCCGGCACCCCTCGTCCCCCACCAGGTCCACCGCCGCGAACCCGAGCTTGAGAAGGGTGGGCCAGGTGACGCCCACCGCGGCCAGCCATCCGGCCGCGCGGCCCCACCGCGGCCTGCCCTTCCGCACCAGGAGCAGCCAGAGGCCGAATCCGACGAGGGCGATCAGCGGTTCGGGCACCACGTACAGCGGCAGGAGGGCCATGCTGACATCACTGTGGAGCTCGAAGCCCGGGCACGTCGCCGCCATCGACATGGCGATGAAGCCGGACCCCTCCATCGTGAGCGAGATCGCGTAGGGGAGCGCAGTCAGCGCCAAGGCCAGCGCCCACAGCACGAGTGATGATCGCCGTAACATGGGCCGTCACCCTAGCGCGCGTGACCGACATCGCAGCGATCAGCGAAGACCGTGCCTGCCCGCCTGCCCCGCGACGGCGGAGGCGATCACGAGGGGCTGGTCCACGGGGCGCGCAGGAAGACCATGGGAGTGCCGGTGCCGGCTACTCACCCCAGCAATCAGAGATCGCGGAACGTCACCAGGCCATACGTCAGCACGGACGCTTGGTGACGCCGTCAGCCATGGCGCGCTCGGCGGTGACATCGGTGATGAAGGACCTCATCGCCGCGGCGCACTCGGGTGCGTGGGTCTCCAGCAGGAGGTGGCCGGCGTCGTAGACGTGCATCTCAAGCCGGTCGAGCGCTCGCGCGTAGCCCATGATCTCCGACAGGTCGAAGAACGGGTCGTGGCGGCCCCAGAGCAGCAGGCACGGCGGTTGGCGGGTCCGGTGGTAATCGGCCAGTTCGCCGAAGCGGGCGACGTGGCCGGGCTTCGACGTTGCCGGGCCGCGACATCCGCGCCCAGTCCAGGTGCCACGGCTCGGGCGGATGGAGGACGCGCACCCGCTCCGGCAGCCCGCCCAGGTACTGCTCGCGAGTGCCCTCGAAGTTCAGCCACTCGGGCAGCCGGGCACGGTTGGCTTCCGAAGGATCGGCCCAGAAGGCCCGTGCGCTGTCCCACTGGCTACCCAGGCCGTCCTCGTGGGCGTTGCCGTTCTGCACGATGAGCCCGAGGACGCGCTCGGGACGCCGGGTGGCGAGGTGGTAGCCGACCGGGGCGCCGAAGTCGTGCAGGTAGACGAAGAACTCGTCGACGCCGATCTGCTCGAGGAACGCCTCGACGGTGTCGGCCAGGTTGGCGAACGTGTACGCGTACTCGTCGACGCCGGGCGCGGCGGAGAACCCGAAGCCCGGCAGGTCCGGGGCGATGACCCAGCTCACCTCGGCCAGCGGGGAGAGCACGTGCCGGAAGGTGTGCGAGGAGCTCGGGAAGCCGTGTAGCAGCAGTACGCAGGGCTTGTCCGCCGTCCCGGCCTCCCGGTAGAAGATCTCGAGTCCGTCCACGTCGAGGCTGTGGTGGCGCGGCTTGTCGGTCGCCTGCATCGTCACGGTCTCCTTCGGGTTGGCCTATCCCGCCGATTCCCACGGAGCCAAGGGCCAGAACATCCTGGTCGCCTCGTCCACGGACGCGTCCGGCAACGCGCCGCGGATTGCTCATACGTGAATGGCGGCTTTCCTGCGATTGATGGCAGGAAACACTGTTGATCCCGTTCCGGGGACCCGGCGATGAGGTCGCGGTGCTGCCTGCCGACCACCAAGCCGCCGCGCTCGTCGCCCTGCAGACGATGACCGACTACGTCAACGAGCTGGCCGGGACCGAGATCGACTGGCCCGCGGCCTCCAGAGGGTCCCGGCCCAGCCGCCTGACCGGCTTGATCAACAGCAGCGCCGCCACCACGCCGGCCGTCACCACGGCCGACACCAGCATGAAGGCGCGCGGTTCGACAAGTGTGGCGACCGGACCGGCCAGCGCCTGCCCGACTGCCATGCCCGCGACCGAGCCGGCCACCTGGTAGGCGTTGACCCGGTTCACCACGTCCGGCGCGACCTGCGTCTGCACGCTGGTCGACCACATCACCGACCAGAACGCCAACGCGCACCCCCCGAGCAGGTGCCCGGCCATCAGGAGCGGCAGGGGGAGCCCGAGGGCGACCGTCAGCGGCATCGCCACGTACCCGCTCAGCGCCACCGCCCCGGCCGCCAGCGGCCTGCGCGGCCTGAGCCTGATCGCCACCAGCCCGCCCAGCACGGTTCCGAGGCCGAGCGTCGCCATCACCCAGCCGTAGTCGGCCCCGATGACCTGCGACGACAGCGGCACGTACGGCCCGACCACCAGAACGCCCCAGAACACCCAGACCAGGATGACTGACCACATCCAGCTCCTGGCCTTGAACTCCTCCCAGCCCCTGCGCAGGTCGCTCAGCACGTCGGACGGCTGCGGCCTGGGTACGGTGACCCGGACCAGCAGCAGGCACACCCCGCTGACCAGGAACGTCGCGGCGTCCACCGTGTAGACGAAGACCGGCCCGGCGACCACGATGAGGACTCCAGCCAGTGCGGGACCCGCCAGATGGGTGACCGCCTCGGCGATCTTCAGCGTCGCGTTGGCCCGCTGCGGATCCCTGGCGACGAGGGAGACCATGCCGTTGACGCCCGGTTCGAACATCCCGGCGGCCGTCCCCGACAAGAACGCCATCACCAGCAACAGGGCGTACGGCGGAGCGCCATCCAGGAAGGCGACGGCCACGACCCCCTGGGTGACGACCCTGACCACGTCCGCGCCGATCATCAGGCGCCGGGCGCCGATCCGGTCGGCGACGACCCCGCCGAACAACATGACCAGCACAGCCGACGCGGTCCAGATGGCGAGCACGTAGCCGACGCCCGCGATCCCGTAGACTTTCCCGATCGCCAGCGCCGAGGCGACGGGCATCATCGCGTCACCGAGCAGCGAGATCGTGCGGGCCCCGAAGTAGAGGGTGAAGCTCCTCGTCCACATGAGCCCCAATTCTGGATTTTTCCAGATCAGAGCACCGGTGTCCCAAATGACATCATTAGGTACATTTGCGCCATGCCCCTGGATTGCCCGGAAACGCCCCCGGCGCCCCTCAACCCGCATCGCGTGGTCGCCTTGGTCGCCCCGAACCAGGAGCTCTACCCGGTCACCTCCGCCTCAGCCGTCTTCGGCTACCACGGCCCAGACATCCCCCAGCACTACAGCTTCAGCCTGTGCGCCGAACACCCCGGCTCCCTCCCCACCACTCTCGGCGTCCCCATCCAGGTGGACAGCGGCCTCGAAGCCCTCGACGACGCCGACACCGTGGTCATCGCGGGCTGGACCCTCATCCCCTCGCCCGCCGTACTCCACGCGGTGTCCCAAGCCCATGCCCGAGGCGCCCGCATCGTCGCCGTCTGCGCCGGAATCTTCATCCCCGCCGCCCTGGGCCTCCTGGACGGCCGCCGCGCCTCCGTCCATTGGGAACTGTCCGGCGAACTCGCCGCCCGCCACCCCCGCGTCATCCCCGACGACACCGTCATCTACGTCGATCACGGCGACGTCGCCACCGCCGGAGCCTCGGCCGCCACCCTCGACCTCTGCCTTCACCAGGTCCTCCAGGAGTACGGCGCGGCCCACGCCATGCGCATCGGCCGCCAGCTCGCCGCCGGTCCGCACCGTGAGGGCTGCCAGCGCCAGTACCCTTCCCTCCCCACCACCGGCCCCATGCCGGACTCCCTGGCCCCCCTGCTCGAATGGCTCCTCTCGCGCCTGCACGACCAGATCACCGTCGAGGACATGGCCGCCTACTCGGGCGTCTCCCCCCGTACCCTCACCCGCCAGTTCGCCGAACAGCTCGGCGTCCCACCCGCCCGCTGGCTGCTGGAACGTCGCCTGGCCGCCACCCGCGCCCTGCTGGAGGACACCGACCTACCCGTCGAGACCATCGCCACCCGCGTCGGCCTCTCCTCGGCGGTCAACCTCCGGCGCCGCTTCCACACCGCTCTGCGCACCACCCCGGCCGCCTACCGCCGCTCCTTCCGCTGAGGAGCCGCCGTCTCCACCAGTGAGCGCAGCGGGGCCCAGCGGTCGGCCTTCGGGCCGTCGAACAACTCGACGGGGAAGCTGGTCGGTGTGTTGTTCGCAGTCATGCCGGCATGCAAGCACGCAGGCAACGGGGCGGGTCGAGCTCGAGGGTCTCGACCCGAAGATGGGTGAAGCCGGCCTGGGTGAGCATGTCCTGGAGCTCTTGGGCGGCTCGGGCCGTGGTGTCCCGGTCGGCGCCGGGGGAGCGGGGCTGGCTGACGAGCGCGATGCGTCCTCCATGGCGGATCCGGGCCTTGGCTCGAAGCCGAGGCACCCCGGCCAGAACTCACCGCCACCAGAAGTAGCGAACAAGGGGTCCGGGGTTGCCTGGGAGGCGGGCTTCCCGCGCCCCGATCAGATGACGTTGACGGCGTCGAGGAAGCGGGCGGCGAGCTCGGTGTCGCCGGTGACCGTGACGTCGCTGTCGTGCCAGGATGACCGCTGCGTGCCCCAGTCGGGGAAGGTCAGCGCGGGGGCGGTGACGTGCGCGGCGACCGCTCCGTTGGATGGAGTCAGGCCGCCTGCCTCGTCGATCCACCAGGTCCCGCCGCCGGGGCCGGTGAGAGTCAGTGCGACGCGGGCGTCGAGCCCGGCGACTGGCGCCTGCGCGACCTGATTGCTCAGTACGGCGATCATCCACGTCAGGACCGCGCGCATCCTGTCCGCATCGGTGGGCGGCACGGGCCGGCCGAGCGCTGGGGCCATGTCGTGCCGCAGGTGCGTGTGATGGTCGAAGACGAGTGCGCCGCCGATCATCAGACCCATGGGTGGCGACCGAGGTCGGCCAGCGGTACCCGCACTCGGGCGGCGGGCGTGCGTCTCACGACGTCGAGGAGCGTGGTGGCTCGCCGGCCGGCCCGCTGGTACTCGGCCATTACCTTGGCACGGCTACCTTGGCACGGCTCCAGTCCCGCCGTCGGTCGACGGGGTCCTCGTTCACCCGTTCGAGGCTGGCGGCGAAGATCGTGCGCAGCCCGGCGGGTGTGTAGAAGCTACGCGCCGTCGCACCGATGTGGGCGACGACGTCGGCGATGCGCCATCCAGCTGCGGCGCTGGGCGCGGTCCATTCGTCGTCGGTGAGGCTGCTGGTGCAGTTCAGCATCTAGGCGCGTTCGGCGCGGAGGGCGGCGGCCATGTTCGGTAGGTCCGCCGCAGGCAGGCGATCGGTCATGTCATCTTCTCCTCTGGTGGTGAGGCCGGGCGGCGGATCGCCTGCACCGCTGCGTCGTAGAGGTCGAACAGGTCGACCTGTCCGCCCAGGCGCACCCACTCCTCGTTCGCTGCCTGCAGGCAGGTGATCGCCGCGGCCGCGATCGCGCGCGCCTGCAGGGTGCGGTGGTCGGAGTCGGGCAGTCGCGGCTCGATCAGCGGCGCGAACAGGTCTTGCCAGCGAGCCTGCTTCTCGGCGTGCCCGGCGCGCAGGGACTCGTTGCCGAACAAGAGCGTGATCATTTCGAGCCGGCGCTCAGGCGTGGTCTCGATGTCCTCGAGCACCTGGAACGCCGCGCGCAGTGACGTCCAGGCGTCCTCCTCGACCGGGCGCTCGGCGAGCCGCGCGGCGATCGCTTCACCCTGCTCGGACAGGCCGCTGAGCGCGAGGTCTTCCTTGTTGCGGAAGTAGTTGAACAGGGTCCGCCGAGAGACACCCGCCGCGGCGGCGACCTCCTCCAGCGTCGTGTTGTCGAACCCCTTGGCGGCGAACAGTTCGATAGCGGTCCGAGCCAGCAGCGAGCGGACCACCGAGCGGGTCTGTTCCCGAAGGGGTGTCGGTTTCTGAGCCATGCACCGATGGTACGGAGGATCACATGATGTAGCAACTTGCACTCCGTGCATATCCGTGCGTAGTGTGAATGCCATGAGCAAAGTCGACTACCGCCGTCAGATCGTCATCGTCACCGGAGCGAGCTCCGGGCTCGGCGCGGAATTCGCGCGCCAGCTGGCCCGCCGCGGCGCGGATCTCGTACTCGTCGCCCGCCGCGCGGACCGGCTCAAGGACCTGGCCGACGAACTCACCCGCGCCCACGGCGTCACGGTGAGCGTCGTCGCCCGCGACCTCGGCCTGCCCGACGCCGGTCGCACGCTGCGCGCCGAACTCGAGTCCCGCGGCATCTACGCCACCGGACTGGTCAACAACGCGGGCTTCGGCACCCACGACGCGTTCACGGACGAGGATCCAGACCGCCTGCAAAGCATGATCGCGCTGAACGTCAGTGCGCTGGTCGACCTCAGCCGCGCCTACATCGACCCGCTGGCCTCCGCCGACACCGGCGTCCTGATCAACGTCGCGAGTCTGCTGGGCTTCCAGCCGACCCCGTACCTGAGTGTCTACGGCGCCACCAAGGCGTTCGTCCTCAGCTTCACCGAGGCGCTGTGGGAGGAGAACCACGACACCGGCCTACGCGTTCTCGCCGTGTGCCCCGGCGCCACGCGGACCGAGTTCTTCGACGTCGCCGGCAGCCAGTCGGCCGACTACGGCACGAAGCGAGCCACCCCCGAGCACGTCGTCAGGACGGCCCTCGACACGCTCGACCGCCGCTCCGCGCCCCCGTCGGTGATCACCAACGGCCGCCCGCTCGCCCTCGCCGGCAAGATCCTGCCGCGCCGCCTGATCGTCCGGTTCATGGGCCGGATGGCCCGCCGCTAACCGGAGGCCGCCGCTCTCCACCACGTACTCGGCGCCCCACTCCACGTCCCAGGCGGCGCTGCTCCTCCGTCGCCACCACCAGCAGGAGTCGCCCTCACCAGCAGCCAGCGGCAAAGGAACAACATCATGACCATCACAGAAGCCACCTCACAGCCCACGGACGCGAAGCGCTTCGGCCACATCCTCGCTGTTCAGCGCGCTGCCTACCTCCGCGACGGAGCGCCTTCCTGGCGGCGCGGCGCAGCGATCTGAGCCGGCTCAAGGCGGCACTGATCGCCCGGCGGAGCGCCATCGAGGAGGCGATCAACACCGACTTCGGAAATCGCTCGCGACATGAGACCGCGATGATGGAGCTCGGTGGCGTCGTTCAAGGCATCGCCTCCCTGGAGCGCAATCTCCGTCGATTCATGCGCCCGACCGGCCGCCATACCGCCTGGCACATGCGTTTCGGCACCAACCGCATCGAATACCAGCCGCTCGGAGTGGTCGGGGTCATCTCACCGCGGAGGCCGGAGACCGTTTCGCCGCTTGGCGGCTGGCCGATCTCCTTGCCGAGCTGGGCCACCGGGGACAGTTGGCAGCGCGAGCTGATGCCGGCGATTTTGCTGCCGCCCGGCAGCTGATCGTCTTGCTTGCCAGGCCGTGTTGCTGAAGGTCTGGACCCAGTGGAGTGTGGCGGCGAGGCACTGACCGGAGTGGTGGTTGCGGGCGGTCTTGTCTGATCGCATCGCAAGCCCGCGCCACTGCTTGAGCTTGTTGAAGCAGCGCTCGACGACGTCGCGGCCCCGGTACCGCTGCCGCTGCTCGTCACCGAAGTCGATCGGGCGGCCAGGTCGCTTGCGGCGGTGGGCGATCTGGTCGTCACGTTCCGGGATCGTCGTGGCAATGCCGCGCTCGCGCAGCCACGCCCGGTTCGCCCTGGACGGGAGCCTTTGTCCGCCAGCAGCCGGTCCGGGCGCTGACGTGGCCGTCCGGTCGCGCCGGCCACGCGGATCTCCTCAAGCGTGTCGCGCAGCATGGTCGTGTCCGCGACCCGGCCACCGGTCAGGACGAACGCCGGCGCCCGCCCCTTGCCGTCGGCGACCAGGTGCGTCTTGATGTCAACCCGCCACGGGAGCGGCCGATCGCGTGATCAGCGGGTTCATCTCCGAGCTTCTTGTAGTTCGGCCGTGCCCCCTTTGTCCCTGGGCAGGGTCGCGCCGTGCTGGTGGACACGCACGATCGTGGAGTCGATCGACGCGATCCAGTCGACGTCGCCGCGCTGGTGAGCCAACGCCTGGACCTGCTCGAGGGCGCGCGCCCAGACCCCGGCCTTCGACCAGCGGTCGAAGTTCTTGTAGATCGTGTTCCAGTTCCCGAACCGCTCGGGCAGATCACGCCATGGCGCCCCGGTGCGAAACCGCCACGCCGTCGCCTCGACCACCGTGCGTCGGTCTACCGGCGGACGGCCCGTAGCCTTCACAGCGGGAAACAGAGGCCCGAGCACGGCCCACGCCTCATCAGAGATCACGTCACGCGACACAAGCACAAGGCTGCGCCCGACGACTTCGAAGACCCTCTAGCAACACGCTCCGAGGCTGACCGAGACTCGTTGCCCGCGCGCACCACGAAGCGCCTACTGGTCAGACGGGATCGGTGAACGAGATCGGCTTGCCGGTGGCGTGGGCATATGCGATCTCCCTGCTCGTGGACTCGCCGATATACCCGCCGGGGTTGACGACCAGAACCCGGTCAGCCAGGTCGATCTTGCGCAGGTGGAGGGCGTCCAGCGCGGTCTTCTGCTCGTTGGTGATCAACTCGTCTGCTTCGCCTGGCGCGACGACAATGACACCGGCGAAGGTCAGATCACGGTTCGCCGCACGCATCTCGTCCACGAACCGGGTAGAGCCGCAGATGCAGACAATCTCAGGTCGGTCGGGCACGGCTCAGTCCTTCGGCCGAACGGGAAACCGTCAGTGTGCACGTTGACATCGCAGACAGGCACACGAGCCAACAGTTTACGCAGCGAGATGGACACCACGCGGCTGCACCGTCGCAGGCGGGAGGCGTGGCCCGTAGTGGGAATGGCGCTGCTCGACGGCGAAGTCGGGGGTGCACCCGACTCACCAGCTTTCTTTAGCAACACGGCCTCGCGATCGAGGATCGCCGCGAGCTGGTCGACAGGACGCACGAACACGGCGTCGTCGTAGCCGCTGACCGTCAGCAGCCGCGGCGCCGCCCGGTTCACCACCTCGCGGGGCGAGGTGTCGCCGACCTCGATCAGGACCGTCCCGTTCGTCTGGAACGACCGTGCCGACGACGCCCCTGCGGCGCGCAGCGCGTCTTCGAGCATCGCCCGGGCCGTTCGGGTGGCCCAGGTTCATGTTCCGGTAGAAGACGACGAAAGCGGTCGGCATGCGCTTGCTCCCCTTTTGTGTTCCCCATCGGGTGAAGACCACCGGTGTCGCGACCGGTGCGCTTGCAGGCGACGTCATCGGCGGGCGGTGAAGAACATACGGAGGTCATCGGCGAGGAGCTGTGGTTCCTCTTGCGCGGCATGGTGTCCGCCTTTGTCGTAGGCGTTCCAGTGCACGATGGCGCTGTGGTCGCGGTCGGCGAGCGGGCGGATGGAGGGAAAGAAGTCGTCGGCGAAACAGGCAAGGCCCAGGGGGACCGATGACGGCTCGGCAGGCGGCCTGTTGCCGTGATAGCCGATCAGGGCCGAGCTGCCGGAGGTGTCGGTCAGCCAGTAGATGGCGGCGTTGGTGAGGATGTAGTCGTCGCTCACCGCGTCGCCGAACAGCTGCAGGTTCCAGGCCAGCTGGCCGGCCGGGGAGTCGGCGAGCGCATGCGCCAGGGTTTGCGGCTGGGTGGCTTGGAGGTTGAGGTAGGCGCTCCGGCCGGCCATGAAGCGTTCCAGAGCGGCCAGTTTCGCCCGGTCGCCGCTTCCCAGCAGGGCGCGCTCCGCCGGATCGCCGGAGGGCAGGGAGAAGATCTGGGTGACGTGCACCCCGACGACGCGGCGCGGATCCAGGCGTCCCAGCTCGATGGAGATCAGGGAGCCGACGTCGTTGCCGTGCGCGCCGTAACGTTCGTACCCGAGCCGGCACATCAGCTCCGCCCACGCCGCGGCGACGCGGCGGCGGTTCCAGCCCGGCTCACGCGGTACGCCGGAGAACCCGAAGCCGGGCACTGAGGGGATGACGAGGTGGAAGGCGTCGCTCAGCCGGTCGATCAGTGGCAGGAACTCGACGACCGACATGGGCCAGCCGTGGGTGAGGATGAGCGGCAGGGCATCCGACCGGACCGAACGGATGTGCAGGAAGTGCACGTCAAGCCCGTCGATCTCGGTCAGGAACTGCGGGTGGACGTTGATCCGCCGCTCCCAGGCGCGCCAGTCGTAGCCGTCGCGCCAGTACTCGACCAGGTGCTGGACGCGGTCAGCGGGCACACCGAGCCCGTGGCCGGGCAGCGGGCGGGTGAAGCGGGTCGCGGCCAGCCGGGAAGCCAGGTCGTCCAGGCTCTCCTGCGCAATCTCCACCCAGTACGGCCGCATCATGACCGGGCCGCCTCGTCCAGCACCCGGGCCAGCGACTCCGGGTCGGTGATCATCGGCCAGTGCCCGGCCTCCAGCGTGATGACCTCCATGCCCGGCACGCGCGGCGGGCCGCCTGGGTCGCCCGTGCAGGCGATGTAGGTGCGGGGCAGCCTCTGCACCGCGCGCAGGTCGGCCGGCGCCGGGTCCTGGTAGGTGCCGATGGGCTGGCCGGCGCCGCGTGCCCGCAGCCAGGTCCGGTCTTCGGGGGTGAGCCCGTGCTCGCCGAAGTTGGCGTCGATGATCTCGTCGCTCATCACCGGGATCCGCCCGTCCCGGACGGTTTCCATGATCGCTTCGACGACGTGCGTGGGCGTGCTGTCGAACAGGCTCCTGCCCGGTTCGGGCAGGAGCGCGGCGAGGTAGACCACGTGGGAGATCCGTTCGGGAATCGTGTTGGCGGCGATCGTGGCGGGGGCTCCGCCGTAGGAGTGCGCCACGAGCACCACCTCGCGCAGCCCGGCGTACTCGATCGCGGCCGTGATATCGCGGGCATGCGTGCTGAGCGTCGTGTCCGGCGAGCCCAGATGCGCGCGGTCGCCGAAACCGGTGAGCGTCAGCAGATGCACCTGGTGGCCGTACGCGGTCAGCAGCGGCGTGACGCGCCCCCAGGCCCATGCGCCGAGGAACGAACCGCCGACAAGAACGATGGTCGACATCGCGTCGACTCCTTTCGATCGGTCTCTTATCGGCGCAAGGCTAGGGAGGATTGTGGACGCTTTCTGCCCTCATTAGGATCGCGACCGTGTCCCGTCCCGCGACCCGCGTCCTGGCCCTGCTGGAGATCCTTCAGGACCGCGGCCTGGTGCCCGCCGACGAACTGGCCCGGCGCCTGGGCGTCGACGCCCGCGCCGTCCGCCGCTACGTCACCGCCCTGCGCGACATGGACATCCCCGTCGAGTCCGTCCGCGGACGCTACGGCGGCTACCGGCTGGCCCGCGGCGGACGCCTGCCGCCCCTGATGTTCGCCGACGACGAAGCGGTCGCCGTCGCGGTCGCGCTGGCCACCGGCAAGCAGCACGAACAGGTGGGAGAGCCCGGCCCGACCGACCGGGCGCTGGTCAAACTCAACCGCGTCCTGCCCGCGCACCTGCGCCGGCGCGTCACCGCGCTGATCGCCGCCACCTCGGCGACGGCAGGCCCGTTGACCCCCGAACCACACCTGGCGCTGACGCTGGCCGCGGCCGTCCACGCCCGCCACGCCGTCCGGATCGAGCACACCCGCGGCGTACGCGAGGTGGACCCGTACGGGCTGGTCGTGCACGCACGCCGCTGGTACCTGGTCGGACACGACCACCTCCGCGCCGCCATCCGCATGTACCGCCTGGACAGGATCAGCGGCGCCGCCGAACTGCCCGGCACATTCACCCCGCCCGACGGTTTCGACCCCGTGACCCACGTCCTGCGCACGTTGACGCTCGGCGCCTGGACCCACCGCACCGAGGTATGGCTCGACACCGACCTGGACACCGCCCGCGACCAGTTGCCGGCCACCTTCGGCGACCTGCACGCCTGCCCTGACGGCGGCGTGCTCCTGGTCAGCGGCGCGGAGAACCTGCCCGCCATGGCGCGCATCCTCACCGGCCTGCCCTGGCCCTTCACCGTCCGCAATCCGCCCGCGCTGGTCGCGGCGCTCGCCGAGCACGTCACCGCGCTCACCCTGGCCGTCGCCCGCTCCCGTCCCGCACCGTAGCCGTCGGCGCCTCACATCCCCGCTGCGCGGCGGTGTCATCGTCGCCGCTCTCGCCCATGAATCCTGATGGCTGTTTTCGCCGGTATCCCCTCGCGCCGAACGTTGGCAACGCTGGCTCAGCGGCGGGGGCAGAGTCCGGCTCAGGCTGCGTCGGCCTCCTCACCGAGGTCGAGGTGGACCTCCATGCCGTCCAGCGGCGCGCGCTGCCGGGTGCGGATCTCCTCCAGCTCCGCCTTGGCCCGCTTGACGTGGGCGGCATGCGCTTGCACAGCGTCTCGGCCAAGTCGTCGCGGACCCGCATCCGGGCGGTGTGCGTCAGGCAGGCCGGCAACGCCACCTGCTTGACCGGCGGTCCGCTCGATCCACGTCATTCCAGGGCCGTCCCTCGCCTCGCTTCCGGCGTCCAGACGCCGAAAACCGTAGCGGTGATCAACCCTGCCGAACGGCCGTGTTCATCAAACCGCGACCAAACCCAAGCGGAGGGTCACATCGCCTGACAAACAACCCCTCTGAGCAGCACTTCAACACCCCACTGTCTGCCCCCTCGAAGAGGCTCACGAAGAGGTTCATTCGCACTGACCCTGCCGTCGAGAGAGGCGGCCTCACCGTCGGCGCGAGATCGTCACGGATGACGGCTCGGGACCAGCTCTCCGTGAACGCTGTGTGCAGCAATGCGGCGGATCCACTTGATGAGCACATACTGCGTATGCATACTTAGTATCCATGTTGATCAGGCAGGGACTGCTCGCCCTGCTCAGCAGGGGGCCTCGGCATGGCTACCAACTGCGGGTGGAGTTCGAGGCGTCGACGGGGGCGACCTGGCCGCTCAACATCGGCCAGGTCTACACGACGCTGTCCCGCATGGAGCGCGACAGCCTGGTGGAGCCGGGCGAGTCGGACGAGCAGGGCCGGGTCGTCTACACGATCACCGCGGCCGGCCGGGAGGAGCTGGCGCGGTGGTTCAGCACCCCCGTTGTCCAGTCCGACCGGCCGCGGGACGAGCTGGTCATCAAGCTGGCCATGGCCGTCGCCGCCAAGGAGGTGGACGTCTCCGAGGTCATCCGCAAGCAGCGGACCGCGACCATGCGAGCCCTCCAGGAGCTGACCAGGGCCAAGCGAGCTGCCACGGAAGGCGCGGCCCAGCGGCTCGTGCTCGATTCCATGATCTTCCAGGCCGAGGCCGAGCAACGGTGGCTGGATCACTGCGAGGCCGTTCTCAAGGAGGAAAGATGACGGTCGTACGGCTGGCCGAGGTGGCCAGAACCCACGGCGAAGGGGCGACAGCCGTACACGCCCTGGAAGGCGTGAATCTCGAGGTCGACGAGGGAGAGCTGGTGGCGGTCATGGGCCCGTCCGGGTCCGGCAAGTCGACCCTGCTCAACCTCGCGGGCGGGCTCGACCGGCCCACGTCCGGGACGGTGCACATCGACGAGCAGGACCTGGCCACCGTGCGCGACCTGGCGGTGCTGCGGCGCCGCAGCGTCGGCTACATCTTCCAGGACCTCAACCTGATCACGTCGCTGACGGCGGCGGAGAATGTGATGCTGCCGCGCGAGCTCGACGGCGTGCGGTCACGCCTGGCTCGCGAGGAGGCCATGGCCGCGCTGGCGGAGATCGACGTCGAGGACCTGGCCGACCGCTTCCCTGACGAGCTGTCCGGTGGCCAGCGCCAGCGGGTCGCGATCGCCCGCGCTCTGGTCGGCGAGCGGCGCCTGCTGCTGGCCGACGAACCGACTGGCGCGCTCGACACGCGTACCGGCGACGAGATCCTGCACATATTGCGGGCTCGTTGTGACGCGGGCACGGCGGTCCTGCTCGTCACCCATGAGCCGCGCTACGCCGCCTGGGCCGATCGTGTGGTGTTCCTCCGCGACGGGATGATCACGGATTCCACGAGCGTGTCGCTGGTGAGTGCCCGATGAGCGCTGTTCTCGCCGCGCTGCGCATCGCCCGCCGGAGCGCGTGGCGTTCCCGGGGACGGAGCGCGCTCATCATGGTGATGATCGGCTTGCCCGTCTTGGTGATCACGGCGATGCTCACCCTCTTCGCGACCATGAGCGTCACCGGGCGGGAGGGACTGGTGGCCGAGCTCGGCGCGGCCGACGCCCGCCTCACGCAGATACCCGAGGGTAGCGTGATCCACCAGGAGCCGAACGGGGCGATCTCGGGCCCGGGCGACGACGGAGCGGCCTTATCCAGACCCAGCGCCGCCGAGGTAGCCGCACTGCTCGGACCGGGCACCCGGTTGATCCCCTTCAGTACCGGCGTGCTCCGGCTGGGGACCGAGCGGGTCGACGCGCTGGAGGGCGACCTGCGCGATCCGCTGACCAGGGGGATGCTGACGCTGAGGGAGGGCAGGTTTCCCTCCGCCGGGGAGGTGGCGGTGACACCGGCGCTCGGCCTGCGGTCAGGCGATCTCCTGCGGCCGTCCGGTGCGGCGCCGCTGACGGTGGCTGGCGTGGTCGAGCACCCGCACCGGCCGTCGCTGCGACAGGTCGTGGGTCCTGATCTGCCGTTGGCGCCGTTGGATGGATGGGGGTCTCCTGGTGAGTACGGCATCGGCTGGCTCGCCGACACCCCCAAGCCAGTGACCTGGGCCGAGGTGCCCGCGCTGAACAGGGCCGGCCTGTTCGTCACCTCCCGCGCCATGGTCGCCGACCCGCTGCGCACTCCGGTTCGTGCCTCAGCCTTCGACGTCCAGAGCATGGTCGGGGTCGGCGCCATGGTGATCATGGTGGTGCTGGTGACCGTGCTGCTGGCTGGGCCGGCCTTCGCGGTCGGACTCAGGAGACGGCGCCGGGAGCTGGCGGAGATCGCGGCGCAGGGCGGTTCGGCCGGGCACCTGCGGACGATCGTGCTGGCCGACGGGCTGGTCCTCGGCGGTGCGGCCGCCCTCGTGGCGACGGTGCTGGGCATCGGGGCCGGGATGCTGGGCGCCCAGATCGCGGCGCGCTGGGGAGTGGGAGCCGGCGCGCGTTGGGGCCCGACGGTCGGCCCGCCGGACGTACCGTGGTCGCCGGTACTGAGCGTCGCCGCGCTGGGCCTGCTCACCGGGCTCGTGGCGGCGCTGGTGCCTGCCGTACAAGCGGCTCGGCAGGACACGGCGACCGTGCTGGCCGGTCGCGCGCCCGCGGTAGCCGATCGGCCGGGATGGCCCCTGGCGGGGGCTGTGCTGGTGCTGGCCGGACTGGGGGCGACCGTGGTGGCGCGGCGTCAGCCTGGCTCGGTGTGGGTGCTCGCCTCCGCGGTGCTGGTCTTGCTCGGGCTGGTGGTGATGACGCCATGGCTGGTCGGCTACACGGGACGGCTGGCCGCGCGGTTGCGGCTCCCGCTGCGGGTGTCCGTCCGCGACGCGGTCCGCCACCGATCCCGGACGGCGAGCGCCGTGGCGGCTGTCATGGCGGTCACGGCCACGGTCACGGCGATGGGCATCGGCACCTACAGCGAATACGTGGACCGGCGCGACGCCTATACCTCGGCGCGCCCGACCGGCACGCTGGCGATCTGGGGCGGCACCATGGCCGACGCGACCTGGGACAAGCTGCGCGCCACAACGGCCTCCCAGTTGCCGGGCGTGCCGCTGGCCGCCGGCTTTCAGGCGAAGGACGCCCAGGGCCGCCGCTACGCGTTGCGGTACACGGTGCGATGGAACGGGACACGGACGCGTCGCACGGTGGCCATCGGAGACCAGGCCCTGCTCAGGCTCCTGCAAGGCCGCCACGACCCGCAGGCAGCCGCGGCGCTGGCGAGCGGCAAGGCCGTGGTGTTCGACGCGGCCGCGCTGCGGGACGGCAAGCTCGCGCTGCGGGCGAGCTCCACGTCCGGCCCTGCGCGCAAGCTCGATGTGCCCGCGGTGCTGGCCACACCCGCCGACAAGCACCAGGGCGGCGCCCTGCTGCCGCGCACCCTGGTCGAGCAGGCCGGTTTCTCGACGGCGGAGCGCCAGCTCTACGCCATGCACCGGCTGTCAGCCGACTCGACACTGTGGCGCGATCTCACCAAGGTGACCCCCCGTGTCACGATCGCCGCCGAGGAGGGCTACCGCAACGTGCCCGACCCCGGCTTGTGGGGCTGGCTGGGCGGCGCTCTCGTCCTCGTCGTCGGCGGCACCCTGGCCGCCACCCGCCTGGCAGCCGCCGACATGCTTCCTGAGCGGGCGATGATGACGGCCATCGGCGCCCCGCCCAGGACGGTGCGGATGGTCGTGGCCGGCCAGGCCCTCTACATCTCCGCGCTCGGCGCGCTGGTGGGGCTGGTCGCCGGAACGGTGACGGGCGTGGCGCTGAGCCGGCCGATGACGACGCACGGCGCCGGAGATCTCGCCACGATCGCCATACCGTGGCCCTTCGTGATCGCCGTGGTGGTGGGGCTGCCCGTCCTGGCGACTGCGGCGGCGCTGATCACCCGGACCAGGCTGCCCCTCGCCCGCCGGCTCCTGTGACACGAATCCTGGACACCTCGCGACCACCGGGGAGCGAGGTGACGGTGCGTCGTGTCATCCCGGGATGACACCCGCCGAGGGCCGTTGTCGAGTGGAAGCGGGAGGAGCCGCTCAAGACGAAAGCGCCTTCGGCGTACCAGGCGGGCGGTACGCCGAAGGCGGGCGCTCAGCGGCTGAACCGCAACGTGACCAGCTCGAACGGGCGCAGTGACACCGCCACCGACCCGTCGGTCAGCTCCGGCGCGGCCACGTCGGCGAGCGGGCGCTCCAGCAGGTCGGTGACGGCGACGCCGGTGGCGGCGAAGCCGGTCGAGAGGCGGGCGCGGGCCCGGCCTCCCCTGGACTCGTGGAAGCGGACGACGACGTCCCCGCTCCCGTCGTCGGCCAGCTTCACGGCGGTCACCACGACCGCGTCGTCGTCCACGGTGACCAGCGGCGCGATCACCGCGTCGCCCGGCACCCGCCGCTCGGGCAGGTTGATGAACCAGCCCTCACGGACCGCGTCGCCGATCGTCGCGCCGGGCACGAGCGCGTGACGGAAGCGGTGCACGCCCTGGTCGGTCTCGGGGTCGGGGAAGCGCGGGGCGCGCAGCAGCGACACCCGCAGCGTGGTGGTCGTGCCCGAGTCCGACGCCCGCACGGCGCGGGTCACGTCATGGCCGTAGGTGGAGTCGGTGACCAGTGCCACGCCCCAGCCCGGCTCCTCCACGTGCACGAACTTGTGGTTGCACGCCTCGAACTTGGCCGCCTCCCAGCTGGTGTTGGTGTGGGTGGCGCGGTAGGCGTGGCCGTACTGGCTCTCCGAGGCGTACCGGTCGGCGTGCACGTCCAGAGGGAAGGCCAGCTTGAGGAACTTCTCGGTCTCGTGCCAGTCGACCTCGGTGCGGATGTCAAGCCGTCCGGCCTTCACGGTGAGGAGCTGCGTGACCCGCGACGCGCCGAACGAGCGCACCACGCGGACCGAGCCGGGCTCCTCGCCCGGCGCGACCTCGGCGGCCTCCACCAGGTCGGTCACCGTGTTCCGGTAGAACTGGTCCACGTCCCAGGCGTCCCACATGTTGGGGAAGTCAGGGTGGATCTGCAGGAGGTTGGCGGCCTGCCCTGGCGCGACCGTCTCCCGCTGCGACCGCAGGTCGTACGCCGAGACGACCAGGCCGCGGCCGTCGATCTCCACCCGCAGCAGCCCGTCGTCCAGGACGTACCCGCCCTCGTCGCGGGTGCGGAGTTCGGCGGCGAGAGCGGGGGCCGCAACCGCGGCCGCTCCACCTGCCGGGACACCGTTGCGGGCGTGCGGCGCCGCGTTGAAGACCAGCTCGCCGGAGCCGGGGTTCCCCGCGAGGGCCCGCTGCGCGGCGTCGATGAGGTCGTTCAGCTCCGCGGCCACGGCGGTGTACGTCTTCTCGGCCTCGCGGTGCACCCAGGCGATGGACGAGCCGGGCAGGATGTCGTGGAACTGGTGGAGCAGCACAGTCTTCCAGATCCGGTCGAGCTGCTCGTAGGGGTAGGGGTGCCCGGCGCGGACGGCGGCGGTGGCCGCCCACAGTTCTGCCTCGCGCAGCAGCGACTCGCTGCGCCTGTTGCCCTGCTTGGTCTTGGCCTGGCTGGTGAGCGTGGCGCGGTGCAGCTCCAGGTAGAGCTCGCCGACCCAGACCGGCGGGTTGGGGTAGTCGGCCTCGGCCTTGGCGAAGAAGTCGGCGGGCGTCTCCCATGTGACGGTGGCCGAGCCCTCCAAGTCCCGCAGCCGGGCCGCCTTGGCGACCATCTCGCGGGTGGTGCCGCCGCCTCCGTCGCCCCAGCCGGTCGGGGCGAGGGAGTGCCGCGCGACGCCCTTGTCCTTGAAGTTGCGCGCCGCGTGGGCGATCTCGCTGCCCTTCATCGAGCAGTTGTAGGTGTCCACCGGCGGGAAATGGGTGAAGATCCTGGTCCCGTCGATGCCCTCCCACAGGAACGTGTGGTGGGGGAACGTGTTGACCTGGCTCCAGGAGATCTTCTGGGTGAGCAGCCGCTTCGACCCGGCGGCCTTGATGATCTGGGGCAGCCCTGCGGCGAAGCCGAACGTGTCGGGCAGCCACACCTCGTCGTTCTCGATGCCGAACTCGTCGAGGAAGAACCGCTTGCCGTGGACGAACTGCCTGGCCATGGCCTCCGAGCCGGGCATGTTGGTGTCCGACTCCACCCACATGCCGCCCGTGGGGACGAACCGCCCCTCGGCCACCGCCTTGACGACCCTGGCCCAGACCTCCGGCCTGTGCTCCTTCACCCAGGCCCACTGCTGCGCCTGGGACATGGCGAAGACGAAGTCGGGCTCGTCCTCCAGCAGGGCGGTCATGTTGGAGGTCGTGCGGGCCACCTTGCGGACGGTCTCGCGCAGCGGCCAGAGCCAGGCCGAGTCGATGTGGGCATGGCCGACCGCGCTGATCCGGTGGGCCGAGGGCGCCGCCGGCGTGGCCAGCACCCCGGCCAGCTCGGCACGGCCGGCGGCGGCCGTACCGTTGACGTCCTGCAGGTCGATCGCGTCGAGGGCCCGCTCGACGGCGCGCAGCAGCTCCCATCGCCGCGCGCTGTCGACGGGCAGCTCCGCCATCAGCTCGCCGAGAACCTCCAGGTCGATCACCAGCTGCCAGACGGTCTCGTCGAAGATCGCCAGGTCCATGCGGGCCAGCCGGTACTGCGGCTCGGTGCCCGCCGTCTCCTTGTCGCCGAGCTTCGTGGGCACGAAGGGGTGGTAGTCGAGGATGACGGGGTTGGAGGCCGCCTCGATGTGCAACCGCACCTCCTCGCCGCCCTCGACCGGCGCCCCGACGCGGATCCACTGGTTGCGCGGGTTGAGCCCCTTCACCGGGGTGCCGTCGGGACGGTAGACGAGCCCCTCGCACTGGAAGCCCGGCATGTTCTCGTCGAAGCCGAGGTCGAGAACCGCCTCGACGCTCCGGCCCGCCCACTGCGCCGGAACCGTGCCCGTGACGGTGAACCAGCTGGTGCCCCAGGGAGCGCCCCACCTGTCGCCGACCGCGATGGGCTCGGGCACGGCCGACAGGCCCTCGGCCACCGGCACGGGTTCGCCGGGCGCGTGCCACACGGCCACCTCGAGCGGCACCGACTCGGGGTACACGGCCGGGCGGATGCGCTCGTCAAGGACGCGCTTGAGACGCGCTTCGACCAGCTGGCGGTCGTCATGCATGGAGAGAGACTCCTTGTTCTGGAAACCGGTTCAGCCCTTGATCGCGCCCTCCGCGACACCGCGGAAGAAGAACCGTTGCAGCGAGGCGAAGAGGATCACGATGGGCAGGAAGGAGATCATTGTCCCGGCCGCGATGAGGCGGGGATTGGCGGTGAAGGTTCCGTTGAGGTACTGCAGGCCAACGGTGAGCGTGAAGTTCTTCGGGTCGTTGAGCACGATGAGCGGCCACAGGAAATCGTCCCAGGCCCCGATGAAGGCGAAGATCGTGATGACGCTGAGCATCCCGCGCACGTTCGGCAGGCCGAGGTGCACCAGCCGTTGCCAGGGCGTCGCCCCGTCGATGACCGCCGCCTCGTCCATCTCCTTGGGGATGGCCTGGAACGCCGTGCGCATCAGCAGCACGTTCAGCATCCCGATCGTGCCGGGCAGTGCCACGCCCAGCAGGGTGTCGGCCAGGCCCATGCCCCGGACGGTGAGGTACTGGGAGATGATCGTCACCTCGCCCGGCAGCACGAGCGTGGACAGGAACAACGCCAGGAGCAGCTTCGCGCCCCTGAACTCCAGCCGGGCCAGCGCGAACCCCGCCAGCGTCGCGCCGATCGCGTTGCCGCACACGACGATGACCGCCACGATCAACGAGTTGAGCGCGTACGTCCAGACGGGGATCGTCGCCGCGACCTTCGCATAGTTCTCCAGCGTCGGCTGGAGCGGGATGAAGCTCGGCGTCTGCGCGAAGACATCCTCGTACGGCCCTTTGAGCGAGGTGGACACCTGCCACAGGAACGGCAGCACCGTGATCGCCAGCACGACAAGCAGCAGCGTGTACCGCAGCACCAGCTCGCCGGGCCCCGGAGCGCCGAAACCGCCCCGGCCCCGCCGTACCCGGCCCGCGTGCCGCCCCGACGACGATCGAAGGGCGGGCACGGCGGCGCCGGTCGTCGCCTCGCGCGTCTTCATGTCCGCCATGTCAGGCCCCCTTCCTGGAGAGCCGCGCCAGCAGGAGCATCGGACCGATCGTGATGACGAAGAGGAGGATGCTCAGCGCTGAGGCGTAACCGAAGTGGCCGTAGAAGCCGCGGCTGTAGAGCTGGATCAGCATCACGAGCGACATCGCGCGCCCGCCGGGCCCGCCCGTGCCGTTCGACAACACGAACAGTTCGGAGAACACCCGCAGCGCCGAGACCGCCACCAGCACCGAGACCAGCAACATCGTGTTACGCACGCCCGGGACCGTCACGCTCCAGAAGCGGCGCACCGGCCCGGCCCCGTCCACGGCCGCGGCCTCGTGCAGCTCACGTCGTACGTTCCCAAGCGCCGACAGATAGATGATCATGTAGTAGCCCAGGCCCTTCCACACCGTCAGCGTGATGGCGCTGAACACCAGCAGCCAGCGGTCGGTCAGGAACGGCAGCGGCCCCTGGAGCACCCCCATCTCCTGCGCGAGCCCGTTGATCACGCCCCGGTCGCTCAGGAGCCAGCTCCAGATCAGGGCGACCACGACCGCCGAGGCGACGACGGGGGTGTAGAAGGCGGTGCGGAAGAACGTGATCCCCGGGATCTTCTTCTCGACCAGCACTGCCAGCAGCAGCGGCAGGAAGGTGAGCACCGGCAGGCAGACCACCATGAACACGATGCTGTTGAGCAGCGCGTCGACGAGCTGGGCGTCGTCGAGCATGCGCCCGAAGTTCTCCAGGCCGGTGAAGTGCCCGCCGCTCAGCGGCTTCGCGTTCGTGAACGCCAGGACCAGCGTGTTCAGCGAGGGCCAGACGTTGAAGACGAACAGCCACAGCGCGGCGGGCGCCACCAGCAGCCAGGGGATGATCCGGCGGCGGAGGGCGCTCTGCGCGGGGAGTGCGGGAGTGGTCACTGGTTGAGCAGCTCGTTGCATTTGGCGACCGCGGCGTCCAGCGCCTCCTTCGAGGAGACCTCGCCGGTGAGCGCCAGCGCGACCTGCTGCCGAATGAACTTGCTCATCGCCTCGGTGACCTCGAAGGGCTGGAGAACCTTCGCCGTGGCGAGGGACTTGAACGCGATGACCTTGGCGTCGCCGCCGTTGGTGCCGTCGCTCTTGGTGAAGAACGGGTCGTTGGCCGAGGCCTTGGTGCTCGGGAAGACGCTGACCTCGTGCGCGAACGCAGCCTGGTTCTCCGGGCTGGTCACCCAGCGGGCCAGCGCGATCGCCGCGGCCGGGTTCTGCGACTTCTTCGAGACCGACAGGCCCTGGACGTACAGCGGCGGGATGCCCATGGCGACCGACGGCACGACCTTGGGTGCGAGCGAGGGGTTGTCTGTCTTGACGGCGATGATGTGGTTGGCGCCAGCCGTCGTCCAGGCCACGGTGCCCTCGTTGAACAGCTTGGCGTTGCCTGCGTAGGTGTCGGTGAGCACGTCACGCGGCAGCAGGCCCTCCTTGTAGGCGGCGCGGTACTTGTCGATCACCGCGGCGGCCTCGGGGGTGTTGAAGACGAAGCTCTTGCCGTCATCGGAAAGGATCTTCACACCCGCCTGGACGAGGTCGCCCAGTTCGGGACGGCGGCTCATCAGGTAGGCCTTGCCGCCTGACTTCTGCTTGAAGATCCGGGCCTGCTCGACCAGCTCGTCGAAGGTCGCCGGCGGCTTGGCCGGGTCCAGCCCGTTCTTCTTCATCAGCTCGGAGTTCCAGTAGTTGACGTCCGTGTTGAGGTACCACGGGTAGCCGTACGTCCCGGAGAACCCGCGGAACTTGTACGCGTCGAGGCCGCCGGCGACGTACTCGTCGGCGAGCTTGGGGTCGACCTGGGCGACGTCGAGCAGCATGTCCTGCGTGACCAGCGGCCGGGCGAAGTCCGGCGGCAGGTTGGTCACGTCCGGCAGGGTGCCCGAGGCGGCCTGGTTGAGCACCTTCTCCGAGTAGGCGTCCGGGGGCTGGTCGATCCATTCGACCTTCGTGCCCGGGTACTTCTTCTCGAAGGCGCCGATGACGCCCTCCATGTACGTCGTGAACTTGGGCTTCAGGGCCCAGGTCTGTAGCGTGACCGTGCCCTTCACCTCGCCCGTGGCCGCCGCGGTCGGGGCGGGGGCAGCCTGCGGGTCGGCCCCGCCCAGCCCGCAGCCCGAGACGACCATGACGGCTGCCACCGCCAGTCCCGTCCAGTACCTACGCATGGCGCTCTCCTTGCGTGCTAAATCGCTCTAGTTGCCGGACTATTCCCCTGGCTAGACTCGTGTGTCAATAGCTGAGACGAACTCGTGAAGGAGCAGCAGTGCGCCGACCGACGATCACCGACATCGCGCAGCGGGTCGGGGTTTCGAAGGGCGCGGTGTCCTTCGCGCTCAACGGCCGCCCGGGGGTCGGCGAGGCCACCCGCGCGCGAATCCTGCAGGTCGCGAAGGAGATGAACTGGCGCCCGCACAGCGCCGCCCGGGCCCTGGGCGGCGCCCGCGCGGAGGCGGTGGGCCTGGTCATCGCCCGGCCCGCCAGCACCCTCGGCGTGGAGCCGTTCTTCGCCCAGTTACTGTCCGGGCTGCAGGCGGGGCTGTCGGCGCAGTCGGTGGCGCTGCACCTGCTGATCGTCGAGGACGTCGAGGCCGAGATGGAGGTCTACCGCGAGTGGGCCTCCGCGCACAGGGTGGACGGGTTCGTCATGGTGGACCTCAAGGTCCGGGACCCGCGCATCGAGGTGCTGGAGGAGGCGGGGACGCCCGCCGTGGTCCTGGGCGGTCCCGGCAGGCACGGGAGTCTGTCCAGCGTGTGGGCCGACGACCGCGGGGCGATGCTGTCGGTCGTGGACTACCTGGCCGCGCTCGGCCACCGCAGGATCGCCCACGTCGCGGGCCTTCCGGCGTTCCGGCACACCCAGCGGCGCATGCGCGCGCTGCACGACCGCGCCGGCCGGCTGGACCTGGAGGAGGCGGTGTCGGTGCCCACCGACTTCAGCGACTCCGAGGGCGCCGCAGCGACCAGGGCGCTGCTGTCCCGCCCCCGCCGGCCGACGGCCATCGTCTACGACAGCGACGTGATGGCGCTGGCCGGGCTGGGCGTGGCGGGCGAGATGGGGGTGAAGGTGCCGGACGAGCTGTCCATCGTGGCCTTCGACGACTCGGTGCTGACCAGGATCGCGCACCCCGCGATCAGCGCGCTCTCCCGCGACACCTTCGCCTTCGGCAAGCAGCTCGCCGAGGTGATGCTGGAGGTCATCGCCGAGCCCGGGCTGCGCAGGGACGTCAAAACGGCGACCCCCCGGCTGGTGGTCCGGGAGAGCACGGCGCCGCCCGGGGCTTGGCAGGAGAACTAAAACGCTTTAGGCTCCGCCGGGAGATCGTTCGACCCCCGGAGGACGCGTGCCCCTGTCCGACCCCATCCGCTACGGCGCCAACTACGTGCCCTCGGCCGGCTGGTTCCACAGCTGGCTCGACCTCTCGCTCGACGCCGTCCGCCGCGACTTCGAGGACCTGGCTTCGATCGGCCTGGACCACGTGCGAGTGTTTCCGATCTGGCCGTGGATCCAGCCGAACCGGGCGATGATCCGGCAGCGTGGCGTGGACGACCTGCTGGCGCTGATCGACGTCGCCGCCGAGTTCGACCTGTCCGTCGCCGTGGACCTGCTTCAGGGGCACCTGTCCAGCTTCGACTTCCTTCCTTCGTGGGTGCTCACCTGGCACCGGCGCAGCCTCTTCACCGACCGTGACGTGCGTGACGGCATCGCCACGTACGCCGACCTGATCGCCCGCGCCGTCGCCACCCGCGACAACGTGTTCGCCGTCACGCTCGGCAACGAGGTCAACAACCTCTATCCGAGCAACCCCACCACGCCCGAGGCGTCCACGGCCTGGGCCGCGGAGCTGGTCGATGTCGTGCGCTCCGCCGCGCCCGGCCTGCTCGCCCTCCACTCGCTGTACGACGCCACGTGGTACGACCCTGAGCACCCCTTCCATCCCGCCGACAACGTGGACCTCGGTGACCTGACCACGGTCCACTCCTGGGTGTTCAACGGTGTCTCCGCGATAGACGGCCCGCTCGGCCCCGCCACCGTCGGCCACGCCGACTACCTCGTCGAACTGGCGGCGGCCACCTCGCTCGACCCGACCCGGCCCGTCTGGCTGCAGGAGATAGGCGCGCCCCTGCCCGACGTGCCCGAGGCACACGCCGCCGAGTTCGTCCGTCGCACGCTGGACACGGTGACCGCCAACCCCGCCCTCTGGGGCGTCACCTGGTGGTGCTCGCACGACCTGGAACCTTCTCTGGCCGACTTCCCCGAGCGGGAGTACGACCTGGGCCTGTTCACCGTGGACCACCGCCCCAAGCCGGCGGCCAAAGAGCTCGCGACGATCATCGGCGAGCGCCGCCGCCGTACCGAGGAAGGGCGCCCCGCCCTGCGGTGCGACGTGGACCTGCGGACCGAGCCCTGGCGCCGGGCCGAGGTCGCGCCCGGCAGCGCCTTCCACACCGAATGGGTCCGGCTGCGCCAGACCGGACCCGTGGCCATCGTCGCCGGCGACCGCGCCGCCGACCCTGGCCACCTCACGACTCGGGGAATCGACACCGTCCTCACTCAGGAATGAGAGGGAACCCAGATGCGACGCCGCCTGTTACCCGCCCTGTGCGGAGTCCTGATCGCGACGGCCCTCGTCGCCCAGCCCGCCCTGGCCGACCCCACGGCCCGGTCCACCTCCAGGCCCCCCTCCTCACCCGCCGAGCCGTCCGTTGATCCGTCCCCCTCGGATACCCCGACCGCCTCGTCCACCCCGGCGGGACCGGGCCGGTCGGGCCGCGCGGCGGTGCGGGCGGCGGGCGGCCAGCCCTACGCCTCCTACTGGCACCCGAACACGATCCTGAACTGGAACCCGGCGACGGACCCTGACGCGCGGTTCAACCGGTCGCGGGTGCCGCTGCGGCCCCGTGTCTCGGACCCCGCGCTCAAGGCCAACCCGAACGCCCGCGCCGGCGAGGGCAAGATCGCCTCGCTGGTGTCGTTCGGGCCGACCTCGAACAACCCCTCGCAGGGCTCCCTCGACCCGAACTACTACGCCTTCACCCACTGGCAGTACATCGACACCCTGGTCTTCTGGGGCGGTTCGGCGAGCGAGGGCCTCATCCTCGCCCCCAACGCGACGGTGATCGACGCCGCGCACCGCAACGGGGTCAAGGTCTACGGCACGGTGTTCTTCCCGCCCACGGCATACGGCGGGCAGATCCAATGGGTACGCGACTTCGTGCGGAAGTCCGGCTCGAACTACGCGGTCGCCGACAAACTGGTGCAGGTGGCCCAGCACTACGGGTTCGACGGCTGGTTCATCAACCAGGAGACCGCGGGCGGCGACGCCGCCCTGGCGACCGAGATCCGCTCACTGATGAAGTACGCCAGGGCCAAAAGCCAAGTCGAGTTCATGTGGTACGACGCCATGACCGAGAACGGCTCGGTCACCTGGCAGGACGCGCTCACCACGGCCAACGACGCCTTCCTGAGCGACCCCGCCAGGGTGTCCGACTCGATGTTCCTGGACTTCGGCTGGGGCGCGGGCAACCTGCGGTCGTCGCGCGACCTGGCCCGCTCCCTCGGCCGGGACGAGCACGAGCTGTACGCGGGCATCGACACCGAGGCCAACGGATACAACACAGGGGTGAGCTGGGACGCGGTCTTCCCCGCCGGTCAGCCGCACGTCACCTCGTTGGGCATCTACCGGCCCGAGTGGACATGGAAGTCCTCCTCGAACCCGGCCGACTTCCGCACCCGCGACTCCCGGTACTGGGTGGGCGCGAACGCCGACCCGTCCAACACCGCGACCTCCTCCTCCTGGAAGGGCCTGGCGCACTACATCGCCGAGTCCACGGCCGTGACCGCGAAGCCGTTCGTCACCGGGTTCAACACCGGGCACGGCGACTTCTACAACGTCGGCGGGGCCCGCGTGCGCACCGGCGGCTGGAACAACCTGTCAGTGCAGGACGTGCCCCCCACCTATCAGTGGGTGGTGAACTCCACCGGGAACCGGCTCACGCCGTCCATCGACTACGGCGACGCCTACGAGGGCGGCTCCTCGCTGCGGCTCACCGGGAAGCTCGACGCGGCCAACACCGTGCGGCTCTACCAGGCGAAACTGCCGGTGACGGCCGACACCAAGCTGTCCGTCGTGGTCAAGACACCCGCAGCGGGCCCGACCCAGCTGAAGGCCGCCGTCGCGTTCACCGACGCGCCTGGCACCTTCACCACGGTCGACCTGGGGTCCACGAGCGGCACCGGCTGGGAGCGGAAGACGCTGGACCTGTCGGCGCACGCCGGCAAGACCATCGCCCAGCTCGGCCTGCGCGCCGAGGGCTCCGCCGCCTCGTACGACATCCGGGTCGGGCAGCTCGCCGTGTACGACGGAGCCGTGGACGCGCCCGCCGCGCCCTCCGGCCTCCAGGTGCTCGGCGCGACCGACGTGTCCTCCTCCCGCAAGTCGCTCCGCCTGGCCTGGACCGCCGCCGGCTCCGGATCCGGCGGCCAGGTCCACCACTACGACGTCTACCGCCGCAACGCCGACGGCTCCAGGACGTACCTGGGTGCGACCCCGAACGACGCGTACTTCGTGCCGCAGCTCGACCGGGCCGGCGCGGAGACCAGCACGACGATCGAGGTCGAGGCCGTCTCCACCGAGTACGGCCGGTCGGCCGCCGCGACCGCGACGGTCGCCTGGTCGGGTGAGCCGGGGGAGGAGAACCGCGCGCTCGGCCGTCCGGCGACCGCCTCAGGGCAGTGCGCCGCGGACGAGGGCCCGGCCAAGGCCGTGAACGGCAGCGTCACCGGCGGGAACTCCGACAAGTGGTGCACGCTCACCGCGGACAGGTGGCTGGAGGTGGACCTCGGCGAGGCCCGCTCCCTGACCCGGTTCGTGGTCCGGCACGCGCAGGCCGGCGGGGAGTCTGCGGCGTTCAACACCCGGGACTTCACGATCCAGGTGCGCTCCGCCGCCTCGGAGGAGTGGAAGACCGCGGTGACCGTCACCGGCAACACGGCGGCCACCACCACCCACCCGGTCACCCTCACCGCCCGTCACGTCAGGCTGTCCATCAGCAAACCGACCCAGAACACCGACCCCGCCGCCCGGATCTACGAGTTCGAGGCGTGGGGGAGGTAGCACGGTAACGCGCCCCACCAGGCCGGTCGCGCCGCTTGCTCCCCGCGACGCGACCGGCGGTGCCGACTTGATCGCGGACGCGGCGGCGTTTCAGCGCGGTATCACCCAGCCCGGCGCCCAGGTCCCGGCGGCGTCGTGGCCGGCCGCCGTGGCGGCGAGATGGGCGCGGAGGGTGGCCATCCCCGGGTGAGGGTTGTCGCGGTGCCACAGGAGCGAGTGCGGGTAGACGGGCGTCGGGTCGGTCACCGGGATGCGGCGCAGGCCGTGGTCGGCGGGCCAGACCAGACGGGTCTGCTCACCCATGAAAGTGGCCAGGGCCGGGGTGTCGGCGATGGTGTCGAGGAGCGCGTCGGAGCCGAAGTTGGGGCCCGTCGCCTCGATGGTGAGGCCGAACTCGGCGACGAGATCGTCGTAGTAGGCGGCCCACTCGGTACCGGGGACGATGCCGGGCATCCAGATCCGGTGCCCGGCGAGCTGAGCAACGGTCAATGACCGGGCGCCCGCCAGCGCGTGGGCGGGCCCGGTGAGGAGCTGGAGCGCCTCGTCGAGCACCCGGACGGACTCGATGTCCTCGGGAAGGGGCCGGCCGGGCACGGCGACGGCGCGGAAGGACGCGTCGATCGCACCGGACCGAATGGCGGCCACGGCCGTCTCGATGTCGAACAGCATCACCACGTCGAGCTCGATCTCGGGGTGCGCGCGATGGAAGGCGCGCATCAGGCCCGAGGCCGCGCTGCGTGAGGCGATCACGTCGACGCGCAGCGGACGGCTGCCGGGGAGCACGGACGCGACCGCGCGCTCGGCGACGCGCAGCAGCTCGCGCGCGTGGGGCAGGAACGCCTGCCCGTCGATGGTGAGCCGGGCCCCGCGCGCCGTGCGGGTGAACAGCCGCACGGCGAGGTCCTTCTCCAGCCCGGCGATGCGCTTGGAGACGGCCTGCTGGGTGATCGACAGATCTGCGGCGGCGTCCTGGAACTGGCCGGCGTCCACGACGGCGACGAACGTGCGCACAGCATCGAGATCCACACCGACTGACCTTAGTGCACAACTTGGGGTTGTGTGCTTCCGGTCAGTCGGTTGTTTGACCTGCCTTCTGGCTGCGCGTTTTGATCTCTCCAATCAACGGGTGGTTGTTCCAAGAGATGGCGGGGTGCGCGTTGCGAAGGTCGCTGGGACGGCAGTTCAGGTGGTTCTGGGCCGCGTATGCGGTCAGCACGTTCGGCACATGGCTCGCGTTCGACGCGTTCGCCCTGATCGCGATTCTCGCTCTGGACGCAGGGCCTGCCGAGGTGTCGGTTCTGGCCGCCGCGGGGCTCGCGGTCGGGGCGGTGGTCGCGGTGCCGCTCGGGCCGTGGGTGGAGTTCCGGCGTAAGAGACCGGTGATGATCGCGATGGACCTGATCCGGTTCGCGGCGCTGATGAGCGTTCCCGCCGCCTACGTGCTGGGCCGGCTGAGCTTCGCTCAGCTCCTGGTGGTGGCGGTCGTTGTCGGCGCGGCCGACATCGCCTTCACCGCTGCGAGCGGAGCATGCCTGAAATCGCTCGTCCGCTCCGAGGACCTGCTCGTTGCGAACGGGCGGTTCGAGGCCACGACCTGGACCGCCACCGCGCTCGGGCCGCCGCTCGGCACCGCCGCGATCGGACTGATGGGCCCGGAGACGAGCGTGGCGGCCAACGCGGTCAGCTTCCTCCTCTCGGCCGTGGGAATCCGCGCCATCGGCGGGCGGGAGCCACGTCCCGCGCTACCCGCCACACCGCCCCGGCCTGGAGCCGGCGACCTGCTGGAGGGATGGCGGTACATCCTCGCCAGCCCGGCGCTGCGTCCGTTGTTCTTCAACACTGTCCTGGTCAGCGGCCTGATCATGGCAGCCTTACCGTTGCTCGCCGTCCTCATGCTCGGCGACCTCGGGTTCGCGCCCTGGCAGTACGGCCTCGCCTTCGGCCTTCCCTGCATCGGCGGACTCATCGGCTCGCGACTGGCCCGCCCGCTCCTTGCACGGTTCGGACAGCACAAGGTCATGCTCACCGCCGGGACGCTGCGCGCGTGCTGGCCACTCGGACTGGCCTTCGTCCACCCCGGTCCCACCGGGCTCTTCCTCGTCATCGCCGTCGAACTCGGGCTGATCACCTGCATGGGGGTGTTCAACCCGGTGTTCGCCACCTACCGGCTCGAACGGCTCCCTTCGGACCGTGTCGTCCGCACGCTGTCCGCCTGGTCGATCACCAGTAAAGCCACCGTCGCCGCCATGACCGGCGTGTGGGGCCTGCTGGCCGGCCTCACCAGTCCCCGCATCGCGATCGCGATCGCCGGTCTCCTGCTCCTGGCGACCTCACTCCTGCTCCCTCGACACGACCGCACGCCCTCGGAAAGGCAAACACTCGCATGAACGCCCCCGCGCTCGACCCCGCGCGCACCGCCCTGCTCCTCATGGACTATCAGCCCGCGATCCTCGCGCTGCTACCCGAAAGCGACAGTGAAGCCCTGCTGGGACGGATGGAGAAGGCAATCGCCGACGTTCGCACCAAGGGCGGCACCGTCGCCTACGTCCGGGTCGGGTTCACCGAGGCCGACTGGGCCGCGATCCCGCCCGCCAACAGGTCCTTCGCACCGGTCGCCCAACACCGTCTCATGCACCACGCAGACCCTGACACCGCCATCCACGAACGTCTCTCTCCCCAGGACGGAGACATCATCGTGCGTAAGACCCGTTACGGAGGCCTGTCCACCACCGACCTCGATCAGCGGCTGCGCGAACACGGCATCACCACCCTGGTCATCGCGGGCATCAGTACCAGCGGCGTCGTCCTGTCCACCGTCCTCGACGCGGCCGACCGCGACTACCAGCTCTACGTCCTGGCCGACGGCGTCGCCGACCCTGACCCCCAAGCGCACGACGTCCTGCTCCATCAGGTCTTTCCCTCACGGGCCCACATCCTCGAAACCGCCGAGCTGCACACCCTCCTGCGGACTGACTGACGCGGGCCGCGCCCGCCCGCGACCGGCGAGGTGCTGATGTCGCGAAGCCTTCTGGCAGCGGTCACTGATGGTGAGACCAGGAACCGCCCGTCGGCGCCGCGCGTCGATCTCCAGTCAGATCCAACTCGTCTCCAAGCCCTCGGCGGTGGACTATGCCGTGGTTCCACAGGAATGAGATGGGAGTCATCAATGTCACGACTGTCCAGGACGGGCAAGCGCATCGGAGCCGTGCTGTTCGGCGCGGTGGCCGCCGCCCTGATCAGCACCACGGCCGCAGCTCCCGCCCACGCGGCGCCCCCGTGGTGGTCCTACCAGGACGAGCTCGGGGATGCAGGCCTGTACCAGGTCCATTACGAGGACGGCCGCCCCTACACGGTGGAGCTCTGCTGGACCCACGACTGGGGCCAGGTGCCCTGCGGCCGGTACTTCTGACCGACCGACCGGACCCCTCACAGGGGTCCGGTCCGTCCCAGTTCAAATCCCCACCGTCTCCCAGTCGATGGCCTCCGCCGAGCCGTTCGACAGCGTCACAGGGCCGATCTCCTCGCCCCGGGAATATGACGTGAGAGTGAGCGGGCCGTCGAGAAGGTCCTTGTTGTGCAGCCAGGAGTCGCAGGCCCTGCGCAGTTCCTCGGCATCGGTGACGACCAGTCGAAGGACGGTGCGTACCGAACCGCCCCACAGCTCCGTCTCGACCTCGTGGTGGTCGTAGGACGCAGGCCCGCTCTCGTCGTCAGGGAAGCCACCTTCGCCGTAGATCTCAGCCAACGCCGCCAGGCAAGGAGCGACGCTCGCCCAGCTCGCGCTACGTCCGTGATCGCTGTCTTGCCAGCTAACGATGGTTATCTAGGAAGCCTTGCTGGGTGAGCGCACGGCGCTAGACCGTGCCAGTGCCGCCGGGGTGGCGGGGCGCCTGGTGTCCACGTTGCCGGTCAAGGTGTTGAGGATGCCGGGCAGTTCGGCCACCGTTTCGGCGGGCAGACCTTCCACGGTCTCCTCCGCCAGGGCGCACCAAAGCTGCTTGACCTGCTCGGCCAGAGCTTTGCCGCTGTCGGTGAGTTCGACGATGCTCGCGCGCTTGTCGGAGGGGGCGGGTGTGCGGCGGATGTGGCCGCCGGCTTCGAGCTTGCGGGTCATGAGCGTGACGCTGGGCGGCTCGCAACCGAGCGCCTCGCTGAGCTGGGCCTGGATCATCGGGCCGGTTCGGGCGAGCTCGAGCAGGAGCGCCTCTTGGCCGGGGTGCAGGCCGAGCGGGGCCAGCAGCGCGGCGGCCCTGGCCCGGTGGCGCAGGCTCAGTAGGCGGATGGCCTGGTTGAGGGCGTCGGCTTGCTCGAAGTCCATGGGCTCTCCTTGACAGATTGATTATGCGAATAACTATTATGCGCATAACCAATCTTACTCGACATCGAGGAGCCGGGCATGACCGTGAAGGTCGCCGTCATCTACTACAGCGCGACAGGCAGCGTGCACGCGCTCGCGCAGGCCGTCGCCGAGGGCGCCGCCTCGGCCGGGGCCGAGGTACGGCTGCGGCGGGTCGCCGAGCTGGCGCCCGACAGCGCGATTGACCAGAACCCGCTGTGGCGGCAGCACGCCGATGCCGCCGGGTCGATCCCCGAGGCCTCGATTGATGACCTCGCGTGGGCCGATGCGTTCGCGTTCGGGACGCCGACGCGGTTCGGCGCTCCTGCGGCGCAGCTCAAGCAGTTCATCGACCAGGCCGGCGGGTTGTGGCACGAAGGTGGATTGGCCGACAAGCCGGTCACGGCCTTCACCTCGGCGTTCAACCGGCACGGCGGCAACGAGGCCACGATCTTGTCGTTGGGCAACGTCTTCTACCACTGGGGAGCACTGATCGTGCCACCCGGATTCACCGATCCGGTCGTGTACGCCGCTGGCGGCAACCCCTATGGCACGTCGCATGTGACCGGCCCGACCGGAGACGGCCCGGACACCGCGGTGCTGGAAGCGGCCAGGTACCAGGGGCAGCGGTTGGCCCAGATCACCATCCGGCTGCGGGGAAGCGGGCGCGTCACCGATGCCGCCGCGGACGACGGGAACGCCCGCGAAGCCCTGGCCGCGTCAGCCTCCCGGACCGCGTGAGCGACGGGTTGGCAGGGAGGAAGTCATGACAACCGACAGCGCGACGCAGCGGGCCAGGCCGCATACCGGGCCCGCCTGGTTGGTCCTTGCGTTGGCGTGTGCCTGCCAGTTCATGGTGATCCTGGATTCGTCCATCGTGAACGTGGCCCTGCCCTCGGTCCGCGAGGACCTCGGTTTTACACCCACCGGCCTGGCCTGGGTGGTGAACGGCTACCTGCTCACCTTCGCCGGCTTGATGCTGCTGGGCGGCCGCGCCGCCGACCTGTACGGCCCGCGCCGGATGCTGGTCGCCGGGATGTTCCTGTTCTCCGCCTCGAGTCTGGCCGGCGGACTGGCAACCGCTCCGGAGGTCCTGGTGGCGGCTCGCCTCGCGCAGGGCATCGGAGCCGCCATGATGGCCCCGGCGACGCTGGCCGTGATCAACACCTCCTTCACCGAGCCGACCGCGCGTGCCAAGGCGTTCGGTGCATGGTCCGCCGCGGGCGGTGTGGGCGGGCTGGTCGGCGCGGTCGCGGGCGGCGCCATCACCACTGGCCTGTCGTGGCGGTGGGTCTTCCTCATCAACGTGCCCATCGGCGCGGTGCTGATCGTCGCGGCCATGATGTCGCTCGCTGGCACGCGAAGGAACGGGCGAGAGCCGCTCGACCTCACGGGCGCGGTCACGGGGACGGCGGGGCTGGCCGCGCTGATCTACGGGGTCATGCAGAGCGCCGATCACGGCTGGTCGTCTGGGCTGGTCCTCGGGCCGGTCGTGGCGGGCGTGCTGCTGCTCGTCGTCTTCACCGCGGTGGAGGCGCGCTTCGCCGCCCAGCCGATGGTGCCCCTGCGGCTGTTCAAGATCCGGGGGGTGGCGGTCGGCAACGGCATGCTGCTGATGTTCGGCGGAATCGCCATCGCGATGTGGTACTTCACCTCGCTCTTCCTGCAGAACGTCCTCGGCTACAGCGCGCTTCAAGCCGGGCTCGGGCAGACACCCGCGGCGGTGATGTTCATGATGATCGCGAGATGGGCCGCCGCCCTCCTGCCGCGCACCGGTGTGCGGCCCCTGTTGCTGTCCGGCAGCGCCTGTTTCCTGGCCGGATTCGGCTGGCTCTCCCTGGCTCATGCCGACACCGGCTATGTCACCAGCGTGCTCGGGCCTACTCTGCTCATCGCGGTCGGCATCGGGCTGACCTTCCCCACCCTCATGGCCGCGGCGACCGCCGGCGCTCCCGAGAGCGATGCGGGGATCATCGGCGGCCTGGCGCAAACCGCCAGCCAGGTGGGCGGGTCGATCGGCCTGGCGGTGCTCGCGACGGCCGCCAGCGCCAGAGCCGCGTCGGAGGCCGGCGAAGGCTCCCCGGTCGACGCCCTCGCCGCCGGATACGACCTGGTCTTCCTCATGGCGGCCGGGCTCGGCCTGGCCATCGCTGCGGTCAGCCTGCTGCTGCCTCGACACCGGCGCGGCTGACCGCCGGCGACGCCGCGGGATTCGCTCGCCGTACTCAGGGCGCAGTGCCTGTGCACGGCGATGCGCGGTCTTCTGGTCGGCTTCAGCCAGGACGTCATCCTCGGCCTGGCCGACGCCGTCCCCGGGGAGTGCTTCGCCGCCGTGCCCTGGTCGCCCTGACGTGCTCGGACCGCCCTGAGTACGGCGACAAGACAAGCCGTACCCGATCACCTTCATGGCCGCCGGCTCGCAGACCGTCCTCGTGCCGGGGTCTGGATGCCCGGCATCGTATTCGGTATCGAGCGGCGGGCCTCGTCACCGGGTTCGGCCTCACCATCAAGGCGACCGGACCAATGTTGCCTCCGACGCGCCCTCGACACTGCCGCCGACACTCCAGCCCTGGCCCCCTTCACGGGCGAGCAGACCCGCCTCATCTGGCCCACCGGCTACGGCCTGCGCCGCATCCCAATGACAGCTTTGTGTTCGTGGACGACCAGGGTGACCGCGACGCCGGAGGCGCGCATCTCCCTGGCCAGGGTGATGGCCTGTTCGAGTTCGGGGCACCCGTGTGGCGCGGGTGGAGGTCTTCTCGGAGAAGATCCGGGTGACTCCGGCGGCTTTGAGGGAGTCGAGCTGGGTCTGCAGCGATTGGCGCACTGTCGAGGCGCGGGCGTAGCCGATCTTGGCGTGTCCGGACGTCTGGGTGCCGGCGGCGGGGCGGGGCAGTTCCACCCACTCACTCCCGGGTCTGCACAGCGCGGGGGCCGGCACGGTGAGCACCTTGGCCAGAGAAGGTACGAGCCGGAACCGGGCGGTGTAGTACTGGGCGGCCACCTTGCCCCGGCCGGTCCGGCAGGGCGAGCCGGCCGGGGCGGCGCAGGAGGACATCGGGCAGTCGAAGGCTTCCACGCGGGAAAAGTCGTCGTCGCTCACCCCGGCCCGATGTTTCTGGTGATCTACTGCTCAGCCGGGTCAGACCGGCCGCTCAGCCGGTGGGCAGGGGAAACTTGATATGAGTGAGGAGTTCGGAAACCTCCCAGAGCTTTTGCGCGGTGTCATCATCGAGTGCTTTACCGGACAATTCTTCGAGGGCGGCGGGTCCGCGTACCCCGAACCGGCTGGGGCCGGAGAAGCTGGCGCCGGGGACGTCGCCGACGGTTGCCAGCAGGGTCGGTCGGGCCCCGCCTTCTGGGCTTTGGGCCAGTAGCCGCGTTCCCAGTGCGAGGGTGTGGTCAAGGATCCGCCGGCGGGTGGTCATGGTGAATCCGGTGGCTGCCCAGCCGGGATGCGCTGCCGTGGCCAGGATCGGTGAGCCGGCCCTGTTCAGGCGGCGCTGTAGTTCTCGGGTGAACAGCAGGTTGGCCAGCTTGGTCTGTCCGTAGGCGCCGAACGGCCGGTAGGGCCGTCGTTGCCACTGCAGGTCCTCGAAGTCGATGTGTGCGCTGCGGTAATTGGTGGAGGACACGGTGATCACCCGCCTGGTGATCTGGCTCAGGAGCAGATTCGTCAATGCGAAGTGCCCGAGATGGTTGACGCCGAGCTGGCTCTCGAAGCCGTCGGTGGTGTGCTGCAGGGTGTGGGTCATGGAACCGGCGTTGTTGATCAGATAGTCGATGGGGCCGTCCGTCGTGCGGGCGAACTCACGCACGGAGGCCAGCGACCCGAGGTCGAGCGGGCATGACTCGGTGAGGCCGCCTATCTCGGCGGCGGCCGCGCGCCCGCGGGTCTGGTCGCGCACGGCGAGGATGACCCGTGCGCCCTTCGCCGCCAGTGCGGCAGCGGTGGCCTTGCCGATGCCGCTGCTGCCGCCGGTGATGATGACGGTCCGGCCGGTCTGATCGGGGATATGCATGGTCATGAGTGATGGCGGTCTTTCGGTGATCGTGTTGCGCGATGTGTTCAAGATCGATGACTTCCGGATGTGCCGCTTTACAGGCTGTTCCAGAAGTCCGACAGCATGCGGGCGGTCCGGGCCGGGTCCTGAAGCATCCACCAGTGACCGAGGGCGTCGAGGTCGACGGCACGGGCGCCGGCGCGCTGGGCGGCGCGGTGGCGGAGGGCAACGCTGCCGGCGGTGAGGTCGTCGGTGGCCACGGGAACCAGACCGGGCCGGGCTGCGGCCGCCGGCAGATTGCGCCCGCGTTCGGCCAGCATGTTCTCGGGTACGGAGCGGTACAGCGACAGAATGGCTCTGCCCATCTCGGGGCCCTGTCCGAGCGCCACCTGGCCGGCCGCTGGCTCCGGGATGCCCCACGAGATCATGCGCGCCGTCCGTTCCGCGGCGCCTCCCGAGAAGGTTTCCTCGATGTGGCGTTCCCCATCCCCCGGCGTCTGCCAGGTCTTTGCGATCTCATGCCACGTGAAGTCCGGTTCGTACCCGCCAATGGTGTCGCTGATCCAGCTGCGCACCAGGTCGGGGCGGGCCATCGCGACTTCCAGCACGTAACCGCCGCCGAAGTCGTGACCGACCAGGTCCACCGGGGTCCTGAGCTGCGACAGTTCGTCAATGAGCCAATCCCGGTAGTCCAGGAAGGTGGCGCCGAAGTCTGCAGGAAGTGCGGTGCCGAAGCCCGGAGGTGAGAGCCGGACCACGTCCTGCTGCTGGGACTTGGGCAGTTCGCTGATCAGAGGGGTCCAGACCGCAGAGGTCACCGGTACGCCGTGGACAAAGACAATGGTCATGCCAGGTATGACACCACCAGACCGGCGTAGGCGTCCAAGACCTGCATTGCACCCCGTGATGCAAGAAGTGCATAACGGTGGACTAGTCTGGGGGCATGCTTCCCGATCTGGACCTTCGGCTGGTCCGGTACTTCACGGTCGTCGCCGAGCAGCTGAACTTCGCCCGGGCGGCCGAGGAACTGCGTGTCGCCCAGCCTTCCCTGAGTCGTCAGATCCAGCGCCTGGAGAACACTCTCGGCGTGCGTCTGCTGGAGCGCACCACCCAGGGCAGCCGCCTTACCGCTGCAGGCGCGGCTTTCCTGCCCAAGGCACAGCAACTGCTGCACGGCGCCCAGCAGGCGGTCCAGACCGCCTTGGCCGCGGCGCCGGCCCGCACGATCACCATCGGGTACGTCGACGATCTCGTCATCACACCCGCCGTGCGCAACCTGCGCCATCGCTATCCCGACGCCCACGTCCGTACTCGTCACCTCGGCTCGCAGGAGGCCTCCGCGCTGCTGGAGCGGCAGGTCGATGTCCTGGTCACCCGTACGCCGCTGCCGATCCCAGCCGAGGATCTGGAGGTGACGGTCCTGTACTCCGAGGCCCGGGTCCTGCTCGTGCCCGCGTCGCACCGCCTCGCGGGGAAAGAGGCTGTCACGGCCGACGACATTGCCGCAGAACCACTCGTGGGCTGTACCGGGATGGGCGTCGAATGGACCACCTTCTGGCGGCTCGAACCCCGATCGGGCAGCGAACCCGCCCCGGTGGGTCCTACCTTGGCCGAGACCTACGAGGACAAACTCGAGGCCATCACCGACGGCACCGCCATCGCCATCGTCCCGGCCGGCGACCGGCGCTACACCCTGCGCCCCGGCCTGGTCACCGTTGCGCTCGACGGGATCGAGCCTTGCCAGATCGTCGTAGCCACCCGGACCGCGGACACGAACCCACTCGTCACAGAGTTCGTACGATCCGCGAAGGATCTCCTGGTCGGGCCCATCACCAGCGTTACGGCCCCTCCCGCCCGCTGATGGGAGGGTTCCCGGCGCGGTGCCACGACGGAGAGGTCCGCCGCCTTGGCACCGGAGACTCCGGCGATCGTGGAGATCAGCAGAGCGGCGAGGAAGCCGCCGAGCCGGGTTTCCCAGGTCACTGGAGAGCGGGGGAGCCCCAGAGCCGCTAGTTGATCTTCTTGCCCCTCTCGGTAGGCATTGGGAATCTGCCCGTCATGCCCGCTGCCCTGGCTCGGGTCAGTGCCCGACGATGTGGCCTCGGCGGCTGTACGGCAAGCGCGATCAGACCCGCTTGGACGATCAGGGTCGCCCGCCGGCGCTGCGGCCTGCTGCCCGCGCTCGGTGGCGCAAGGTGCTGAGGCCGCCAGGTACAGGCAGAGGGCCGTTAGACTACACCGATGAGCGTTCCCCTGGCCGTCCGCTCATGGCCGGCGTGGTGGAGAGCCCAGCAGGCCTCGGTCAAGGACGGCGCGCTCGCGGCGACGCTCACTGCGCTGGCATTCGTACCGACGCTGTCCGTCATTGGAGCGCAGCTCAATGACCTGCCGAAGCGCCCGGCCGACGCCTTGGCGGTGGTGCTGACCGTGGCGCAGTCGGCGCCGCTGGCGTTCCGCAGCCGTCACCCGGCAGCCTGCCTCGCCGTCATCGGCGCCGCCTTCGCCGTTCATCAGGCGCTCTGCTATCCGCAGACGTTCGCCAGCATCGGCTTCTACCTGGCCCTGTATACGGCCGGAGCCCAACAGTCCCGGCACCGTCGCACGCTCGCGGCGGCGGTGAGCGCCGGCTACGCCGCGCTCGCGATCGTCCTGAGCCAGCTGGGATCCCCCAACCGGATCTCGGACTTCCTCGCCTTCTACCTGGTTCTGGTGGTGCTCTGGATGGCCGGCGCCGGGATGCGCCGACGGCGGGCCGAGGAGGCCGAACGGCGGCGGCTCGCCGCGCTGGCGGCCGGCGCCGACGAACGCGCCCGCATCGCCCGTGAGCTGCACGACGTGGTCACCCATCACGTGACCGCCATCGTGGTGCAGGCCGACGCGGCACAGTTCCTGGTCGGCACCGCACCGCAACGCGCAGGGCAAGGGCTGGCCGCCATCAGCGACACCGGCCGGCAGGCGCTGACGGAACTCCGGTATCTGCTCGGTGTGCTGGAGGCGACCGGCGACGCCGCGCTCACGGACCATACGCCGGCCCTCGGCAGTGTCGCCGACCTGGTCGAACAGGTCCGCATGTCCGGCCAGCCCGTCGAACTGACCGAGCACGGCGAGCGCCTGCCCCGGCCCATCGACGTCGAGCTGGCCGCGTACCGGGTGGTTCAGGAGGCCCTCACGAACGCCGTCAAGCACGCGACGGGCCAGCCCACCAGGGTCACGGTCCACCACCGCGCCGGCCACATCGACATCGAGGTGACCACCGACGGGATCGCTCACGCAGAAGGCCCCGCCGTGCCGTCCGGGGGACGAGGGCTAAACGGGCTGCGCCAGCGCGTACACATGCTGAACGGTGAGCTGACCGCCGCCGCGCGGCCCGAGGGCGGGTTCAGCGTCCGGGCCCTCATCCCGTCCAGGAGCACCGGATGACCAGTACGCCGATCCGGGTGCTCATCTGCGAGGACCACGAGCTGGTGCGCACCGGTTACACCACGGTCTTCTCCGCCCAGCCCGACATGGAGGTCGTCGGCGAGGCCGCGGACGGCCGCGCGGCGATCGAGGCCGCCCGGCGGCTGCTGCCGGACGTCGTCGTGATGGACATCCGGATGCCCATCCTGGACGGCATCGCGGCCACCAGGCAACTGGCAGGGCCCGGCGTCGCCGATCCGGTGAAGGTGCTGGTGGTGACCACGTTCAACGTCGACAAGTACGCCTACGAAGCGCTCAGGGCAGGCGCCAGCGGGTTCCTGCTCAAGGACGCGCGGCCGAAAGAACTGGTGGACGGCGTACGCACCATCGCGCGCGGTGATTCCCTGCTCGCGCCCGCCGTCACCCGTGCCCTCATCGGCCGCTTCGCCGAGCGCTTGCGCCCCACCGACTCCTCCCGGACCGCCCTGCAGGAGATCGTGCGGGCACTGACTCAGCGGGAGCTGGAAGTACTCGAACAGCTCGCTGAGGGCCTGTCCAACGCGGAGATCGCCGCACGATTGTCCATCAGCGCCGAGACCGTCAAGACGTATGTGTCGAGGATCCTGGCCAAACTCGACTTGCGGGACCGTGTACAGGCGGTCGTTCTCGCCTATCGCGTGGGATTGGTCTCCGCCGATCAGGGTTGACGCGGCGCCGGCTCCTGCGGCCGGCGTCGTTCCGGTCAGGCGGAGAGCTTGACGCGGCTCGGGCGAGGCCGGATCTGGCCGGTGCGGGCGGCCCGCCGCAGCAGGAGGATCGTGGGCACCATGCAGACCAGCAGCGCGAAAAGACTGGCCTCGGGGCCGAAGGCGCCGCCGGTCAACGCGGACGGGCCGGACAGCGTGATGTTCAGCAGACCCTCGGGCGGTACGGCCGATCCGGAGACCGTGACACCGAAGATTCCGGCTTGGGTGAAGTTCCAGGCGAAGTGCAGGCCGATGGGCAGCCACAGCGAGCGGGTGGCGACGTAGGCGGCGGCCAGCATGACTCCGCCCGTCAAGGCGATCGCGAACGCGCCCCACAGGGTGGCGTTGGCGTTGACCAGGTGTATCGCACCGAACAGCAGCATGGATACGACCAGGGCGATCACAGTGCCGACACGTTCCTCCATGATGCGGAACACCACCCCGCGGAACAGCAGTTCTTCGGTGACGGCGACGCTCGCCATCAGGCCCGCAGTGCCGAGGAAGCCGCCGAAGGAACCCCAGGACACCTCCTGCCAGCCACCGAACACCGCGATCAGCACCATCAACCCTGCGAACAGGGCCGACCCGAGCACCGTCCCGTGCCGCAGCTGGGACCACCGGCCCGTCTTACCGAGTTCGGGGATGTCCGGCCGGAGCTCGACGGCCCGGCACAACCATCGGTAGCAGGCCACAGCGGCGATGGCCAGGCCGACGCCCACCGGCAGAGCGAGGATAGGGACAGGCGAGACGAGTTGGTTGATCCCGCCCGTCACCACCATCACACCGAACAACGCAACCAGCAGGACGGGGAACCGGAACCTGCGCCACCGGCCGCGGCCCGTAGCGAGGCCGGCTTGCGGGACAGTACTTTCCGGGTGCTCCGCGGACGCCACGATCGCGATCCTTTCGATCAATTTCCGCGGTGTCTTCCGCGGCTTAACAGAGGTTAGGGATCAGAGCCGGGCGTGCCATCCCCCTGGAACGGACATCGCGGTAGCTCTCACGGGGGATCAGGAACCGTCCCGGCTTCTGTCCCCGCGCGTCTCCGAGCGCGGCGCATCTCGTCGAGCACGGCCAGGGCGATGCGCCAGCGGAGGTCCGTGGCGCGGACGGAGCGCGATCGGTTGCGTGAGGTTGCCATGTGTCCTCACTCTTCTTTTATGCTCGATTCACGAGTTTAATTAAAAGGGGATGCTGTGCGGCCACGACGAGCGGATCTCAGGCCGATCGAAGCGGTCTTTCCGGACATGGACGGCACTCTCGTGGACTTTGACGCCTCGGTCGAGCGTGCCTGGTCGAGCTTGGGCGAAGGAGTACGGTGTTTTGCTCATCACCGAATGATCCGACGAGGAAGGCAGCATGTCCGACCAGGTGACCCCGTTCCGTCTTGACATCTCCGAACCCGTGCTGGCCGACCTGCGCGAGCGGCTGCGGCGCACGCGGTGGCCCGAGAAGGAGACTGTCGGCGACTGGTCGCAGGGCGTCCCGCTGGGCTACCTGCGCGAGTTGTGCCGGTACTGGGCCGAGGAGTACGACTGGCGGGCGACCGAGAGGCGCCTGAACGCGCTGCCGCAGTTCCGGACTTCCCTTGACGGCCTCGGGATCCACTTCCTCCACGTCCGCTCGCCCCACCAGGACGCGCTGCCGATCGTCCTGACCCACGGCTGGCCGGGTTCGATCGTGGAGTTCCTCAAAGTGATCGGACCGCTCACCGACCCGACGGCCTACGGTGGCGACGCCCGCGACGCCTTCCACGTCGTCTGCCCGTCCCTGCCCGGCTACGGCTTCAGCGACAAACCGGACCACCGCGGCTGGGGCGTCGAACGGATCGCCGACGCCTGGATCGAACTGATGGCCCGCCTCGGCTACGACCGATACGGCGCACAGGGCTCCGATTGGGGCACGACCATCACCACGCTCATCGGCCTGCGGGATCCCGCTCACGTGGCGGGCATCCACCTCATCCCGCCGCTGGCGGCCCCCGATCCGGCCACGTTCGACGACCTCACCGCCGCCGAACGGGCCGCCATCGCCGACCTGAAACGAGGCCAGGAATACGAGGATGGGTACTCACTGGAGCAGTCCACCCGGCCGCAGACCATCGGCTACGGACTCGTCGACTCACCGGCACTGCTGTGCGCCTGGATCATCGAGAAGTTCCGGTCCTGGACCGACGGTGACGGCCAGCCCGAGAACGCCCTCACTCGCGATGAGCTCCTCGACAACCTCATGTTCTACTGGCTACCCGGAACCGGCGCATCCGCCGCCCGGCTCTACTGGGAGAGCTTCAAGCCCGTCCAACGGCTCTTCACCGCCGAGACGACGGACCTGGTGACCGTCCCGGCAGGATGCTCGATCTTCCCCAAGGAGAACCCCCGGCCGTCCCGGCGGTGGGCCGAGAAGCGCTTCGCCAACATCCTGCACTGGAACGAACCGGAGAAGGGCGGTCACTTCGCCGCGTTTGAGCAACCCGACCTGTTCGTCGAGGAACTGCGTACCTTCTTCCGCATGCTCCGCTGACCGCACAACATGCTGCTGTGGCGAAGGCCTGCCGCCGCGTACCTCCGCTGGGATCCATGGGACTCGACCGAGGCAGTTCAGCTGCGCCCCCTGGCTCGACAGCGGCGACGCCGACATCCTGTGCCTCAAGGAGGTGACGCGCACCCTGGGCGCCGGCGGCTGGACGCGCTTCGACGACGCCGAGCGTCGCCGCCGCAGCGGGCGGACCTGCTCGCCGACGTGCGCTCCCGCCTTCCCCACCATCTCGGCCTGTTCACGGCGAGCGACTCGGGCCGGTCCTGGTCACGAATGCGGCACGCGTGCAGGACTTCGGGCTCGCTGACCCGGCCGACCTGGACGCGGCCTTCGCCGACCGCAAGATCGTTAAGGCCGCGCTCCTGCGGATCACGCTGCACGTCTTTCACGCCGACGACCACCCCCACATCCACGAGGCGATGCAGCCCTCGCTGCGCAGCCCCCGGCTCGGCGACCCGCTCTTCACGCGGCTATGAACGGGGTGGTGGCCCCAAGGGCCGAAGACTCGTTCGAAGCCAACGCCGGTGCTATGCCGCGGCCGGACCGAGGAGAAGTCCGCCGTTGACCTCGAGGGTCTGACCGGTGATCCAGCGGGCGTCGTCGGAGGCGAAGAACGCCACGGCGTCGCCGACGTCGGCCGGTTGCCCGTGGCGGCCCAGCGCGATCATGCCGGCGACCCGCTCGGCGGCCTCGGGGCTGTCACGTAGCCAGTCGTTCATGTCCGTCTCGGTGATGCCAGGGGAGACGGTGTTGACCGTGATGCCTCGTGCGCCCAGGCTCTGGGCGAGCGATCGGCCCAGAACGTTGAGCGCTCCCTTCGTCATGGCGTACACCACTTCAGGGGTGGCGAACCAGGTGACACCCGAGGAGACGTTGATGATGCGGCCCCCCTCCGGCATCATCGGCAGCGCTCGCTGGGTGATGAACAACGGCGCTCGCACATTGATCGCGAACATCCGGTCATAGGCGTCCACGGTGGCGTTGTCGATGGTGGCGCTGTAATCGATGATCGCAGCATTGTTCACGAGGATGTCCAGCGGCCGCTCGTCCAGGCCCGCTTCGAGGCCGGTGAAGAGGGTGTCCACGTCGCCGTCCACGCCCAACTCGGCGCGTACCGTGAACGCCGTGCCGCCGGCGGCGTGGATCGCCGCCACGGTCTCCTTCGCGGCGCTCTCGTTGGTGCCGTAGTGCACCGCCACCAGCGCGCCGTCGGCCGCGAGCCGCTGCGCGACCGACCTGCCGATGCCTCGGGAAGCCCCCGTTACCAACGCCGTCTTACCGGTCAGATTGCTCACGGCATTTGCCCCGTTCAGAAGGTGTATGTGTGTCCGCCACAACACTGCGTATCGCAGCGGTCTCGGGTCTGCATCATCGAAGTGGAGCGGTGTGGCTGTCCAATACCTGCGGTCATAACCAATGGCTATGAGGCCTCACCTGTCGCAGACGGGCGCAGGCGTCCAGAGATGGGGGCGGTGAGGTGCGAGCTGGGTGACTACGTCAGGCCGTCGGCGTCCGCCGCGGTGGGCGACGCACGGCAGTGCGACGGGGGGCCCGGCCGAGGGGACCGCTGCGAGATCAACGCCGGCCTGGCCGAGCCGGCACGTCCCGGCCCTGGACCAGTTGCTCATCGACGCGACGGCCGGCGCGCTCAACGAGCCACCGGTCGAGGCGGCGCTGTCCGATCCCGCGCTCGCCGACGACGCGGCAGGCCGGGTCGACGCCCTCATCCAGACGCTGCTGAAGTACTCACCACAATGGCTGCCCCTGGGAAGTCGCATGATCCGCTTGACCGTCGACCGCCCCTGAACGGCGCCCTGGAGCCGACTGGCCCGCGCCGTGGCCAACGCCGGATCGAATGGCTGGATAGAGCCTGCGAACACTGCGCGACACCCCGAGCGAGCAGTCCTACCAGCGCCTCATTTCCGCGTTGACCATGGTGGTCGCGACCTGCTGGACCTCGCCCAAGCCTCCAGCGACATCCAGCCACCTTGTACGAGGAACTGCGCCAGGGCGACGACGCAACGGCGGGCCGAGCAGATGCCGACCGCACCGGTCGCTATGGCAGCTGATGCTGATTGCGTGGCGCAAGGCGGTGGAACACAACGAAGTCGAGTTCTCCGTCGACCAGTCGCGGATAGTCGACGCCTGAACACTTCGCGCCGGGTTCCACGGCGGCGAACCGGGATGCCGTGACCTCCACACGTGCCTTGGCCGAGGGAGGCAGGAATCGACGGCGCCACGCAGTTCGGCTGGATCCAGCGATGCGGGTTCTCGCGACAACCGGATGCTGTCACGCCAGGCACCGGCACCGCGTTCGGCCACGTAAACGCGGTCGTCGGCGGGACGGAGAATCCATGAGGCGACGGTGTGCCCATGGTGGACCAGGGCCGCCATGACGGCGTAGTCGGGGCTGCCCGCGACGAAGTTGGCGGTTCCGTCCAGGGGATCGACCAGCCACGCGGTGGGCGCCTCGGTGAGTGCGTCGATGAGCCGTGGGTCGGCGGCCGCCGCTTCCTCCCCGACGACGGGGGCATCGAGCACACCGCGTAGTCCACACGTGATCAGCTCTTCGGCTTCGCGGTCGACGATGGTGACCACCTCGCCGGGAGACTTCTCCATCACCTCGCCGGTCGCCAGTGCGCGGTATCGGGGCAGATCACCGCGTGTGCGGCTTCATGCAGGATTTCCGTCACTTTGTCGATCTGCATGCGCACCACCGTACGGGGGAGAGCACCAGCCGCTGGGATCTTGGGCTCTTGAGGCCATGGTGCTCAAGGGGGGGATACATTGTCCCTGGATGAGCTGTGCCTTCCCCCCGCTGGTCGGCCTCTGCACTCTGGATACGATTCCGCGGGAGCCGGGTCATTTTGTGCCAGCTCCGCATACTCGCGTGCACCGTACGTGGCGAAGGTGGTCATGGCCTCAGCGAGCTGTGTCTTCGCCGTGGCGGCATCGCCGCGAGCCTGCCAAAGTGCGGCGAGATCACGCCGGGCGCGGGCTGCGGGGAGTGGGGTGTGCAGTTCCTCTGAAATGGCGATCGACTGCATCAAATGCGCCTCGGCGAGCTCCAGCTGGCCAAGCGCCAGATGAACTTCTCCGATGGTCCGCTGCATGAGCGCTTCGCCGTACCGATCGAAATGGCTCCGGCACACCTCGAGGGCGTCGGCGATCGACGACAGGTAATCGGTTCCGCGACCCTGGCGGATCTCCGCCTTGACCAGCGCCTGAACTCCAAAAGCGATCATCAAGGGGTCGCCTGCCCGGCGGAACAGGTCCAACGCCTGCCTGCTGAGATCGCTCGCCGCTGCGTAATCACCCAGGGCGCGATGGACCAGGCTCGTGGTACGCAGGGTGAGCGCCTGCCCACGATCACTGCCGGCGCGGCGATAGGCGTCGATGGCCTGGCTGAGCAGCAGCCAGGTGTCCACGTACTCGCCGAGCTCGAGGTGGATCGACGCCGCCATGCGAGCCGTCGCACCGATCGCGAGGTCGTCACCAAGACCCCGGAAGATCAGCGCGGACGCGGTCAGGTGCTCCAGACCTTCTCGGAGCCGGCACTGCTCCCGATATGCGCTGCCCAAGCCGGCCAGGACGACCGCCTTGCCTCGGACGTGACCGGCCGCCTCGAAGAGAGGCAGCGCCAGACGAAGATGCTCACATGATTGATCGAAGCGATCCAGCCTGTAGGAGATCTGTCCCATTCCCGCGTGAAGGGCCGCCTCGGCCAGATGGTTCCCCGTGCGGCGAGCCGCTCCCAAGGCAGTCTGGTGAACGACGCCCCATTCAGCCAAGCGGTTGGCGACGAAGGATTCCGAGAAGGATAGGGCTGCGGCCAAAGCACAGGCGGCGGTCAGGCCCATGGCGGCGGCTCGCGCCACCGCCACGATGAGAGCGGGCGTCTCGGCCTCTAGCCATGCGCCGGGATCGGCAACAACTCGATCAGCCACTAGAGCGTCGGCGGGCAGGGAGGAACCCAGGTGGCCGCTCAGCGTGATCTCGCCGGACGGGACCTGAGACTCGAACCGCTCGATCAGCCACAGCCACGTGCGCAGCGCGCGTGAGACAGCGGCCGTGCGCTCGGCTTCGGGATCGTCCGCCTCTGCGCACTCCTGCGCGAAGACTCGCACGAGCTCGTGGAGCCGGTAGCGAGGCTGGCCGACGGCGTCGATCGCGACGAAGTTCATAAGCTGCGCATCCACGAGGCGTTCAGCGATGTCGTCGGCGTCGTCGGGTGGGATTTCGAGGAGAGGCGCGAGGATCCATGGAGAGAAGGACGGCACCCCCAGTAGTCCTAACCGACGAAACGCGGTTCTGGCCTGCTCGTCCAGGAGCCGGTAGCTGAGGCCGACGCTGGCCCGAACCTCCACGTCCCCAACGGTGAGTTCATCCAGTCTCCGGCGCTCGTCGGCGAGTCTCGCGGCCATGGCGGCCAGACTCCAGTGCCGTCGGGTGGCTAGCCGGGCTCCCACCGTCCGGACGGCCAGGGGCAGCGAGCCGCACAGCCGGACGATCTCGCGGGCGGTTTGTGGCTCGGCGGCCACCCGGCCAGCTCCTGCGACGGCGCCCAGCAGCGCGAGCGCAGCCTCGCCGTCCAGGACATCGAGGTCCGTCAGATGCGCGCCCGCCAGACCGGCAAGCCGACGGCGTGAGGTGATCATCACCGCACAGCCGGCACCACCGGGTAGCAGGGGACGGATCTGCTGTTCGTTTCGGGCGTCGTCCAGCAGTACCAGCACCTGCCGCTTGGCCAGGAGACTGCGATAGAGATCGCCTCTATCCTGCGGGGACTCGGGCTGGGTGGCGGGCTCGATGCCCAGCGCGCCAAGGAATCGGCCCAGGACCTCCTGCTCCGTCGCCGGATTGTCGCTGGTCCCGCGAAGATCGGCGAAGAGCTGGCCATCCGGGTAGAACTCGGCGACTCGATGGGCGAGATGAATGGCACAGGCGCTCTTTCCGACGCCGCCCTGGCCGGACAGCACGAGCAGCGGCGGCGCCGTACGCTGCCCGCCGAGTAGGGGCTTCAGGTCCGCGATCGTGTCGGTCCGCCCGGCGAAATCCGGTACATCTCGTGGGAGCTGAGCTGGGATGGGTCGGCCCGGGTACGGCGAAGCCTGGCTTGACAGTGATGGATCGCTACGGAGGATCGCCTGATGCAGGGCACGCAGCTCAGGACCAGGATCGATACCGAGCTCCTCGGCCAGAGCGGCGCGCCCGTCTTCGTAAAGCGCCAGCGCCTCGGCGGACCGTCCCAGCCGGTAGAGCGCCGTCATCAGCTGACCGCGCAGCCGCTCCTTGGTCGGGTGGGCGGATACCAGCGCGGCCAGCGTGGGCACCAGTTCGGTGTGGCGGTCGAGGAGCAGTTCCACCGAGATGCGTTCCTCGACGATGGTGAGCCGTAACTCGTCGAGTCTGGCCGCCTCCGGCTGGAGAACGTCTCCGATCCCGCCAAGCGCCGGGCCCCGCCACAGCGCCTCGGCCGACAGGAACGCTCGTGCTGCGTCCTCGCGCCGCCCCTCCGCCGCCGCTCGCCGGCCCTCCGCGACGAGTCTGTCGAACTGGTGGAGGTCCAGCTGACCGGTCCCTATCCTCAGCAGGTAACCCGGAGCGTGCGTCTCGATCGTTCGTGGGCCCAGCGTGCGCCTGATCATGGACACATACGTCTGGATCAGCCCCCTGGCCGCGTCGGGAGCGTCCGCCGACCAGATCGAATCCACCAGCCGATCGACCGAGACCACATGCTCCCGCCCCAGGAGCAGCGCTGCCAGAAGCGCACGTGGCTTGGGCCCTCCGATGGGCAGCTGCCGTCCTTGATCCCACACCTCAACCGGGCCGAGCAGGCGGAATTCCACGACACCTCACAGCTGGCTTTGAAGAGAATTTCCAGTGCGCCACTTCATGCTCGACCAAACGCGCCAATGAAGGGGTCACGATCTATGGCAAGCACATCGACCATCCTGATGTCGGATCACCGAGTGTCCGCGATCCCAACGGTCGAATGCGGGGAGTCGCTCTTCGACCTGAGGAAGGTGTCGGGGCTCGCCCTCGACCATCGCCAGGCGGACGACAAGGGCGCCTACGCTCATCTTCGTATCAGCCTCGTCGACCGGCTGCTGACAGCTCAGGCCCTTCTTCCGCCCGGGCTGCGACTGCTGATCGTCGAGGGTTATCGGCCCATGGCTCTGCAGGAGCACTACTTCTCACGGTGCGCCGCGCGACTGCGGGAAGCCAATCCCGCCTGGACCGAGGAGTTCGTGTACGTCCAGGCCAGCCGCTCGCTCGCACCCCCATCGGTGGCGCCGCACGTCTGCGGGGCAGCTGTCGACATCACCCTCCTTGATGCCGATGCGGGCGAGATGGACATGGGCACACCGGTCAATGCCGGACCTGAGGAGAGCGACGGCGCCTGCTACACCCATGCCCCGGGGATCTCCCCTCGGATCAGGGCGAACCGTGACCTGCTCGGACGGGCCATGAGTACGGCCGGGTTCGTCAACTACCCCACCGAGTGGTGGCACTGGTCTCATGGAGACAAGTACTGGGCGCTTGTCACCGGTGCGCACGCGGCCCACTACGGCCCTGTTGAATGGTCACCCTCGTAAACACCGCAACCCCGGGAGCGTCGCGCGACGCTCCCGGGGTTCTTGGACTCGGGGATCCAGCGTTCGCCGTCTGCTTCACGCAGAGAGACTAGCGAGCGGCGGTATATATGCGGTATGTGCGGCCATTCGCACAGGTGAAGGTCAGGAGCCGGAGATCTTCTGGATGGTTACGGGGTAGTCGGCCTGGCGGTCGATGTTGCCCCAGCCGGACCATGAGCCGCCGGGGGACTGGGTGGCGTGATAGGGGGTTCCTGCGCTGTTCACTGCCAGGACGTGCAGGACGCCGTTACCTGCTGAGGCGGCGCCTACGCTGACGGGGGTGCCGAGTTCTCCGGCCTGGCCTTCGACGTTGCCCCAGCTGGACCAGGAGCCGTCTGTGTGACGTCCCGCGTGGCGCAGCACGCCTTCGGCGGAGGCCAGGATCTCCAGTACGCCGCCGGTGGCGGTCACCGCCACGCTGGTCGGATTGCCCACCTCTCCGGCCTGGCCTTCGACGTTGCCCCAGCTCGACCAGGAGCCGTCGGCCCGCTGGGTCACGTGACGCACCACCCCTGCTGCCGCGGCGACAACATGCAGCGTCCCGCCGACACCGGTGGCGCCGATACTGACCGGCGCACCGATCTCACCGGCCTGGCCTTCGACGTTGCCCCAGCCGGACCAGGAACCGTCCGCGTTACGCCCCGTGTGACGCAGCACCCCACCGGCAACCGCCAGGATCTCCAGTTCACCGTCGATCGAGGCGGCCGCGATGCTGGTCGGCGCGCCGACCTCGCCCGCCTGACCCTCCACCCTTCCCCACGCCGACCAGGAACCGCCGACGCGACGGGCGACGTGGAAGATCTCATCGTTGGCCGTGGCCAGGACATGGAGCTCGCCACTCACCACAGCCGAGGCAACACCCGTCACCGCACCCGGCAAAGTCCCGGCCTGACCCTCGACGTTGCCCGCGCTCTGCCAGCTGCCGTCAGCACGACGCATGGTGTGGTAAATCTCGCCGTTCACCCCCAACGCCACCACGTGCGTGGAAGCGGACCAGAGAGCATCGACGATCTTCTGGGCGTCCCCGGCCTCGACCTGGTAGCGGTCGGGGTAGGCGGAGACCTGGACGGTCTGGCAGACCTCGCCGATGGGCGCGGACTTCCAGGTGTTGTTCGGGTACTTGCGGATCATCGCGTTGAGGAAGGCGTTGGTCGCCCAGGTCGGGTTGAGTCGCTGTCCGGCCGAGCCCCACGAGGCGCGCTGCTGGAACAGACCCAGGCTGTCGTGGTCGACCTCTTCGGCGACGTTCTGGATGCTTGACTCCACGATCGTGGTGGCGATCGCGATGTCCGCGGCGCGTCGATCCAGCCCGCGGGCGCGGACGGCTTCAACCACCATGCGGGCGCAGGAGATGCGGTAGGCGTTGACGTGACCCTTCATCTTCGTGCTCAGCACCCCGTTCAGCCAGGTGGCTGTGGCGGAGTCCGCGCTCGTCGTGCCCCGCGAATCGCAGGCAGCGGTGGCGTAGGCGGCGGATATCTCGCCTGCCGCGGGCTCGGCTGGATCTGCGGCGTGCGCCGGCGTGGATAATGCGACCAACGCGAGGGTTGCCAGTACTGCCATGGCCGGACCGGATGGGTGCCTCTTCGAGAACATCTGCTGCTCCAAGTTTCGAGGTTGAGTGGTCAGGAGCCGGAGATCTTCTGGATGGTTACGGGGTAGTCGGCCTGGCGGTCGATGTTGCCCCATCCGGACCATGAGCCGCCGGGGGACTGGGTGGCGTGATAGGGGGTTCCTGCGCTGTTCACTGCCAGGACGTGCAGGACGCCGTTACCTGCTGAGGCGGCGCCTACGCTGACGGGGGTGCCGAGTTCTCCGGCCTGGCCTTCGACGTTGCCCCAGCTGGACCAGGAGCCGTCTGTGTGACGTCCCGCGTGGCGCAGCACGCCTTCGGCGGAGGCCAGGATCTCCAGTACGCCGCCGGTGGCGGTCACCGCCACGCTGGTCGGATTGCCCACCTCTCCGGCCTGGCCTTCGACGTTGCCCCAGCTCGACCAGGAGCCGTCGGCCCGCTGGGTCACGTGACGCACCACCCCTGCTGCCGCGGCGACAACATGCAGCGTCCCGCCGACACCGGTGGCGCCGATACTGACCGGCGCACCGATCTCACCGGCCTGGCCTTCGACGTTGCCCCAGCCGGACCAGGAACCGTCCGCGTTACGCCCCGTGTGACGCAGCACCCCACCGGCAACCGCCAGGATCTCCAGTTCACCGTCGATCGAGGCGGCCGCGATGCTGGTCGGCGCGCCGACCTCGCCCGCCTGACCTTCCACCCTTCCCCACGCCGACCAGGAACCGCCGACGCGACGGGCGACGTGGAAGATCTCATCGTTTGCCGTGGCCAGGACATGGAGCTCGCCACTCACCACAGCCGAGGCAACACCCGTCACCGCACCCGGCAAAGTCCCGGCCTGACCCTCGACGTTGCCCGCGCTCTGCCAGCTGCCGTCAGCACGACGCATGGTGTGGTAAATCTCGCCGTTCACCCCCAACGCCACCACGTGCGTGACGTCGTCGACGATGTTCTTGTACCTGATGGGGGTGTAGTTCTGCATGCTTGACCAGGACTCGTCGCCGACCTGCCCGTGGGAGTTGGCGCTCGGGCCCTTCGCCCAGTCCTCCTGGTAGTCACCGTCGTCCTCGACCGTGCCATTGAGGGAGTATGTCCAGGCGCCCTTCGAGTGGTCGCTCTCGTTCTTCCAGCGGGCGAAGAGCTCGATGTGCCCGTCGCGGAGGATCGCGTCACCGGGGAGGAGGTCGTGCAGGCTCCCCAGGGTGACCTTGCCCGACCAGCCGGCGAAGTCGTCGGTGCTGTTGCCGCCCTTGCCGGAGTTGGCCGTGATGTGCCAGGCCATCGAGACCAGGCCGGAGCAGTCAGGCCCGTACTTGTTGTCTCCCTCGACATCGGTGACGAGGGTGCTGGGGTAGCGGGTCAGGTTGTACTGTACGTTGCGGTTGACCCAGTTCTGGGCCCGTGCCAGCACCTCCGATCGGGTGATCCTCCCGTCGGGAGCGCTCGCGGCATGGGCGCTTGCGGCACGGGCGGACTGCGGCAGGCTTACCGCATCCACCGCTGTGAGGGTGAATGCGGCGGCGACAACTGCCAGGAGGCAGCCGATGGCGGACTTGCTGGGCATCGTGGCCCCTTCGGAAAGTTGAGGGGCCCTTTGACCCCAGGCCATGCCAATGTGCCGACCAGTGCTGCAAATCCCCTTGAACTCGCTTTCCAGAGACTTCAAGACACGCGCGGTCGGTTAACTATTTGTAAACTTCCCTAAAGGAAAGGATTGACCCGACAGGGCCCTCCGCTCCCGAGCGATTAGCCGCCAGGTACGCACTCCACTTCTTAGACGTGCCTTCAGCCCTCCGGAATGGGGGTCTGGCTGCGCCGCGAAGCCTTCAAGAGGTGTCGGGATTAGGGCATGTATTGAGTCGTGATCAATGTGTGGTTCGGGCGAGGTCCTTGATCCAGATCATTGAGGCGCGCAGGGAGAGGCCGGCGAGGTAGCTGTCCGGGGTCTTGTCGTATCGGATGGCAATGCCTCGCCAGGCCTTCAGCTTGTTGATCAGCCGCTCGACGGTGTTCCGCTCCCTGTAGAGGTCCGCGTCGTGGCTGACGGGCCGGCCGCCTCTGGAGCCCTTCTTCTTCCGGTTGGCGGCCTGGTCCTTCTTCTCCGGGATGACCGCCTTGATGCCGCGTTCCCGCAGGTGGGCGCGGTTACCGCGAGAGGAGTAGGCCTTGTCTGCGGCGATCGCGTGCGGCCGGGTGCGAGGGCGGCCGACAGGCCCGCGGACCCGTACCCGCCCCAGCACGGGGACGAACTGCGGGCTGTCCGCGGCCTCGCGACCGCAGGCGTCCGTCTCGCTTGACCTCTTGCGCGTCAGTCCGGCAGCCAGTGCAGCTCGTGCGCCAGGGTTTTGGCGACGGCACGGATGCGGCGGTGAAGCGGCGACTGCTCGCGTGGGAGGACCAGGTGGATCGAAAGGCTGGGCGCGCCCCGCAGCGGTCGCCAGGTGAGACCGGCCGGTTGTGCCGTGACCGCGGCTTCTCCGGCCGGGGCGAGGGTGACCCCGTCGCGCAGGTCGCGCTGAGACATGTCGAAAGAGACTGCGGGCGTGTGGAACCGGGGGTGTGGTCGGATGTCTCGGAACAGTGCGGACAGCTGATCGTGGATCACGGGGTTGGCCGCACGGTCCGGGAGTCGCAGCGGATACGCGGCCGCGTCGGCGATCTCGATCTCCGGGTGTTCGGCCAGCGGATGGTGCTGCGCCAGCTGGACCCCGACGCGCATACGCCGCAGCAGGAACCGGCGCACGCCACGGCCCGGCTGTTCACCGCGGGTGATCCCGGCATCGATGCGGCCGTCGGCGACCGCGGGGGAGATCTCCGGTGTCGCCATCGGGACCGCGCCGACCTCGAGTCCGCTGTTGCCGCGAATCAGCCTGTCCACCAGGGCCGGTGCCGTCTCGGCCCCGGCGCTGAGGCTGTATCCGATGCGCAGCGTGCCCAGTTCACCGGCCGCCGCGCTCCGGGCGGTGTCCCATGCCCGGTCCAGCGCCGCCAGCGCGGGCGGCGCGGACTCCGCCAAAGCCGCACCGGCCGTGGTCAATACGACGCTACGCGTGTTGCGGACCAGCAGGGCCGTACCGAGTTCCGCCTCCAATCGGCGCATCCGGGCGCTGAGTGCGGGCTGTGCGATACCGATCCGTGCGGCCGCGCGGGTGAAGTTCAACTCCTGCGCCAGCACCAGGAAGTACCGCAGGCTCACCGTATCCGGCGCCACGTGCCCTCCCTGCCGATTGATAACGATCCGTTCTGAGTCTATCCCGTACCGGTCTTTCCCTCGACCGCACATCAAGCCCTAACCTGCGCATATGACGATTCAACTGACCGCAGTACCCGTCGCCGGGATCGATCGATCTGAGTGTCAATTCGAAGTCGGACGTGTCCGGCCGAATACAGGAGGTTTCCATGGCTAAGGGCTACTGGGTCAGTGTCTACCCCGCCATTTCCGACCCTGAGAGGCTGACTGCCTACGACAAGCTGGCCGGTCCGGCTGTCCAGGCTGGGGGCGGGCGCGTCCTGTCCCGGATCCCGTCCCGTGGCGGTCGAGTCGTCGCCCACGAGGCCGGAATCACGCAACGCGTCGTTCTGATCGAGTTCGACAGCTTTGAACAGGCCGTCGCGGCATACGAGAGCGAGGCATACCAGAAGGCGCTGGTGGCCCTCCCCGACGGCTTCGAGCGCGACTTCCGCATCATCGAAGGCATCGACTGACAGAGATGATGTAGGCGAGCACCTCCCGCCGGAGTCTGACCCTTCGACTGACTGACTGTGGGTCTTCAACGGGATCTGTCGGCCCGGGTCGGGAGGTGCTCGTGTGCACGTCACTGGACGTTGGCGTTGTGACCTCATAGGAGCCTGGCCAGAGGCCCCTTCTCTGTCTTGTCCGCCTGCCCGGTTGGTGCGTGCCGCCCTGCCCCTCGGTCAAGACGACAGGACGACGATGCCTCCCATTACACTCCAGCTTGCGCAGGACTCCGAGATCGCCGGCGGAGTCGACACTCACCAGGACACCCACACCGCCGCGGTGATCGACCAGGTCGGCAGGGTACTGGGCACCGAGCAGTTCCCCGCCACGGCGGCCGGATACTCCGCCCTGCTCGCGTGGATGCGCTCATTCGGGCCGCTGGGGCGGGTCGGAGTCAAGGGCACCGGCGCCTACGGGGCAGGGCTCGCCCGGCTGCTCCATCAGAAAAGGTTGAGGTCGTCGAGGTTGACCGTCCGGACCGCAAGACCCGCCGATTCCAGGGCAAGTCCGATCCGATCGACGCCATCCAAGCGGCCAAGACCGCCCTGGCGGGGACACGGGCCGGTACCCCCAAGCAACGCGACGGCCGGATCGAAGCGCTGCGGAACCTGCGAGTGGCCCGCCGTAGCGCGGTCAACCAGCGCGCCGACACCCAGCGCCAGATCAAAGCCCTGATCGTCACCGCCCCCGACACGCTGCGCTCCTGCCTGCGTGGCCTGGGCATCAAGGATCTGATCGCCACCTGCGCCAGGCTGCGCCCCGACCAGGCCGACGTCGCCAACCCGGCCACTGCGACCCAGATCGCACTACGGTCCCTCGCCCGTCGTCACCAGCAGCTCACCACCGAGATCACCAACCTCGACGAACTGCTGGAGCCCCTGGTCACCGCCATCAACCCCGAGCTGATGGCCGTCCATGGCGTCGGCCCCGACACCGCCGGCCAGCTTCTGGTCACCGCCGAGGAGAACCACGACCGGCTCACCAGCGAAGCAGCGTTCGCCATGCTCTGCGGTGTCGCCCCGATCCCCGCCTCCAGCGGCAAGACCAGCCGCCACCGCCTCAACCGCGGCGGCGACCGGCAAGCCAACGCGGCCCTCTACCGCATCGCCCTCGTCCGCCTGCGCTGGGATCCCCGCACCCGCACCTACATGGAACGACGCACCAAGGACGGCCTCTCCAAGAAAGAGATCATCCGCTGCCTCAAACGCTACATCGCCCGCGAGCTATACAAGATCATCACCCAAAACGATCACGAACTCGCGGCTTGACATCTATAGGAGCATCCGGCGGGCCAGCCATCGCTGAGCATCCGTCACCTGATACGCACACGGTGCTGAACGACGACTCACGAGACGAGCTCGAAGCCATGCCCCGCGTCCCAGTTCGTCGTCGACGTCCTCGACGGCCTGATCCCTGTCGCGCCAGGCCGCCAGCACCTTCGGCGCGATGTCGGCGAACAGGTCGTCGGGCAAGCCGACCGCCGATCGCGGTCAGCTTGAGAGGCGGTCCTCGATCCCGACACCGGCCTGGTCGAGCGGATCCCGTATGAGTTGTGCGTGCTGGTGTCGTTGCGCAGGGCGATCCGGCGTCGTGAGATCTGGGTGGAGGGCGGCAACACCTGGCGCCATCCGGACCAGGATCTGCCCGCGGACTTCGAGGCCAACCGGGATGTGTTGGACACGGACACCCGGCTCGACCTCACCGCCGCTTAGCCCTCCGCCCCGCACTGCGCAGCGGGTGTATCCGTGCTGGCCGGCCGGGTGCCCACACCTGGCCGGCCAGCACGGTGGCTGTCACTCAGCCGAGGGAGGGGATGGCTTGGTGTCGGTCCAGCCCGACTCCAGCACCACGTTGACACTGCCGTCCTCATCCGGCAGGCCGATGGAATCAACGGCCAGCACCTTGGATGTGTCAGGATCGATGATCAGCCTGATCCGGGCGGGTTGGCCCTGCTGGACCGGGAAGGTCACGGCGACACCTGACCGCCCCTGCGGGTCGGTGGTCCGGCCTTCGGCCTGGACCTCGGGCAGTGTCGCCAGCGCCTGGTAGGCGGCGCCGCGCACCTGCGGGGAGGCGGGCAGTTCGTACAGGAGCGTGGCCAAGGCGCGCGGCAGTCCCTCCTCCACCGGGTCAACGCCGTTGTCTCTGCGGATCGCCTCAAGGGCGCGTTTCTTCAGCGCTTCAGGGTCGGCGGGCAGCGCCGCGATCTCCTTCAAGGTCATGGGCATGGCACTCCAGTAGAGCCTTTGCTTCCCCTTGTTCTGGAAGAACAGGCTCTCGCCGGGGGATGTGGAGTAGACGCCGCCGTCCGGCCCGATCGACCATTCGGACGGCGAGCCGTCCCGGCGCCACGCCTCCAGGTCCAGAGGGCGTGCGGCCAGCTGCCTATGGCCGCGCCAGGTTCGGCCGTCCTTGGCCACCCACTTCTCCGAGAGACTGGAGGTTTCCAGGTAGTACGTGACGCCGTTCTTGCCGTACGGCCCAGGCCGCATCCCTGCGTACAACTCCTTGAGGTGCCAGTAGGCCCCTTCGGGGGCGGCTTCGGCCTTGGCGGCGGCGGCCAGCAGGATCGAGGTACCCGACAGGGAGGAGACGCCGGGTGTGGCCGGAGGAGAGAGCGTTGCAGTGGGGGCGACCTGGCCAAGGAAGACCGCCGTAACGCCCACGGCCGCGACAAGCCCGGCGGCGCCGGCCCGCCACGGTAGGCGACGCCGGGCCGTCCGGCGCGGGCGTGCCTCGGTCGCCATGATCGCCGCACGCAGTTCGCGCGCGCCGGGCCCCTGATCCGGCGCGTGCGGGGTCGGGTCGATCGCCCTTACCAGGTTGTCGATGTCGCTCATGCTTCCCCCATCGCGATCGTCAAGGACGCCTGCCGCTCCAGCGCCGCTGCCAGCCGCTTGCGCGCGCGATGCAGCCGGGTCCGGGCGGCAAAGGCCGTACATCCCACCACTTTGGCGATCCGCTCACTGGTCAGACCCTCCCAGCAGGCCAGCGCCAAGACCTCGCGGTCACGCTCGGGCAATTCGTCGAAGGCGGCGCGAACATGCTCCAGATCGACCGGTCTGACCGGCCGATCAGCGGCCAGTTCCGCACGCAGCCGTTCAGCGAGCACAGCCCTGCGAGAAGCGCCGCGCTGCTGGTTTGCCAGCACACGGCGGGCCACCCCGTACAACCACAGCAACGCCTCCTCGCCCTCGGGCACATCGCCGATGCGCCGCCAGACGGTGAGGAATGTCTCGGAGATGACGTCGGCCGTGTCGTCGGGCGAGCCGGTACGGCGGGCGGCGTACTGGTGTATCGCCGGGTAGTAGGCGTCATAGACCGCTTCGAAGCGATCTCGGTGTGTCACAGAGTCTCCTTGCCGAAAGGTGCAGGACACCAGGTAAATGTCCGGCACCTTTCGAAATGTGACAGCTCGCCGTGAGCAGTTCGCCCTACTCGCCCTGTCGTTCGGATGCCATACCGCTGCCGGGGTTGGCGGCCCGGGCGCGCATCGGCCGAACGCTGACGCTGTCTTTGGTCAAGTGCCCGTAAACCGGGCTGCGCGGAACTCCGAACAGGTCGGCGATCTGCTGGACGGTCTTGGTCCGGGCGTCATACAGCTGCTGGGCGAGCGCCGCCTGCTCGGAGGTGAGCCGGGGGCGGCGCCCACCGACACGACCACTGGCCCTGGCCGCGGCCAGGCCGTCCTTGGTGTTGGCCACGATCAGCTAACGCTGAAGCTCAGCCAGGACGCTCAGCATCCGGAACATCGCCCGGCCCTCCATCGTGTCGGTGTCAATGCCCTGTTCAATCACATGCAGACCGACCCCGCGCTCGCGCAGCTCGGCGCCAAAGGTCACCAGGTGCAACATCGAGCGCGACAGCCGGTCCAGCCGAGTGACCTTCAGCGTGTCGCCCAACCGGAGCATTCGCAGCACGATGTCGAACTGCGGGCGGGAGGCCCTCGCGCCGCTGGCGCGATCGAGGTAGACGTTATCCCGCTCAACCCCAGCCCGAAGCAGTGCGTTGATCTGGTGGTCGGGATTCTGATCACCGGTCGAGACCTCCTGCGCGTGGCCGCGTCCGTGCGCGGCGGGCACGCCACCGCCGCGCTCGTGGTCGGGAAGCTGTGCTCGTCGAAGCGGCAGCAGAACACGCTCACCGCCGCGATCAAGGAGTACGGGGCGCTGCGGCGCACCGTCTATGCCGCCCGCTGCCTGGCGGACGAGACCTACCGCCGGCGCATCGCCCGCCAGCTCAACAAGGGCGAGAACGTGCACTTCTACGGCACGCACTCCGTCGACATCGCTGGCGAGCGCGCCCAGTTCCAGACGGCGCTGACCGGGCCGAGCCCTCCGAATTGATCTTGTCCAGAGACCGAACGGTTAATAGACAAGATCAAAGCGGGTGGCCGGACCCGCGACTACCCGAACGCTGACCCCAAGCCTCGAGACGACTGCACACAGCTACTCCGGCCACGGTGCCAGCTTCGTTACCGGCACCCCGGTGACGCGGGCTGTAGAAGTGCCTGTCGACGGTGCGGGATGCGTGTCGTTCGCCAGGGCGAGTTTTGCTTGACCGAGACTGTGCTCACGCCTTCAGTCACGCGGACTCGCAGATGCAGAGTTGAAGCGGCGTATCCACGGCGAATGGCCGACCGGACCAGTCGCCGAAGCGCTCGACGAGCCGAAGGCCGCCGAGCGAGACGAGCAGCGGTAGCTCCTGCGGGAAGATGCTCCTGATTTCGAGCGGTGCGACGACGAAGTCGGGCTCGGAGTCAGTCGAGAGGTGCCACGTCCCGCGCGTGACTTGCGCGGGTGCATCGTAGATCTCAGCGACATCGACGCTGACGTTGCCACGGTCAGGATCCATGAACGACAACGATTCCCGGGTGCGCCGCACGCCATCGGCTTCGGCAAGGAGGCGCACGCTCGGGTTGAACACATCGAAGACGAACCGTGCTCCAGGCGCCAGATGTCGTCGAACCGACCGGAAGCAGCTCACCAGGTCCTCAGCATCATGCAGATGCAGGAGGGAATTGGCGGTGATGAACACGAAGTCGAATGTGCGGCCCAGATCGAAGGCCCGCATGTCGCCCTGCACCCATTCCACCGCCACACCGCGCTCGTTCGCCTTACGCTGAGCCTCAGCCAGCATGTCTGACGAGAAGTCCACGCCGACGCACGGATGACCGTCGGACGCGATGGGGATCAGCTTGTGCCCGGTGCCGCACCCGAGTTCCAACACGCGCCCGCCTTGCCGATTGGCGTAGCCCCGGTAGAAGTCGACTGCGGGCCCGCCGCCCGGGAACATGAGGTCGTACAGCCTCGCGTGCGAGTAGAACGCTTCACTCATGAAGCGCCTCCTCCTTCCGACTCATCCGCAGTTGGCTTCGCCGCGGTGATGATCCCCCAGCCAGATCGGCGCACTCGGCCTGGTCCTCAACGTCCTCGTGCTGTTCACGAGGCGCTACACCGATGTCTGGCGGCACACGGCCGCCGGACAAGGTCGCCCACCGCCGAAATCAGACGCCTTCGCGCAGGTACAGGTCGCGCAGCAGGCCGATCTCGCCGCCGTGGTGCGCGACCTCCTTCAGAGCGTGCAGCGCGAGCTTCAGATACGTCTCATCGGCCCAACCGCCGGGGCCCAGGCCTATCGGCGCCAACAGGCGCTCGTCGCCGAGGGCTGCGATACGGGAGATGAAGTGCTCCCAGTCCTCGGCGAGCGCCTGGACGCCCTCTTTCGCGGAGCCCGGCCACTCGTGGCGGTCGCCGAACTCGGGAACGTCCTCGAAGAGGTGGATCACATAGCCGCGCAGGCAGAGGCTGCCGATGTGCCAGATGCGCCAGGCGATCGTCGTGACGGGGTCCGGCGACTCCGGACTCGATTCCGGAATCAGCGTGGCGACGCGGAAGACGCCGTCGTCGCCGGGGCGGATGCTGATGCAGTCGCTGACCGGCTCCCAGTGGTACTCGGCGTCGGTCAGATCCTTCAGGCGCTCGAACAGCCGGTATCGCACGTTTTCAAAGATCGCGAGAATGTCCCGCGTGGCGGGGTCGGGCGCGATCATGTCAGCCATGTCAACTCCAGGGCTCGGTGGTTTCGGGTCGGTCGGGATGATCAGGATCGACGGGTCGGCCGACTCGGTCACGTGCCGCCGCCTCGGCGTGTGTCTCCGGGTGCGAGCAGGCTGGTGAGTTCGGCGATGGCGTCCGGCGACGGCTTGGAGTAGCGGCGGACGTTCTCCGCCTTGCAGCACGAAATCCTCGCGGGCCTGGCCGCGGCGGCGGGCCTTGGACTGCGCGCCTTTAACCTTCACCAGCGCGCGGCGGCCAGCGAAGTCCATGTCCTCGATGTTCAGCGGCAGGATCTCCTTCGCCCGCGCCACGGTCTCGTACAGCATCCGGTAGAAGCACTTCTCCCGCAGGTGCACCTCGCGGCGGGCGAGGCGGATGTATCCGTCGGACTTCGAGGACTGCGCGGAGCCGGTGAGGTACACGCTGCTGGCGGCGTTGTGCTGGACGCGGCAGGCCGAACTGATCGAGGGGCTGGTCGGGCTGCTCGTCGACCTGATCCACCGGATCAACGCGCGAGCCGAGCGGAGGGTGGAGAGGGAACTGGTCGGCGAGTTGACGAAGGTGCGGGGCAAGCGCGGCATCTACGTCAACATGATCAAAGCCGCGATCGAGCGTCCCGACGACACGGTAACGGGAAGCGGTGTATCCGGCGGTGCCGGGCGGGGTGGGAACGCTGAAGTCGCTGGCGCGGGAGCTGATGGCCACCGAGCGGGCGGTCTCCGAGCGGATCCGCTACCAGCTGCGCGGCTCCTACTCCCACCACTACCGGCGGATGCTCGCGCCGATCCTGGCGGCGCTGGAGTTCAAATGCAACAACACCGCCTACCGGCCCGTGATGGACGCGATCGAGCTGCTGTCGCGGTACGCCGGGGTCGCTGCGACCGAGCGGTACTACGCCGAGACCGAGCGGGTCCCGATCGAGGGCGTGGTGCAGTGGGCATGGCGGGACGCCGTGGTGGACGCCGAGTCCAGGCGGGTCGAGCGGATCCCGTACGAGCTGTGCGTGCTGCCCGCGTCGGCGGGCGCCCACCGGCCTTGGACGTCCACGAGATGCCGTCAGGCGGGGTGGGGGCGTGGTGGCTGAGGTCGACATGCACGCCCAAGGTCTGCTCGCCGGCGCCCAGGTGCCCGTCCAGGTGGTAGCCGGTGACCAGGACGGCGGGCGAAGTGGTCGGATTCTGGCAGCAGGGGCGCGACGGTGCGTTCGGCCGGGACCGCATAGTCCAGCCGTGCGGTCAGGCCCGGCTGAAGTGAAGCGTGCATGATGAGCCCCTTCCTGGCGGCGGCGGGTCAGTCGCCGGTGGCGATGACACCGGCTTTTTCGATCATCAGGACGGCGCTGCGGACCGGGACGACGGGCCGGTGCAGCATTCCTGCCGGGACGGTGAAGGCCTGCCGGGGGCCCAGTTCGACCGTGTCCCGCCCCTCGACTTCGATGCGGAACAGTCCGTCGAGGACGAAGAAGAACTCATCCTGCTCCTCGTGCTGGTGCCAGTGGAACTCGCCCTGCATCACGCCCAGCCGGACCAGCACGTCCCCCACCTGGATGAGGGTCTGGTTGTACCAGGGATCGTCGGTTTGGTCGATCAACGCCTGGACGTCCATGGTCTCCAAGGTGGTGAACAGCGGCTGGTAGTGAATGGCGTAGTCGGCCTGCGACATGGCTTCCTCTCGGGCGGACGGTAATGGAAGCTCCAGGGCGAGGCTGGAGTCAGACGGCGGTGCTGATGGGGGCGATGCGAGGGGCGGCCAGGCGGAGGTAGTCGTCGGTGGTCAGGGCGATCGAGCGGTCCAGCCGAGCGGCGTTGAAGAACAGTTCTGGCACATGCAGCAGTGCCGGATCGGCGATTACCTCCAGCTTGGGGTGGTAGCTGAAGGGCAGCACGGTGCCGCTGACGCTGCCGGCCAGTTCCTCGGCCTTGCCGCGCGTGGCCAAGGCGGCATAGGTGCCCTCCAACAGGGCTTTGACCGCTTGCAGGTCCAGGTGGGTATCACCGGGCACCACGGCCAGCACGTACCGGGTCTGCTTCTTGCCGATCTTGACCATCACGATCAGGCACTTGGCGGCCTGCGCGACGTTGTGTCCACGCAGAGCACTGACCACCTCGGTGCGCCCCTCGGGCGGGTGGTCGATCAGACGGTAGTGCGCTCCGGCTGCTTCCAGGTCGGCGATCAACCGCTCGTAGAGCCCGACATCTCGGCTCTCGGGTGCGGCGGCACCCCCGCCCAACTCACCACTCACCGCTCAGCAACTCCTTCGCCTCGGAAATACGGTTCTCATCGCGTTGGTAGAACACCCACTGCTTGATCTTCTTGCCGCGCAACAGGCCCGCCTGCGCGAGCACTTTCAGATGCTCACCGCAGGTCGGCTGGCTCACCCCGAGCTTCTGGGCGATGAACAACGAGCAGACTCCGTCGTGCACCAGATCGCCATCGCGCTGCGGCGGAAAATGGCGTTCAGGGTCGCGCAGCCACTCCAAGATCAGCAAACGCTTGTCGCTGGCCAGCGCCTTCACAAGATCCACGTCCAACACAAAGTCATTATGGCAATTAGCTAACTACCTGTCTACCGTGCGGGCGCGGGCCAGCCAGCGACGCTGTGCGGCGATCTCAGGCTCGCTGAGGGCGCCGTCGTAGGCTGTGCGGGCGTCGACGCCGAGTGAGGTGTAGAAGGCGCTCTCCGGCTCCGATGCTCCTCAACCCCCTATCTCGCGGGTACCAGGGAGGGAGCGGAGCTACCGTCACGAGATGGGCAGCGACGTGGCGCACCGGGGCCTCGCCCAAGCCCTTCGCGCGTGCCGCGCCACCGTCGTCCTCTCCGGATACGGCAACCCGCTCTGCGACGAAGAGCTGTACCGCGGTATGACGGGCCACGCCGACGCGTTCGGCCGCTTCCGCTGACGGCGACATCGGCAGCGAGCTGCTCGGCCTGAGCACATGGGTTCTGGGGCTCGCCGACCTGGCGCTCCTCGGCACGGCACGGTCATGGGCGGCCTCCGCCTACTTCCGGGCATGCTCAACGACCCCGAGCCCGGCCCCCGATCCGGGCGGCGGCGGCTGTTGGCTGCCGCCGCGGGGGCGCGGGCGTCCTCGACCTGTCGAAGCGCGGCCACCGTAGAGGACCGCTGCCTGCCCCGGTGCGTGTTCAGCATTAGCTGTGGGAACTGCACTTCTCGCAAGTTACGCTACAATGCCATGACACAACGGATCACATTTTCTGTTTTTGATTTTCTAGAAAATCAAAAATGATAGACTCCCGGTGTGACAGCGGAGATGACGACCGTTACGCCGTGTGCGCACTGTGGGGCGCCGATCGAGCAGCGCAAGGGCAGGGGGCGGCCCCGGGCGTACTGCGCCGACACCGACTGCCAGGCGGCGGCCAAGCGGGAGCGGGAGTTGCGCAGGGCGACTCCCGGGCTCGAAGGATCGTTGGCCAGGGCCGAGCAGCTGTACGAGCGGATGGAGACCGGCCTCGCCGCCGCGATAGAACCGCTGGCCAGGGCGTTGACGCAGGAGCTCAGTCCCGCGGGGGTGGAGGCCAAGCTCAGCGCGGTCCAGGCGGAGGCGCACACGCGGGTCGCCATCGCTCGCACCGAGCGTGAACAGGCCTTCGAGCAGGTACGGCTGGCACGCGAAGCGGCCGAGCACGCACGCAAGCAGACCGTCGAGATGCGTCAGGTGGCTGAGGAGGCGCAGGCCGACAGGGACACCGCGCTGCGTGACGCGGAGACGGCACGCGAACAGGCGCTGGCGGCGTTGCGTGAGGCGGCCACCACCGAACGGGTGGCCAAGCAGGCCGCCGCCGAGGCCGAGCGCAGGGCAGGCGTGGCCGAACGGGCGCGTGACCAGGCAGTCAGAGAGCTGTCCGAGCGGGTGGAGGCGGCCGAGGCGCGGGTGGAGGAGGCCAGGGCGCAGGCCGTACAGGCTGAGGAAATGGGTCGTGCGCGGGCTGAGCAGGCGCGCGAGGAGGTCGAGCGGGCGGCGGCGGAGGCCGAGCAGGCCGTACGGCAGGCGAGGGAGGAGGCCGATCGGGCGGTCACGTCCGCGCTGGAGGAGCGGGACACGGCAAGAACGGCGGCGGCCCAGGCGGAGGAGGCCAGGGAGCGGGCCGAGCACGAGGCGGCGGCGGCGCAGGCGCGGGCCACGGCCGCGGAGGCGGAGCGGGACCGGGCGCTCGAGCGCGCCGAGGCGGCCGAGGCGCGCGCGGCGCAGGTCGGAGAGGCGGGCGCCAGGCTGGCGGCCGAGTCGGAGGCGCGGGTGGCGGCCGCCGAGCGGGAGCGGGAGCGGGCGGCGGCGCGGGTGCGTGAGCTTGAGGGGCTGGCGGCGGGGGAGTCGGCGCTGGTGGAGGAGCGCGACCGGCTGCGGATGGAGTCGCAGCTCGACCGGGCGCGGCTGGATGATCTTCGGGCGGAGCTGGAGGCGGTCAGGGCAGAGGCGGCGCAGTTGCGGGAGCGCGCGGTGAAAGCGGAGCTGCGGGCGGCTTCGAAGGGGGACTGACGCGGCGCGGCCGGTGGAGTTCGTTGCGGAGCAGCTCGACATCGACTCGGCGTGCGCGAAGGAGTACCTGACCCGCTCCAAGACCGCCTACGAGCACTCGTCGTGGGAGATCCGGGACCTGCTGGAGCTGTCGGAGTTCTCTAAACGCGAGCAGGACGTACGCGACTATCTTCGGGGTTGAGGAACCCAGGAACAGCCATTGGCGCTGAAAGTGATCTTGCTGTTCTAGGGCGAGCTGGGACTGATCATTTCTGGTAAGGAGCCGGACGCCTGGCATCTTTCTGGTGGTCACTGGGTGATAGGTGGCGTGTCTACCGTTGACGCCCGTGCTTGTAGGGTTTTTATCCGATGACCAGGTCAGGGCGTATACGGCGTTCGATGGGCTTGATCCGGTTTGACGGACATCTGAGATCAGGGGTTCGTCCCCGGAAGGATGTCCATCATGGAGAGCATGGGGAAGAAGAAGCGTCCTCGCCGTTCGTTCACGCCGGAGTCCAAGGCCGAGATCGTCGAGCTGTGCCAGCGCGGTGATCGCTCGATCGGTCAGGTGGCCAAGGATGTCGATCTGACCGAGACCGCGGTGCGTGACCGGGTCCGCCAGGCCGAGGTCGATAGCGGCCGACGGGACGGGCTGACCAGCAGCGAGCGGGAGGAGCTGGCGGCGCTGCGGCGGGAGAACCGCCGGCTGCGTGAGGACGTCGACATCCTCAAGCGAGCCACGGCTTTCTTCGCGAAGGAGACCCGGTGAGCGTTCACCCGTTCATCGAGGCGAAGAAGCAGGGCGGCCACAACGTCAAACGGGCGTGTGAGCTGCTGGGAGTCTCCCGTGCCGCCTTCTACGCGCGCCGCCAGGCCGTGCCCCGTCCTCGCGCGATGCGCGACAGGGAGCTGGGCGAGCGCATCACTCAAGTGCACCGCCACTCGCGTGGCACCTACGGCGCCCCTCGCATTCACGCGGTCTTGCGAGGCGAGGGTGAGCGGTGCGGGCGACGGCGGGTGGCCCGGTTGATGCGCGAGGCGGGGCTGCGAGGCCGTCATCGGCGCCGCCGCCTGGTGACCACGGTCTCCGATCCTGGTGCCGCAGCCCGGCCCGATCTGATCGGCCGGGACTTCGAGCCGGACGCGGCCGCGGTCGATACCCGCTGGTGCGGCGACATCACCTACATCCCGACCGATGAAGGCTGGTTGTATCTGGCGACCGTGATCGACATCGCTTCACGCCGGGTGGTCGGCTGGGCTACCGCCGACCATCTGCGCACTGAGCTGGTGGTCGAGGCGCTGCAGATGGCGTGCTCGCGTCGCCGTCCCGCCGGGTCGGTAATTTTCCATTCGGATCGTGGCTGTCAGTACACCAGCGCCGGCTACGCCCAGCTGGCCGAGCGGCTGGGCGTCCGTCTGTCAGTCGGTCGCACCGGTCAGTGCTGGGACAACGCTCTGGCCGAGTCGTTTTTCGCGACGTTGAAGGGTGAGCTGCCGGCCGGGCGTGCCTGGCCGAGCCGGGCTGCCGCTCGCAGCGGGATCTTTGAGTTCATCGAGAGCTGGTACAACCTGCATCGGCTCCACAGCAGCCTCGGCTACCGTAGTCCGGCCGCCTACGAGGCCGCCATCGCGGCTTGACCACCACACCAACGGTGTCCGTCAAAGCGGAACAACCTCACCCCTTCCTGCCGGAAATTCGGCCACATCGCAGCCAGATTCCGCGCGCGAAGGCGATGCGTCACGCCCTCTGGCATGGGGTAGCACAGGCTGATCTGGTCAGCGTCGACAAACGCCGTCTTGACGCCAGCACGACTCAGCTGCGCAAACACCTCCCAGCCAACCGTGGACTTCCCGACACCCGTAGGCCCCGACAGCCAGAGCAGAGGCAGAGAAACGTTGCTCATCCGGGCGACACTAGCGGGCCCCCGATGGAACGAGCGAGTGCATTTCGCCGCCATCAGGGGGCGGGTGAGGCTCCGAACAGGACACGCGGTTCCAGGTCCAGCCGGGTGGCGGGTGCCTGGTCGGGCGGGGGTGAGTTGGCGTGGCGAAATGAAGTCCCTCGCAGGACACCCGTGCCTGGCCGGCTGTTGCGCATGCTCCGCGACCACGACGCCGACAGCGCGCTCGCCGCGGCCGACCCGGCCGCGCGGTGATCCCCTGGTGTCCATGCCTCCCACCGCAGAGGAGATGGTGGTACTCATGTCGACGCCCGCACAGTGGATCGAGCGCTGGGTGTATGAGGTGGTGATGGTCACCAGCCTGCCCATCCCCAGAGAACTCCGCGACCCCGCATGCATGATCGGCCCGAAGGTCTGGGTGGTGCGCCGGATCCGCTGCGTGGCTCCCTGGCTGGTTCCCCGCCAACGCCCTCGCACCTGTTGCTGGCATCACCAGGTGGACTGGCGCCAGGCCGCCGCGATCGCGGTTCACCTCGTCCGCCAGGCCCACGTGACTGGCATCCCGGGTGAGGACATCGGGGACTTCGTCATGGATCGCGTCCATGACGAACACGAGGATCTCGATGACAGGGAACGGACCGCGATCGTCCTGCTCGTCGGCCTCGACGCCGGCATCCAGCTCAGTGAGCCCGACAGCGCGTGGCTCTACGGTGACGGGCAACACCGGGTAGCGGCCCAGCTTGATCAAGGGGTTCGCGAGACCATCGTGCAGCGGCTGGAGCTACTCGACCCCGTCACCGGACTGCCCATCACATAGCGGTACTGACACTTCTTGTCGCGAAGCGCTGTCACGATCCTGTCGTCCAACAGTGACCGGCATCTCCTCCCAACTGTTCTGGCTGTTCTGGACGATGCAGGACGGCAAGTCGCACTCCCATGCGCCGGCCGGACTACTTCGTCCGGCGGCGAGACGGTGCGGGGGTGGTCGTGGATTGCCGTCCTGTGAACCGGCGCTGGCCGCGCGATCTGGTGGCCTTCGCGGCGCCGCGTCAGGCATGCGAGATCATGGGTCTGTCCAGTGAGAGACAGAGCCGTTGTTTTTACAGTCCCTCCTCCCGACCTGTCTGATCACACTCTGCTACTGACACGTGTGTCGCGGCTCACTGACCTTCTCCTGTCGCTGCGCGCTATGACGGTTGCTAGGGAAGATCATCAGCTTTGGAATGCCGTAGCAGAAGGTTCGTCACGCCGTCGGACAGATCGGCGTCCTAAATTGAGAGCACTGCTCTTGATTTGTACGACTCGTTGAGAGAGCATTGCTCTCAGAAGAGAGCGGCAGTATCCACGAGAGGAGCCACCATGGGCAGGCACGTCATCGCAGGTGCAGGACAGGTCGGCAGGCACCTTGCCGAGCATCTGCTCACGCAAGGGCACGAGGTCGTCGTGATCACCAGGTCCGGCACGGCCCTCGCCGGGGTGGAGTCCGTCGCGGCCGACCTCAACGACCGCGAGCAGCTCATCCGGATCGTCAAAGGCGCCGACGCCCTGCACAACTGCGCAGGTCCCGCCTACACCCGCTGGGCCCAGGACTGGCCGCCCCTGGCCGCCGCGTTGCTCTCCGCCGCCGAGGCCACCGGCGCGGTGCTCGTCACCGCCGGCAACCTCTACGCCTACGGCCCCGTGAGCACGCCGATGACCGAGGATCTCCCCCTTAACCCCGCCGGCGTCAAGGCCCGTGTCCGTACCCAGATGTGGACCGACGCGCTGGCCGCGCATCAGGCGGGCCGCGCTCGCGTCACCGAGGTCCGCAGCTCCGACTACTTCGGTCCCGGCGCCAGCGACCAGACCCCGGTCGGCACCCGCTTCGTGCCTTCGCTGCTCGCCGGCAAGCGCACCTCCTTCCTCGGCGACGCCGACCAGCCCCACTCGTGGACCTACCTGCCCGACGTGGCCGCCGCAATGGCCATCGCCGCCACCGACGAGCGCGCCTGGGGCCGCGCCTGGCACACCCCGACCAACCCGGCGCTGACGGCCCGCGCGCTGGCCGGGCGGCTGTGCGAACTCGCCGGCGCATCGGCGCCACGCCTCAACCGCCCCCCGGCGCCGATCCTGCTCGCGCTCGAGCTGACCAACCCCGTCATCCGCGAGCTGAAAGAGACCCGCTACCAGTTCGACCGCCCCTTCGTCGTCGACTCCTCAGCGTTCGGGAACACCTTCGGCCTGACCGCCACCCCCCTGGACGTCGCACTCCAGGCCACCATCGCCGCCACCTGACGGTTGATCCCCCGGACGACCTCGGCAGGACAGCGTGGTGGGCGGGCTCGCTTCGGCTCGCCACAACGTGGATCAGCCCGTCGTCGCAGGCACGTCGAGTGGGGTGTCGTCGCCGTACAGCAGCAGCTCCTGGAGGTAGTCCTCATCGCCGAGGCGAGGGTGACGCCACCAGGGCGGCTCGGCGAACGGGTCCTGACGGTCGTCGACACCCGTGTCCTACCCCGAGCGCCGCTACGATTGCCAAGCTGCTCGGCGTCTCGGTCGGCACCCTCTACAACCACATCCCCGACCTTCAGCAACTACGCGCCTCCACTGCGGCCGCAGGTGTGCTGACGTCAGGACCCATCCGATGAGGTACGCCCCGATACTCTGCCTTCTCGAGAGCGATGCGCGCGAGCGGAAGGCGCCCCCATGCCACTGCCCCCCGCCGAGATCCGGCGACGTCTGGCCTACATCAGATACCTGCACAGTCTCGGAGTCGACCAGGCCCGCCTACCCGAGCCGCTCTCCTCCGCCAGCGTCCTGATGCTTCACGACGCGGCTGAGAGGTTGTTGCTGAACCCCGCAGCCGAGTAATTGATCTAGCTTCGCCGAAGCGTGAACGCAGTCTGCAGCCGCAGGAGGGGCAGGCCCCGCCATGCAGACGCGGGGCTGGTCGGCCGGTGGGTGCACTTCCAGGCGTGAGTTGCCATTCAGAATGATGATGTAGCGGCTCTCTGCGTACATGCGCGTTCGCCGCTGGTGTAGGTTGCAGGTGCTGGCGCTCCAGCCCCCGTACGCGGGGACTCTGGGCTGTCCCACCACGCGGGACGACACACCATCCCAGGGTAGTGGCGATGACGACGAGCGATTATCCCCCGTTCCATTGAGCTTGGCGCCAACGTGCGTCTGCGGACTCAACCAGGCGGGGCCAGGCGTGGACGGCCAGCCGCCGGACTGGGATGAGACATGCCGCACGACAACCGCGATCTCGGCCGCGAGGTCCGCGACCGTATCAAGCGGACGGGCGAGAAGTACCAGGAGGCCCTCACTGCTATTCGTGATGGCTGCCGCTTCATCTTCGCCGATGACGTGGAGCGATTCCTCGCAGGGGAGGGGCGGCGGGGCGTTCCGCACGAGGAGGCCGAGGACAAAGAGTTTTTGCTCGCTGGCCTGCGCAACTGGGTATCCGAGTGCTACACCTGCGGGGACCCTGGTGACGCCAGCGCCGAGGACATCACCATCCAACTCGTCGTCGCCAGCTACGACCCCGACCTCAGCCCAGCGACCAAGCTGCTCGAGCTTCGCCGCAACCACGCGCGCTGCGCACCGTCCCAGCTGCTCTGGGTGAACCAGAAAGACCTCTCGAGCGCGCCCGATCATACCACGATGTGTCTACGCGACCAGTCTCTGTTGGAAGGCACGTTCGCCGTCACTCCCCGGTCGGTCATGCTGCCGGCCGATCTCGGCCTCGACCCGCAAGTCGCCGAACCGGCCTTGCTGATCAACGTCGAGGTGGCCGAGGATCGCGGTCGTGGTGCGGCACCGTGGCTGTCGGAGCTGGAGCGGGTTTTCTGGCTCCCCGCCGGATTCAGCGAACGCTTCACGGAGGCAACCGTCAAACCTGGCTGGTCGGTGCGGCTCGTGCAGGGGTATCAGAGCAGTCTCGCTCCGAACTGGGTGGCCATACGGGTCGCCGAGTCGTCTAGGGAAGATGAGCCGCCCGGCCACCTGTATCTGGGAGCGCTCGACATCCCTGCGGCTTGGTCTGAAGCTCTGCCGGCAACGGGCACCCGCGGCAGGATCTTGGTGCTCGTCGGCCCTCGCGCCCTGAATCGTGAGGTTCCGCTCGTTTCGGCGGAGTTCGAACCGGGCCAACTCGGAGAACTGTTGGAAGATGGGGCGTTCTTAAGGGCCTACCTGCCCTTCATCCACGATCAGGTCGGCACCCAGGGGGCGCCGCTCCTGGGCGCCTCCGGTTACGTCCACGGGCCTGACGGGCCGAAACGGGGGTGAGCTTGACACCAGGTGCCGGTGTCGGTCCTGGTCGGCGTCGATGCCTCGGGAGAGGCCAACCGTCGCCCCACCTGGGGGGAGCCTGCCCTTCGCCGGCAGGTCAGTCGCTTGGTGCTGGACCTGGAAGGCACTCAACCCGCTGGAGCCAGCCCGAGGTTACTCTCGGCGGTCCACTGTTCAGGTGCGGTAGCGACGGGTGGCGGTGTCAGGGCTAACATCCAGAACTGCGGCGATCTCGTCCCAGGTGGCGCCTGCGGTCCGGTCGGCTGCGACAGCGGCGGCCAAGACGGCGCGGGCGTGAGCGAACAGGGGCAGCGCGGCGGCGGTGTAGCCGGCGATGGGGCCGGGTTTCCAGCCGGTCTGCCGGGTGGGCGGGGCTCGGCCGCGCGCAGGACGCTCTCGCAGGTGGCGGGATCGAAAGCTTCGCGTATCGACTGCGGCCGGGCGCCGATGTCGAGCAGACACAGCAGTGCGCGTGCGCAGGTGCAGTGCGGGTCGATCTCCAGCGCCTGATCGGCGGCTGCCCGCGCGAGGACGACCTGGTCTGCCATGGCGGCCTGGACGGCAAGGTTGAACACGGCCCCGGGGAGGTAGTCCGGCTGCAGTCTGCGGAGCTTTCCATCCAGAGCAGGGCGGCTAGGTCCTGGCCGTACCGGGCGGCGACGACGCCGGCGAGGTCGCGTACGGCGTGGCTGGTGAGCAGCACGCCCAGCCAGGCGAGCCGGTCAGCGTCGATCGGGAGGCCGCGCTGCAGCAGCTCTAGGCACTGGGTGACCTGGCTTCGGCCCTCCCGCAGCCAGTATCGGTCGTCCACCGTGGTGAGCATGCTGTGGGCCCGGCTCCAGGCGCGGGTTGTCGCCTGGCGGACGTCTTCGGGGTCCGGGCCGTTGGCGGCGGGGAGCTGGCAGACGACGGCGGCTGCGCGGAGTGCGCATTCGCTCTCGCTGAGGGGGTGCCCTTCGAACGGCCAGGCCTCGGGACGGGTGTAGGACCAGAAGCGACCGTCGTGGCGGCGCACGGCGTCACGGACCTTGACGTGCGCGGCTTCCAGGGCGGTGTGGACGCCGTCGACGACCGGTGTCACCGGCCAGCCCGTCCCGTAGCCGATCAGGATCACCTCCCGGGCGGCGCGCTCTCTCAGGGTGCGGACGCAGTGGGCGGCCAGGTCGGGGATGGACTCGGAGGTGTCGGGCAGCTCGTAGCGGATCAGGCCCTCCACTCGCTGACCGGTCAGGGCCATCACCACCAAGCTGTCGTCGGGGGAGCGGTCGAGCATGTGCGGCACGAGCGCGATGGCGTCGATGGTGTCGCCGATCACGACCGGGAAGGACTCGCTCGGGGAGGCGGGCGCCGGAAATTCGATCATGGTTTTCTCCAGAGATGACGAAGACCCGGGGCGACAGCTCCGGGTCGGATGAAAGGGGGAGGAGGGGCGAGGCAGGTCCTCCCGGGCGCGCCGAGTTGGCACGTTGCCTGGTGACATTCAGCGCGCGGCAAGGATGGGCCGAGCGGAGGCGGGATGCGCGTCCAGGTCCTCGCGGACGAGCTGGGCGATCTCGGCAAAGTCGATGCGCGCCAGCTTCTCGATAGGCACATCCGTGTCCAGAGCAGCCATCACCAGGTGGGCGAGGCTGTAGGTCGGTGTGAGGGCGAGAGCGCGTTCGGCTGCGGCGCGGGCCAGCACGCCCTCGCCCCTGTGGCAGGCGTAGAGCGCCAAGTTGCCGGCGGCCGCGGGAACGTAGTCAGGGTCCAGGCGGCGGGTCATCTCCACCCACAGCTGGCGGGCGCGCTTGTGGCTGTATCGGCTGAAGCTGATCGCGAAGGTCAGGTCCCGGATCGTGATGCTGGTGATCAGGACGCCGAGGGTGGCCAGCGCCTCGGTGGGGATCGCCTGTCCCTCGCAGAGGTGCTGTAGGCAGCGGTCGAGGTGGAAGAGCGCTTCATCAATCCAGTAGCGGTCGTCTTCGATCTCGGCCAGCAGAGCGGCGGCCTGAGCTTCGGCTCGGGTGGTGGCCACGACCATCTCCTCGCGTGCGGGGCCGTCTACTGGAGCGATGAGATCGAGAAGGGCGGCGCGGCTGGGCAGGGCGACCATGCCGGCGGCAACGGCGGCCGCGGCGAAGCGGCTGTCGCTCACGCTGTAGGGGTGGCCTGCCACGGGGCAGCACGCCGCGCTCTGACAGGTGTAGGCCCAGTACCTGCCCTCATCGCAGCGCAGCGCCTCCACCACCTCGATGGCTGCGGCCTTCATGGCGGACCGGCCGCGGCACGTTTGCGGGACCAGGTTCAGCTCAGCGGATAATGTCTCTTATCCGTTGAGTTCTCGATCGCTCTCAGTGGATAAAGGGGTTCTCGCCCGGGAGAAACCCCGGGGCAGACTCAGTGGATAACAGGAAGGGTGCGCGTCGGATGAGCGGCACCGTCATCGCGCTGCACGGACAGCACCCCGACCGACCGACCATGACCGCGAAGGCGGGGCTCGCGCTGGCGGCGATCGAACGTCATCTCGATCGGTGCAAGCTCAGCCGGCACACCGTCAAGGCCTACCGGCGCCAGTGCGCCGCCTACGTCGCCTGGCTCACCGAACACGCGCCGAACATCCCGACGCCTTCGACGACGTCGTCGGCGCCGAGGCCGCGGTGACCGCCTGGCGACGGCATCTGCTGCGTGAGCAGAAGGCCAGCCCCAGCACGGTCAACCAGGCCCGGGCCGCGATCACGCTGATGTACGAGCACGCCGCCCAGCTGCGCATCAAGGTCAAGACCGCCACGGTGCCACGCCCCGGCGAACCCGACGCGCTCACCCCGCAGCAGCAGGGCGCGCTCGAGCGCGCCGCCGTACGCCGCGGCGCACGCGACGCGGCCATCATCTTCCTGCTGCTGCACAGCGGCGCCCGAGCCGAGGAGAGCCTGCTCGATCTCCAGGACCTGGCCCTCACCGCGCGAACCGGCTCGGTCCGCCTGCACGGCAAGGGCGACCAGGTCCGCACCGTGCCGCTGCCCGCGCCGGCGCGTGAGCGGCTGGCGGACTGGCTGCTGGAGCGCGGCACCGATCCCGGCCCGCTGTGGTCGGGGCAGCGTGGCCCGCTGTCGGTCTCCGGCATCACCCAGGTGGTGCTCGCCACCGGCGAGCAGGCCGGGCTGAAAGGGCTGCGCCCTCATGTCCTGCGGCATACCTACGCCACCCGGCTTCGCCAGGGCGGTGCCGACTCCGCTCAGGTCCAGGCGCTGCTCGGCCACGCCAAGCTCGACACCACCGCCCGCTACTTCCGCGCCGGCCAGGCCGAGTTGGAAGCGGTCATCGAACGGATCTTTGACTGACCCCCCGAGGAAGAGGAGAAACCGGTGGCGGTATCCCAGTTGCACCTGCAGGTCAATCAGGACGAGCGCACCTACGACCTCCAGGTGACAGCCGTCCAGGACGGTTACGAGGTGGAGGTGCGCGGCGCTGACGCCAACGGCGAGCAGATCGCCGAGATGCGCGGCACGCTGCCCGTCGGAGACCTGGCGCTCGTCCTGCAGCTGCTCACCTCTGGCGCGGCCGCGCTCAAGGAGCCCGGATCGCGATCGGTCAGACCGCTGGAGGAGCGGCGGATCGAGCACCCCAACGCCAGCCAGCCGTGGACGGCAGAAGACGACCAGCGGCTGAAGGAGCTGGCGGCGCTGCCCGAGGCCAGCATCGGCGGGCTGGCCGAGCAACTCGGGCGCAGCAGCGGCTCGATCCGGGCGCGGCTGCCCAGGGTGGGAGTCACCAGGGAGCTGCCTTCTCGCAGCCCCGCGTAAGGGGCGGGCCGCGGGTCGGCCCGCCCCTTGGGGTGGATCAGAAGTCAGGCGCGTCGCTGGCGGCGACTCCCGCCATCGCGGGCACGTCCTGAGCCTCGGCCGAAGCCGGGGCGGGCTGATCGCGGGTCACCTTGGTCACCCGGGCACGGGCGCTGCGCAGGGAAGGAGCGACCTCGTCGACCTCCATCTCGTGCACGGTGCGCTTGTCGCCTTCCTTGGTCGTGTAGGTGCGGGACTTGAGGCGTCCGTAGACGATGACCCGCGCTCCTCGCCTCAGGCTCTCGACGACGTTCTCGGCCTGGTCGCGCCAGACGCTGCACTGGAGGAAGAGGGTCTCGCCGTCGCGCCACTCGTTCGCCTGCCGGTCGAAGAAGCGGGGAGTGGAGGCCACCCGGAAGGAGGCGACGGGCTGGCCGCTGGTGGTGAAGCGGATCTCAGGGTCGGCGACGAGGTTGCCGATGATGGTGACGATGGGCTCGTTCATGAGGTCCTCCGAGAGGTGAGTGAGGGAAAGGGCCGAACACGGATCTGGGAGAGCGGCGGCGGGGCCGAAGCCCCCGCCAGCGGCGGCTAGAAGACCGGCTGCAGGTCGGTCGCCGAGTTCAGGCGGTGCTGCTCCACCGCCTGGCCGACGCAGGCCAGGCAGATCCGCTTGTGGTCGGTGGTGGTGACCATGTCCGCGAGGGTCGAGCCGGTGCCGCAGCGGATGCAGGCGGTGAGGTCGGTGGCGTAGAGGGGGATGTCGAGGGTGAGGTTCATGGCGTCGCTCCTTCCGTCAGCGCCCCCTGCCGGGGGCGCCGGTTCCGTGTTTCGGTGAGGGAGGACCGTGCCTGCGAGGCTGAGTGATCCGAAATACGGGGCCGGTGACCCTGGCCGGCCACTGATGGCAGGAGCCCATGCCATGGACTGCGCCCTTGACCGGAATCGACCATGCCCATGTCAGCCCTCAGCTGGTGCGGTGCCCCACCCACGGACACCACTGATGCGCGCCGAACTTCCACGCTCGGCGACCCGCGGGCACCGCGGCACCGACCGGCGAGCCCCCGGCTCGCCGGTCGGCCCCTGCGGAGCGGGCCCGTCTGCGGTCAGGTGCCCCCTCGAGGGTTCGGCCCTTGACCGTCTCGCGCCGCGGCGCGCGAGCTCACGTCCGCTCACCGTTCCGAGTCGCCGTCCACGTCCGGCTCACCGATCCGACCCAACGGCGGGCGAGAACTTGCTAACACCCCAGCGCAAGATCACGCGGCGGCCAGGACACGGCGGAAAGCAAACTTCCAAACCCGCGATTGACGTCGCTCCAAGATCTCGACTTGGTGACTCCGGTAGGCCAGGCGCGCACTCTGGGTTGTGATGGCGTGCATGAGACCTCGCTGGCTCTCCCGCTCCCGTATCCCGTATCCCGGACCCGGACGTGGCCCCCACGGCCCCCACCATGTCTCGTCAGCCTCGCGCGGCAGCCTGGTGGATCACGCTGGCCGCACTCGCCGTAGGAGCGTCGGCGGCGGGAGTGGCCTGGTGGCTGCTCACTGGCCTCCCCGTGGTAGCCAACCTGCCCCCGATCACCGACCCGGCCGTGGCCGCCAGCGCGCGCAACGAAATCCTCCGCACCGCCCTTGCCGCCGGCGCAGGGGTGGGCGCAGCCATCACCCTGGCTCTGGCCTTTCGTCGCCAGCGGCACACAGAGGTCGTAGCGGACGCGGCCAAACACGATGCCACCGAACGACGCGTGACCGAGCTTTACACCAAGGCAGTCGAGCAGCTCGGCCACGACAAGGCCGCGGTCCGGCTCGGTGGGCTACACGCGTTGGAACGCCTGGCCCAGGACACCCCCGTACTGCGGCAGACGATCGTGGATGTGATCTGCGCCTACCTGCGCATGCCCTTCGCCCCACCGCGTGAAGACAGCCGAGGTAATAGAATCCGCGCCGTGCAGCGCGCAGCGCGAAAGGACGGTCAAGCCCCCACCGCCATGGGGGGAGATCCTCACGAGGAACGTCAGGTGCGCCTCACCGCCCAGCGCATCCTCGCCGCTCACCTGCGCTACGAACTGCCCCCCGTACGCCGCTGGTGGCAACGCCCCGCTGCGACCAACTTGCGGTTCTGGCCCGGTGTGCGCCTTGACCTGACCGGCGCCACTCTCCTCGATTTCGACTTCCGGAACTGCCGAGTGAGCGACGCCCGGTTCGGCCAGGCGACCTTCTCCGGCGACGCCGGATTCGACCACGCGACCTTCTCCGGCCACGCCTGGTTCGGCGGGGCTGCCTTCTCCGGCCACGCCTGGTTCGGCATGCGACCTTCTCCAGCGACGCCTGGTTCGGCCATGCGACCTTCTCCAGCGATGCCCGGTTCGGCCATGCGACCTTCTCCGGCGACGCCTGGTTCGACCACGCGACCTTCTCCGGCCATGCCCGGTTCAGCTCTGCAACCTTCTCCGGCGACGTCGGATTCGACTATGCGAACTTCTCCCGCAACGGCCGGTTTCACCATGCGACCTTCACCGGCGACGGCTATTTCAGCCCTGCGGAGGCGTTGGCAAGCGCACGGTTGGATGAGATGCGTGCGGAGTCTGCAGCCGCGCCGGAAGGCATGGAGATGGATACCAAGGGCGAGGCCGAGGACGGCGCGACATGAAGGTACGGATCTGCCGCCTTCCGGCTGTATCTCCTCACGGGCGTCGACGATGAGCTCCCACTCGGGCGGCCGCGTCCACGGAGCGACCACCATCCGACGGAAGGACGTCGGGATCAGCACCCGCTCCGGCCGGACCATCGTGCGCGGCGGCTTCGGCTCCAGCGGCAAGGGCGGGGGTGGCGGTTGATGCTCGATCCGCTGACCCCACGCCAAAGCGTGTACCTGCGCCAGCAGCTTGCCCGCAACTGGCGACTTCCAGGTCCTGGCCCACCTGCACCCCCGCAGCAGAGGCGCAGCTGGTATGGCCGCGTACGCCGACTACATGGGGTCGGCCATCAGGGTGGCGAGCTTCTGCACCTGATCGGGGTCGGGCTCGTCGCGGGTCGCGTGCGCGGCCATCACCAGAACCTCGCCCGTGGTGGCCGCCTCCCGCCATGTCCAACGGATGTGGCGCTGCATGCCGCCGACCACCCGGGTAAGCACGACGTCGCGGGTGCCAGGGTCGATGAACACCTCGCCGCGCGGCACCACGACGGACGCGACGCCGCGCATGGGGCTGGCCACGTCAAGGATGATCACGTGGGGGCGGTCAGCCACCTCGGCGTGGAGCTGGGCCACTTCCTGCCGGTGGAAGCCGTATGAAGCATGGTCTGGTGCGCTTGGTCGGCAATTCGCCGATGGGATGTGTTGGTGAGCAGCGGACGCTAGTCTGCTCCAGCATGGTGATCATTTCCGAGCGGGTGGCCGCATTGCGGGCGATGGCGCATGACGGCGAGGCCGAGGCCGCGCGGGAGTACGGGCGGTTGATGGGCCTGCTCCCGGATGCCGCCCTTGCAGAGGACGAGCCGGTCTGGGCCGGTGAGCCATGGCTGCGCGCCGCGGTCGCCGCCCGTCCCGACGACACGCTGGCCCGCACACTACTGGGGAGCCTGCTGGTCACTCAGATCGCCACGTGGCGGAACATCGCTGCAATCGCGCCCGATGCCGACGAGGGGGAGATCGAGGCCGCGAACACGCGTCGGCGAGAGGAAGCGGAGGAACTGCTCGGCGGCGTCCTGCAGGTGGACCCCGAGGCGCCCACGCCGAAGGCGTGTCTGGCGGCGCTGGCCGAAGTGTTCGGCGAAGGCGACTATCCGGAGGACGAGGACGGGCTCTTTCCCTACGACTACCACCTGGTCCAGACGGAGCTGTGGAGCGGTTCGGTATGCACGACGCTACGACTGGTCATCACCGATCCCGAGGAATTGCGCTGGGCCTGCGACTACTGGTTGGCGAATCACGACGACCTGGTCGGCCCGCTCACTCTTACGTCCTACTCGCGAGGCGAGGAGATCGGCGCTATGGCTCTTGTGGAAGGCTCGGCCCGGACTGTCGACTGGGAGGCTGTGACGATTCCGCCTTTGACCGGTGTGCCGCTGCCGCCAGGACACCCTGCCCCGCACTTGCGCGCCTACTACGGATTCACCATGGAGGTCGGCGCCGGGTGATCCTTGCCCACCTGGACCGGCAGATACATGGACACGGCAGCACCCCACTGCCTCCGAGTCGTGTGCGCACAGCACTGCGTACTCCTGCCGCGCGGTCGGTCAGCGGGAGGTGAGCCCGGTGAGCAGGAGGGCGAGCCATCGGGCGCGGGCGGTGGGCGGCTGGTCGGCGGGGAGGGTGGAGAGCATCAAGTACAGGTCGTCAAGGGTGAAGTCGGCGCGCAGACTGCCCTGGGCTTGTGCAATGCCGATGAGCCGGCCGAGGGCCTGGGTGACGCGGGTCTCCACCTCCTGCATGGCGGGGTGGGCTGCGTGGTCGGCGCCAAGCGCGTCCGCGGCTGCTTTGACGGCACGGTTGTGGGCGACGGTGTCCATCAGGCGCCTGAGGAAGCCGGTGAGCTCCGCCATGGCAGGTGAACCTCGGCCCTCGCGTTGCAGGCACTCTTCGGCGTCGTCGGCGAGTGTTACGAACGAGGCGGCGACCACGGCTGTGACCAGGTCGCTCTTGTTCGGGAAGTGCTTGTACAGGGTGCCGACCGCGACGCCCGCGGCAGCGGCGATCTGCTCCATCGACACCTCGGGCCCATGCTCGGTGATCTGCTGATGCGCCGCGGTCATGATCCGGGTGCGGTTGCGGGCCGCGTCGGCGCGCAGCGGTCGGGATGAGGTCATGGGGCCCTCCGGAATCATTTGACGAAAGATGAATGCTGCTTCATCATATAACGTGAATTATGATTCACTTTATGGAGGTCGATCATGGCCAGCACGACCGACCGGTGGACCGAACAGGACATCCCGGCCCAGGACGGCAGGGTCGCTGTCGTCACGGGCGCCAACAGCGGCCTCGGGCTGCAGACCGCGCTGGCCCTGGCCGAGCACGGCGCGCACGTCGTCCTCGCCATACGCAACCTCGACAAGGGCCGCCAGGCCCTCGCCCGCATCAGGGAGAGCGCCCCGGGCGCCAAGCTCAGCCTCCAGCGCCTGGACCTCGCCTCTCTCAAGTCGGTACGCGCGGCCGCCGATGAGCTGCACGCGGCACATCCGAAGATCGACCTGCTCATCAACAACGCGGGCGTGATGTACACGCCCCGGCAGAAGACCGAGGACGGGTTCGACATGCAGTTCGGGGTCAACCACCTCGGGCACTTCGCGCTCACCGGCCTGCTGCTGGACCTGATGCTGCCCGTGCCCGGCTCCCGGGTGGTCACCGTCAGCAGCGTCGGCCACCGCATCCGGGCCGACATCCACTTCGACGACCTGCAGTTCGACCGCTCCTACAACCGGGTCGCCGCCTACGGGCAGGCCAAGCTGGCCAACCTGATGTTCACCTACGAACTCCAGCGCCGCCTCGCCCCGCACCACAGCACCATCGCCGCCGCCGCGCATCCCGGCACGGCGGACACCGAACTCTCGCAGAACCTGAGCGGCCTGGTGCGCAAGGGGGCAGACCTGCTCCAGCCCCTGTTCAGCCAGCCGGCCTCCATGGGAGCGCTGCCCACCCTGCGGGCGGCCACCGATCCCGCCGTCACCGGCGGCCAGTACTACGGCCCCGACGGCTTGGCCGGAACCCGCGGATACCCCGAGGTGGTCGCCTCCAGCAAGAAGTCCCACGACACGGCCCTCCAGCAGCGCCTGTGGGCCGTGTCCGAGCAGCTCACCGACGTCACGTTCTCCGTCTGAGCCGTCCACCCCGCGATCCGGCCGACCAAGAGGAGAGGGTCGGCCTGCGCACAGGCCTCGCTCGGTGAGACCCGGCATAGGTGCCGCGCCTGGCCGTCGCCGTGCCACTCAACGACACCTTTGACGGCGATTTCCGCAAAACTCGGCGGCCCTCAGCCTCGGACCGAGGCTGAGGGCCGTGAGCCCCTCCCGGACACCAGCCGCAGGCCACCAGTAGATGGAGTCACGATCTTCCATCGTTACCGAAGGAGGCCACATTCCCGCCGCCAGCTGATCAGAGTTCCTCGTCGGGGTCGAGTTGGTCGGAGTCGCGGAGCGGGCGGACTCCGGTGGGGCCGAGGTCGGGTCGGGTGAAGGAGTAGGTGCCCGTGACGTTGATGTGTTTGCGGACGAACGGCGACAGCCGTGCGACGTCCGCCTCTTGGACGGGATAGTCCTGGGCCTTGAGCTGGCCGAGTGCGGCGTCGATGTAGAAGGTGTTCCACAGGGTGACGCAGTTGAGGACCAGGCCGAGGGCGCCGAGCTGGTCCTCCATGCCTTTGTGGTACCGCTGGTACAGCTCGCCCTTCTTACCGTGGAAGATCCGGCTCGCGAGGGCGTGGCGGCCTTCCTGCAGGTTGCGGACGCCCTTGATATCGCGCCGGTAAGGCTCTTCGACGGCGTAGGTGAGGATGTGGAGGGTTTTGAAGATCCGGCCGTAGTGGGCGATGGCGTCGCCGAGCGGGGTGGGGTTGCCGTCGCGCTGGATCATCCGCAGCACTTCGTGGGCGCGGACCTCGCCGGTGTAGATCGAGACGACGACGCGCAGGATGTCGGGCCAGTGCCGGGCGATCCTGTCCAGGTCGACCTTGCCCCGCACGAACCGGGACAGCGGCCCGTAGTCGGTGTTCTGTATGCGCCAGCCTTTCTGATCGGGGATGTCGGCCAGGGCGGGCCGGTACTGCATGCCGAGCAGGTGGACGAGGCCGAAGACGATGTCGGAGTAGGAGCCGGTGTCGGTGACCAAGACCTCGGGGCGGGCGCCGCCGTCGCGCCGGAAGGCGACGTCGATCATGTGGAGGGAGTCGCGGACGGTGCCGGTGACGACCTTCGCACCCAGCCCGGCCCCCCGGTCGTTGATCATGTTGAGCCAGGTGACGCCGCGTTTGCGGCCGAAGTACTTCTTGTTCGGGCGGGTGTAGATGGACCGAACGGGGGACGACGAACCGCATCCCGTCGATCGCGGCGACCAGCCCTCCGCCGAGCGCGCCGGCGAACCCGATCTGCCCTTGAGCGTCGATGAGCGGTCCGTTGGCGTCGGTGTAGGTCTCGTCCGACAGGTAGTTCTGGGCGATGTGCGACAGCCGGGCCCGTTCCAGGGCGGGCGTGCCGGGTTTGATGACGGGCGCGTATCCGATGTTGAGGGCTTGGGCGGTGAGGCAGGCGGCGACCGAGGTAGTGAAGTCGGCGAGCTTGCTCTCGCCGCCGCCGGCCGACTCGAACGCCGCGGTGAACCGCGGATGGCGGTCCATGGTCTCCAGCAGCAGTTCGGGCAGGTCGACGCGCGGGAGCACGTCGGAGACCCGCTTGCGCAGGTCCACCAGCGAGGAGGGTTCGGGCAGCGCCGCCAGCGCCGCCACGTGCAGCCGACCCTCCTCATCCACCGTGACCCCGACGCTTTCTTCGCCGAGCCGCGAGGCGACATCTCGCAGCGCTTGGTGCAGGACGAGGGCGTGCTCGGCCAGGAGCTGGCCGGGGACTTCGGGCAGGGACAGGTCGGTGAGCGCCGGCCCCTTGGCCGCCTCCCACCGGTGGCCGTCCAGGAGCTGGCCGCGCGGGTCCTTCCAGCGGGTTGAGGTCTCGGAATAGATGTCTCGGCGCCGCAGGTGCTTGTGGAACTGGGTGAGCACGCACATCGCGTAGGCGTTCTTGTCGACGGTGCTGCCATTGGGCATCGTCTTGAACACCAGCCGCTGCCACGACCCGGTCACCAAGGCGGCGTCGACGTCGGCCTGCAGCACCTTCTTCTTGCAGCCGTCCAGCAGCCGCGGCAGCTCCTTCATCGCCGCCAGCACCCGTTCGGCCTCGGCGGTGGCGCCGAACTCGATGACCGTGGTGAGGGTCTTGAGGAACCCCGACACCGTCGAGATCTTCGCCGCGAGCTGCGCCCGGACCTCGCCGTCGGGGTCGGCGCCCGGCGGCGGCACCATGTCGAGCACCGCGTCGGCCGCCTCGCGCAGTTGCCGGCGTGGCACGATCGCGTCGATCGATTCCATCAGCTGGTCCAGGCGCAGGTCCTCGCCGTACTCCAAGGTCTCCAACAGGGTGTCGATCGCGGCGGCGAGCGTCGCCGAGTGCTTGGCGAGCTTGGGGTGCTGGCGGGCGCGTTCCTTGCTGGTGGCGGTCTCGGCCTTCCCGATCAGCTCCGTGGTCATCAAAACGTCGAGCAGGTCCAGGCAGTCGTCGACCGCCTTGCCCTCCAAGTAGATGACGGTGGCCAGCAGGGTGGCGAGCTGCCGGGACGGGCCGTGGCGGCGCAGCAGCGTCGCGGTCGCCTGCATCCCGTACCGGGCCAGGTCCACCAACCTGCGGTAGGGCACTTCGGGCGGAATCGTCAGCGTGCCCGCCCCGGCCGACAGGATCTCCGCCGCCCGGTCCAGGGCCTTCTCCATGCTCTTGCCCGACGGCACCGACGGGCCCTGCCGGCACCGCTCCAGATCCGACACCCGCCGGTCGTCCCGGCACCTCCAGCAGCAGCTCCATCACGGCCCGCTGGCGCGGCGTCATCACGTAGTACAGCGCGTCATACAGCCGATCGGTCGCATCATCACGCACCCGCGCGACCAGCCGGGCCAGCGTCGTGACGCCCGGCAGCAGCACCTTGCGCTCCCGCAGCCACACCACCCCGTCATGGAAGATCGTCTTCTTGCCGTCGCCGGTCGACCACGCCCGGGCGTCCACCCACGCCGTGAACTCGGCCTCGACCGCCCCGAACTCCCGCAAGCCATAGATCTTCCGGATCTCCTCCTGATGCTCGAACGGTGTCGTCCGCCGCTCGGCGTATCGCTTGACCTGCGAGACGTCCTCGATCCCCAGCTGCTCCGCGAGATAGACCACGACCTCGTCCGGCACCTCCAGCGGATCGGTCAGGAACCGGCCCCTGAACCGGGCCGTCGTCACCTGCAACGCGAACCCCAATCGGTTGTGCGTACCACGCCGCTCCGCGATCAGCGCCCGATCCGCGTCGTCCAGGAAGAAGAACCGCTCCAGCTCCGCCCGCGACGGAACACCCACGAACCGGCCATACGAAGCCGCCTCGGCATCACTCAAGAACTCAACTGGCATGAGCCCAGAAAGTAGGGCGACCCAGACAACAACCTCAGCCCAAAGATCCAACCGTTACGCCAGGCACCGAGGAAACCGCCCCCGACAGCCACAAAAGCGCAGGTCAAAGCGATGAAGCAAGTGCCAAAACTCCCCGCTCGGCGGCGCGGTGCTTAGCGTGACTTTTCGTTCCGATGTTCGTCATCCCCCGCCTCTCCCCGCGCGGTCGTCCAGATAGTCGCCGACGAGCAGGAGCAGGGATCTGGCTTGGCCTCGGGAGCCAAATGTGCCCAGAACCCGACGGGGCGCTGCGAAGCGCCGCGCGAACGAGGGGCGGGCGGGCCGCATGGCCAATGGTCATTCAACGGGGTAGGCGAGGACGAGCACCATGGAGTCGAGGAGGCGGCGCCAGTCGCCTTCGGACATGTCATCACGTTTGAGGCCGCGAGCGGCGGCCGCCAACCCATCCACCAGTCGGGCCTGGATCTGGTGCGACTCCTCCTCGCGAACAGCGGCCAGTCTGCGGACCGTCCTTTGAAAGTGGGGGGTCTGGGTGAGCCGGACGAGCGTCGGCGGGAGAGGCGGTTCGGCTGGATCGGTGTCCGGGTCGGTGAGGCTGACGGCCAGGCGGGTGCCGAGCGCGTGGGCGATCTGGTTGAGCGCGGAGAGGGTGGGATTGCCTCGGCCGTTCTCCAAGTTGGCCACATACGGCACCGACAACCCAGCGTCGATGGCGACCGAGGCGACGGTGCGGCCCAACGCGGTGCGCCGGGAGCGCAGATGCCGTCCCAGTTCGACATGATCCATAAGAGCCTATCTTGACAGAATAGTTTCCGACTGATCTTCTCCTCACAGAATAAAACGCGAGGAGGACGTGTTGCTAGTCGCGTTACGAGTGCGTGACTTCCGGTTGCTCTGGGCCGCCCGAGCAGTCACCGTCTTCGGCACTGGCCTTCTGGTCGTCGCGATCCCGGCCCACATACACACGATGACCGGCTCGGTGTTCGTGACCGGCCTTACCTTGGCTGTGGAGTACCTCCCGGTCCTGCTGCTGGGACCGTTCGCCGGGGTGCTCGCCGACCGGTGGGATCGTCGTCGGCTGATGCTCCTCACGGACATCGCCCATGCTTCAGCCATCTCCCTGGTGTTCTTCACCCGCAGCCCCGACACCCTGTGGCTCCTGTACCTGGCGGTCCTCGGAAAAGGAGTAGCGGCAGTGCTCTTCCGCCCGGCGGCACAGGCCCACACTCCCGCCGTCGTGGGCACCGGTCCCTTGCTCAGCAGCGCGAACGCCTTGAGTGCATTCACCTCCGGCGTCATCGGGCTGGGCGCGCCTCCGCTCGGCGGTCTGCTCTATGCCGTCTTCGGCATCGACACCGTCATCTCCATCGCGCTCCTCGGCTATCTGGCATCCGCTGCCGCGATCGCGTGCACCCGGCCGCGCCCGCGCGAAGAGCGATCGCCTCAACACGTACTCGCTGACTTGAAGGACGGACTGCGCCACGTCCGGCACTCCCCTGCCATTCGTGCCCTGGTGAGCACCAGCGGCGTGTATCTGGCAGCGAACGCTGCGCTGACGGCCTTGCTGGTGCCCTTCGGGGTCACCTTCCTCGGAGGAAGCACACAGATCGGCTGGCTGTTGTCGGCGCTGAGCGTCGGCTTCCTGCTTGGCGCCCCGATCAGCCGAAGGATCGTCGACCGCTTCTCCGCGCGGGCCACGATCTCCGCCGGCCAGGCTCTGGTCGCGGGCGCCTTCTTCCTCGTCTTCAATGCCCCGTCTCTACCCGTGGCGCTGATCGCCGCGGTTCTGCTGGGAATTCCCGGCGTTACGGTGCTGGTCGCCCTGCAGACATGGGTGCAACGGGTCAGCCCGGCAGCTCTGCTCGGCCGCGTGAGCGCCATATTCCTCACCGCTGAAGCGGTCGCGACACTGGCCGGCGCCCTCGCTGGCTCTGCCATCGGCGAGCTGATCAGCCTGCCAGCCGCCCTCAACACGGCCTGCACGACGGCCTTGCTGGCCGCCGGTCTCACCGTCTGCTTGGTTCCACGCTCCGTGGCCAAGGGCACCCGTACTGGTACGGGTGTTGAAGAATCGCGGACCACCGGCGACGCATTTAATGATCACAAAGGATAGCCATCTCGGTGTCTCATAAGACCGTGACTCATTTGGAGATTGATCGTTAGACCGTTCGTGGATGCGTTCCTTCGACGGCTGGTGCCTGATGAGTTGTGGGAGTTGTTCCTGCGGG